>DATJQB010000262.1:0-25408 GCA_035506075.1 Bacteroidota bacterium | reverse complement strand
TATCGTCCCGGCCTGCGGTTGCAGGATATTATCTCCCTGTATTTCTTCGAGAATCTGCCGCCGGAAGATCTGCGCGTCGCAAGTCACGGCGAGCGGTTTGCGATGAGCCAATGCTTCAAGAAGAGCAATGGCGGCCTCGTCTGCGTTTCATGCCACAACCCGCATCAGGACGTTGAGACGGTCCCGCGGAAGGCGTTCAACCAAATCTGCATGAACTGTCACAACCCTGTGGCACTCACTCAAGGAAAGCCGCGCGAACGCCACGACAAGAACGGTGATTGTATTGCCTGCCACATGCGTCACAGCACGACGGTCGACGTTGTCCATGTGAATTTCACGGACCACTGGATTCAGAAAGACCCGGCAACCAGGAAAGCGGGCGTACCGGGACTCGCCACGACACTCAGGGACTTCTTTGACGGGCAGAGTTCGGAAGACTCGCTTCGTTTGAATGCTGCGTATCTACAAATGTACAGTTCATCGCGGTCGGACAGAGGGGGTTTGAACAGAGTCATTGCCAGCGTGGAAGCTGGATTGCAGCACGATCCCGATAACGAGGAAGCGTTGTACCGACTTGCGGTCAGCTATTCTCTTCAGGGAAGACTGAAGGCGGCCGCGAGCACCTACCGCAAACTCGCGCATGTGAATCCCCGCCATGCTCTCGCGCACGCTCAGCTTGCGACGATCCTTGCTCAACTGGGTCAGCGTGAAGAAGCCGTCCGCGAGTACCTTGCTATGCTCGAGCTGGTTCCGGAAGATGCAACGACAAGGATGGCACTTGGAACACTCTATCTCCAGACAAACAATCAGGCAGCAGCGCTGGAATGCTTCGAGAAGGCATGTCTCTCTCAACCAGGGTTCGTGCCCGCCCACAACGCGTTGGGAGAATTCTATTTGTACCAGAAAGCCGATCATGTGACGGCACAAAAATACTTCCTGGACGCTTTGCGCCTTGATCCAGATTTTGTCCCATCGCTGAACAACTTGGGGATTCTCGATATGGGCGCCGGAAAGAACCAGGAGGCTGCGGATTATTTCCTGCGTGTACTAAAGCTCAACCCGGCATTCGTCCAGGCGTACGGGAATCTTGGCCTCGTCTACTCGCTTCAGGGACGCAACGCCGAGGCGCTCTCGGTTCTTCGCCGCGGGCTCGAAATCGACCCCGACAACGGGCGCATCAGGGATCTGATCATGAAGATTGATGCTGCAGTGAAATCCCAATGAGAGTCCGTGACGACGTCCGGTTCCCCTGCGTTCATACATTCATTGGAGAAGCCGGTGAAGAAACTGCATCGTTCGTGACAATCTGTGGCAGACGTTCATAGTAATGAAGGGAGACCGATCATGGAGTATCGTGAACTTGGCCGAACCGGCTTGCGGCTTTCGGCAATCAGCTTCGGCGCATGGGCAATTGGCGGAACGTGGGGATCCGTCAGCGACAGCGAATCAATGGATTCTCTTCGCCGCGCGCTCGAAGGAGGAGTGAATTTCTTCGACACGGCCGATGTGTACGGTGACGGGCGAAGCGAGAAACTCCTTGCCCGGCTCCGGAAGGAGTCCGGCGCGTCGTTCTACATTGCCACAAAGGCGGGGAGAAGACTAAACCCGCATGTCGCAGAAGGTTATAACAAGCAGAATATCACCGCGTTCGTAGAGAGGAGTTTGAAGAATCTCGGGACCGAGGCGATCGATTTGCTGCAGCTTCATTGTCCCCCGACGGAAGTGTACTATCGTCCCGAAGTGTTCGGTTGGCTCGACGGGCTTGTCAATGCCGGAAAACTGCGACACTACGGTGTCAGCGTGGAGAAAGTCGAGGAGGCGCTGAAGGCGATCGAGTATCCCGGCGTCCAATCGGTGCAGATTGTGTTCAACATTTTCCGCCAGCGTCCGGCCGAGTTGTTCTTTGCAGAAGCCAGGCGGCGCAACGTGGGAATTCTCGCACGCCTTCCTCTTTCGTCCGGACTTCTGACAGGGAAATTCCGAGAGGATGCTGTTTTTGAACCCGATGATCACCGCGCGTTCAATCGGAATGGCGAGGCGTTCGACCGGGGCGAAACATTTTCCGGAATCGACTTCGCGCTCGGTCTGCGAGCGGTGGATGCCCTGCGCCCGATTGTTCCCCCGGGATCATCATTGACAGCGATGGCGTTGCGGTGGATTCTGATGTTTCCCGAGGTTACGTGTGCGATTCCCGGAGCGAAACACCCCGGGCAGGTCGGCGAGAACCTGAATGCTGCCGATGCGCCTCCGCTTTCCGAATCAGCAATGAAGAGTATCCGCTCCGTCTACGATTCCCTCATTCGGGACGCAGTGCATCACTACTGGTAATTCTCAGATCGACGCAGCGTCGGCGTTAGTGATCGGACGCATCACCATCATCCAAGATCGGAGGCCCTTGTGCTTCAATCCGCCATTCCGGTTCTTCACGTCGGGAGCTCACTCGCTGCCGAAGAGTACTACTGCGCGAAGCTCGGGTTCAAGCTCATCTTCGCAACGCGGGCAGACGAGTCACGACCCGACCCCTGCTACATGGGCATCGTGCGCGACGGAGCAATCCTTCACCTCTCCTCCTTTGCCGGCGACGCCGTCCCCGGTGGCGTTGCGTTCATCGTTGTGGACGATGTGGACAGGCTCTTCGCCGAATTTGAAGCCGGGAACATCCGGATCGACCTTCAGCCGACAAATCAGACCTGGGGGAACCGCGAGATGTATGTCAAGGATCCCTGGCGCAATTGCCTTCGCTTCGTGAACGACTCTCAATTGTGAGATTGTTCCCCCCTCTCTGCCGGTTTTTATCTTTTTTTCCCCCATCTTGCCTTCTCATCGCTTCCTCTCGGGGCAACTCGCAGGTCAATCCTCCGTAGAGATCATGGAAGCGGTCTTGATAACCAACACTTCTTCGCAGCCGCAACCGCCGTTCGAACAAAAACCAGGAGTGCACCGTGAATAACATCATTCAATTCGGGGAGAATGTAGAGGGGTATTCCATTCCCGTACTCAATGAACGGGAAGTAAGGGCTTCAGCAGGCGTGCTGTTCGTTGTCATGTTTTTCTCGTTCATGCTCGTCATCTTCCGGGAGAATTTTCTTCTCATAAAATACGTCATAACAATGTTCCTCTCGGATTTCATCATCCGGGTGTTCATCAATCCAAAATATGCTCCGACGCTTATCATCGGCCGCCTCATCGTCTGGAACCAGGTTCCGGAGTACGTCGGTGCCCGGCAGAAGAAATTTGCATGGATCATCGGACTCATTTTGTCGGCAATCATGTTTGTCTTTCTTGTCGTCGTCAATGCATTCAGCCCAATCACCGGGATCATCTGTCTCACATGTCTTGTGTTCCTGTTCTTCGAATCAGCCTTTGGGATTTGCCTTGGGTGCAAAGTGTATTCCATGATCTACAAGGAGAAAGCGCAGTACTGCCCCGGAGAAGTCTGTGACGTCAAGTCCAGGCAGCCCATACAAAAGACAAGCGGTGTCCAGCTGCTTATCGTTGCGGGGTTCGTCGCATACATCGCGCTCACAGCCGCCTTCATGAATGACAATCTCGCGAAAAAGCCGTATGATTTGTTCGGGATCTATGGCCAGTCACAAGTAAAGTAGACGTACCCGCTCCCCCATGAAGACGAAGACGTTCAAATCGACCGACGAGTACATCAGTTCATTTCCACCCCCCGTCCGGAAAAAGCTGACGGAGCTGCGGCGTGCAATTCGCGAGGCAGCCCCGGATGCCACGGAACGTATCAGTTACAGGATGCCGGCGTTTTTCCTGAACGGTGTGCTCGTCTGGTTTGCCGCCCACGGGCGTCACATCGGTTTTTATCCGACCGGAAGCGGTATCGAAGCATTCGAAGATCAGCTGTCGGATTATGTCTTCTCAAAGGGAGCGGTCCAGTTTCCCCTGGATGAACCTTTGCCGCTGTCACTCGTCAAACGGATGGTCCGGTTCAGGGTGAAACAGAACATGCTCAAAGCTAGGAAATAGACACCGGTTCCGCGATACAAAATCAGTCTCACCGCCCGGGCTTACCATCTGCAGGCATGCGAACAACGCGAGCAATCCTGATCATTGTTGCGCTATCGTTCCTGTTGGTTCAGTGTTCACGACACCCAACAGGTCCCAAGCCGGTACAGCTTCATCAGCTTGACTCGCTTGATGCGCTTCTGTTGAAAAGCCTTGAAACCCACAAGGTTGTGATCGTCAGTGACGCTCTTCCCGCTCACTGCGCGTACGAACAGTGCATCGTGTCGTTTCTGCGATCATGGCTCGCGACCATTCAACACTCTCCGTCCGATACAACGATCCCGCATTCCCTCATCCTCGCTCTCGATGTATGCCCGGATGAACTGGCGGTACTCGAGGAGTACTGCCGGTCGGGTGATCGCTTTCCCCTGATCCGTTTTCTTGTGGATGAACAATCGAAGTTTGGAGGCGATCCCCTTTTTTCCCGGCCGCTCTCGACAGACTTTGTTCACTTCTGTGACGACCTGAGGTCGCTCAGGATTTCCGTGGACTCGCTGAACATGAGCACCATGATGTATCCTGCCTCGCTTCAGCTCGCCGCCGGAGAGCCCGATCCCCCGTACACGTATGCGGATGTTCAGGTGAAGCCGCGGAGGGAGTTCCTTGCAACAAAGCAACGGTGGGATGCAGCCGAGCGATGCCGGTTGGCGGCAGCCCGCGTGATTCGTTCTTGCTCCGATCATCCGGAGAGCCGGATCCTGTTCTTTGCCAACGGCCTCCATGCTCTTCGCGATGCTCCGGAAGTTCATTCGACGGCACGCTACCTCGATTCGCTGCTTGGGAGAAACCAGGTCTCTGTGTTCCAGACATCGCGCATGCCGCGGACACCTCCGGATGGTCCACAGATTGAGGAATACAGACACAACTCCCCGATGGCGGATTATATCGTCAGGATGATCGCGCTCCCGCAGGCCCCCTTTCCGTTCTATGTTGTAAAGAGTCAGAACACGCTGCGGGCGCTGGTTGATCTTGCCGAGAGCTACAGCAAGAGCTCCGATACGCTTGAGCTCGATTCTTCCCGAAAACTCCTCGGCAGTGCCCTGCAGCTTCTCAGGCACTCTCACCTTGCCCTTCGCTCCGCCCCAAACCAGGAGATTGCTGCCTATCAGTCGGTGGTTGCCGCCGCACATCGCAACAGCTTCTTATCGTCATCGATGATTCCAGACATTCGCCGTCTCATTGCTCATTTTGATGCCGTTCAGGATATCGCCGAGCTTGACAGCGTGTTGATCACATTCACCCCCACACAGGAATATTTCAACGACCTTGTCACCGTGTTGGACAATCTTCCCAGCCGTTCGATGTCGCGCACCGACACGCTGACACAATGGGTGGTTCCGAATACGGACATCGATTCCATCAAGGCCGCATGGGCGCACACCTGGAAGACGGACAAGCGCGAACGGAAGAGCTACATGCTTCTGCAGCTGTTGTGGATAGGAACTCGGGAAGAGGTCCGGCAGGCAATACACGCGCTGCAGGCTGAAAACGGGCTGCGGTTCGAAACGCCGGAACAGTGGGACGACTGGTGGCGGTCGAAGTATTGACGACAATCTGCGATGTTCACTTTACCAATTCAGTACCTTGAATGAAGAATCCACGTATCTCCGACCCCAACACCGGCACCAGAATGGAATCCGAATACCAACGTGACAGAGTCTATGAAAAGACCGACTTCAGAAAGAACCCGCTGCGGCAGGGGGAATATGACGGCTGCAGGTTTGTCGATTGTGATTTGTCGAATGCAGACCTGTCCGGGTTTCATTTTACCGAGTGCAGTTTTTCGGGATGCAACCTGAGCGTCGTGAAACTCGAGAAGACTGCACTCCGGGGCATTCAATTCAAAAACAGTAAGTTGCTTGGCCTGCAGTTCCGATCCTGCCATAACTTCGGGTTCTCTGTTTCGTTTGATGGATGCATCCTCGACCACTCGTCATTCTTCAAGACGAATCTGAAGAAAGCGATCTTTAGAAACTCTCAACTCCACGGCGTGGATTTCACGGAATGCGATCTCACCGCTGCGCTATTTGACAACTGTGATCTGGCAAGGGCGATATTTGAAAACGCCGTCATTGAGAAAGCCGATTTTCGTTCGGCATACAACTACTCCATCAACCTCGACCTGAACAAGTTCAGAAAGGCGAAGTTCTCATTCAGCGGAATCAAAGGATTGCTCGATAAGTACGATATCGACATCGAGTAGCGTCCTGCCGGAAAGACGTCTGGCAACGGAAGGAGGGCTATCCCTTGACAGAGTCGAGAGTCGATTGACATCGGGAGGAAGTGAGGACGGAATGGTACCGCAGGATGTGTGTGATCGTAGAGTGAGGTGTGCCGACAACCCATCACGGGCACCCCATTGAATAAGGAGACACGTTATGAATCGCACCATCGATCGTCGAACGTTTCTCGAACGATCCACACTTGCCGGAGCCGGAGCGATTGTGAGCACATGGATCCCCGGCGTTCTTCGCGGCAGCCCGGTTACCGGACCGAACGCGACGATCTGTGCCGTTGCGGGCGACCGGATTTTTGAGAACACCGTTGCAGCGGTCGACGCGTTGGGGGGAATGAAGCGGTTCGTCAAGCAGGGACAATCCGTTGCGCTTCTCATCAATTCCGTGTTTGACCGCCCCGGCACGTATGTCAATCCGGATATTGCGCTTGCTGTCGCCAAGATGTGTCTTGATGCAGGCGCCAAGAGCATCGTCACACTCGAACGCACGCCCGATTCGTACCTTGTGCGCGGAACGGCTGCCGGCAAACTCTCCCGGGAGATCGGGTTGATTGGTCGCTCGTCCGGGCGGACCGATGTCAAGACTGGAAAAGGCAAAATAATATCCGAAGCAAGCGTCTCTCCGGCGCTTCTTTCGGCAGATGTCTTTATCAACATCCCGATCATTAAGGATCACCGCGGTGTGCTGTACACGGGGAATCTCAAGAACATGATGGGAGCCTGCTCGTCGTCCACTTGCCAGCGATGCCATTTCGGCGACAGTTCGTTCCTTGCCGGAGTCTTCAAGGGATATTACAGTAAACCGGATGTGCTTGCGCAGTCCATCGCCGATCTCAATCTTCTGCGTTCCCCTGACCTGAGCGTCACCGACGTGACTGAGATTCTTACAACGAACGGGCCGGCCGGCCCGGGGAAGCTCAAATCACCAATGCTTGTCGTTGCCGGAACCAACGCCCTGGCAGTGGATATGTACTGCATCTCCCATCTGGGTCTCGACCCCGGCGAAATCCTCACAATCCAGCGGGCGCAGGATCATGCTCTCGGACCGAGGAGTCTCAAGGAGGTTAGGCTCCTCGCAAGGTAACGCAGGACCGTTGAGCTGCGCTGTTGTCGCGTATTAAGTTTTTTGATTTCTTCTGCAAGCTGCTGGATTTTCTGAACTCATTTTCATAGCGTGTCCGGAGAGTATCCCACCTTCACCGAATCACCAGGAGTGACCCATGCTCGGACGAGCCATTCTGCCCGAAATCAATGAACTCATCCGCTCGCGCGATTTCCAAACGCTGAAGGAAATTTTCGAGGACTGGCATCCCAGCGAGCTCGCCGATGCCGTCAGCGATCTCAGCGAGACTGATCGTGCCGTTGTCTTCCGCCTGCTGCCCAAAGAGAAGGCCGCCGACGTTTTTGAGTACCTCAACCTTGAGGTTCAGGAACCGCTCCTGAAGGCGATGGGTCAGGATGAAGTGGGAGCCATCCTGAATGAGATGTCGCCTGACGATCGCACAGCGCTCCTCCAGGAACTTCCCGGCCCCGTCGTCCGCCATTTGCTCGAGCTGTTGACGCCCGCCGAACGCAGAGTAGCCCAGACCCTGCTCGGATATCCTGCCAGCTCCGTCTGCAGGCTTATGACGTCGGAGTATATCGCTGTAACGAAGGACTGGTCTGTCCAACGCGTTCTCGGTCACATCCGGAAACATGGGCGAGGCATCGAATCCCTCGACTTCATCTATGTCCTGGACGAGAAGGGAAAGCTCATCGACGACATCCGCATGCATGACGTCGTCGTCGCTCCTCTCCGATCGGCAGTCTCAAAACTGATGGACGAGTCCTTTGTCTGCCTCAAGTCCTCGGAGACAAAAGAAGACGCAGTGCAGATCTTCAAGAAATACGATCGGTCCGCTCTTCCCGTTGTCGACAAGGAGGGTTTCCTGCTTGGCATCGTTACGATCGACGACGCTCTCGATCTTGTCGAAGAAATCGATACCAAAGACATTCAGAAATTCGGCGGCTTGGAAGCTCTCGAGTATCCGTACGTTCGGACGCCGGTGCTCGAACTTGTCAAGAAACGGGCCGGCTGGCTTGTCATCCTCTTCCTCGGGGAGATGCTCACAGCAACCGCGATGGGATACTTCGAAGCGGAGATCGCCAAGGCCGTTGTGCTCGCGCTGTTCGTCCCCCTCATCATCTCAAGCGGAGGAAATTCCGGATCGCAGGCCGCGACGCTTATCATTCGTGCCATGGCCCTGCAGGAGATCACAATCCGGGACTGGTGGTTCGTCATGCGCCGGGAGATTTTCTCGGGACTGATGCTGGGGCTTGTCCTCGGATCCATAGGGTTCCTGCGCATCGGCGTCTGGTCGGCATTCAGCACTCTTTACGGGCCTCACTGGATCCTTGTGGCCCTCACCGTCTCATCCTCACTCGTCGGCATCGTCATGTGGGGCACGCTGTCGGGATCGATGCTCCCCTTCGTCCTGCGCAGGCTCGGTTTTGATCCGGCTTCATCGTCAGCACCGTTTGTCGCAACACTTGTCGACGTCACCGGTCTTGTGATTTATTTCTCGTTCGCAGCTATGATCCTCCACGGCACGATGCTCTGATCGAAACGCCGGAACTCCGGTGGTTGCTTTCCACAGCGGAAGTCTGCCTGGCGCCTTGGGGACGAGTGAGGACAGCTCAACCCTCATGATTCCCGGGAGGTTGGAACCCTCCCATAACGATCAAAACATTTCTTTGGGGAGGTTCGCCATCGTGACTCAAACTCAGGAATGCTGTCCAGAATTTGATCCGAAACCATGGGACAAGATCACCCATCAATGGGACGGAAGGCCCTTCCTGTTCAGGACCATCCCTCAGATTTTCCACATGCCGATTCCCTGGATGTACAGGCGGGTGCTGAAAGAGATGTGGGAGAGAGCTCAGGCGCTCGGGATTGCGACGGACCGGAAAGAATTCCTTCTCCTCGCATACGACCCATCACCGTGGAAATCGGAACTCTATCTTGCCGTGACCCGGGTGACGGATCAGCCCGATATTGTCGCGTTGAGCGGGACGTACGTCAGCATGGTCTTTGACGGTCCCTACTCGGGCGTGCCCGGGTTCATCAGTATCATGGATGGATATCTTGAAACGATGAAGAAGAAATCGAAGAAGTATTTCTTCTACTACACGACGTGCCCGGCATGCGCCAAAAAGTTCGGGCACAACTATATCGTGGGTGTTTCAGAAGTATAGGTCTAACTCAGTCTGATCCCGGACGGCTATTTCCAGATCTTCACCTCGAAGACGCCTGTTGATGTTGCCACGCCTCTGAACATTCCCGACGAATTGAACGGCATGGCGTAGTTCCCCTTCGCGTCAACAGCAATTAATCCGCCGTCATCCGGCTGCAGGCGATGATAGATCATTTCATCAGCCGCCTGCGCCAGCGTCATTCCCTTGTATTCCATCAGTGCGGAGATATTGAAGGCGACCGTGTTGCGGATGAATTTTTCCCCCCAGCCTGTGCATGACACGGCACAGGTTGAGTTGTTCGCGTACGTCCCATCGCCAATGAGCGGTGCGTCGCCGATGCGGCCCGGCATTTTTCCTGTCATTCCGCCCGTTGAGGTCGCGGCAGCCAGGTTGCCGTGCATATCGAGTGCAACGCAGCCGACCGTTCCGTGTTTCCCCTGCGCGATCTTTTTCTTGTATTGCTCCAGTTGATGTTTTCGTTCCGGCGTGTCGAAATAATCGCCGGGCACAAGCTTGATGCCCATCGACTGAGCGAACCGCTCGGCGCCCTCCCCCGCCAGCATGACGTGGGGAGTTTTTTCCTTCACGAGGCGCGCCAGTGAGATGGGATGGGGAATATGCTGGACGCCTGCAATGGAGCCGCAGGACAGGTCCCGTCCGTCCATGATGGCCGCATCCATTTCGTGTGTGCCGTCGGATGTGAACACCGACCCGATGCCCGCATTGAATTTCGGATCAACCTCGAAGTAGTTGACCACTTTTTCCGCCGCATCCATGCTTGTTCCTCCGGCCGCGAGGATTTCCTTTCCTATTTGAAGCGCATGCGACAGCGACTCATAGTATTTCTTCTTGACTGAATCCGGCATGGACTCGCTGATTGTTCCGGCTCCTCCGTGTATCACGATTGTGTAGACACCGTTGACAGGCATTGCTGGTTTGGTTTGTGCTCCCGCCAGGAGCACGACGCTGAAGACGGCGATGGCGATCAGGAAACTTCGAGTCGGGTTCATTGCGCGGCTCCTTGCGAACAATCCGGGTGAACGACAGGTGACTATCTGCGACGAATAGTAATCATAGATTCCGATAAAATAAACTAAACGCTTTCGCTCGCTTGCACAGAAACACGAGAAGTGAAATTTCGTTATCTTTGAAGGAACATTGGGATGGCAGAAAGTTCTATGAAGATGACGCGTCACTCCTCTCCAGCAACCCCAAATATTGGGGCATTTCGACCGGTAGCGACACTCGCGCCGGGGCAAATGACGAGAGTACCTACAGAATTCAATGGAATCGGCCATGGCGTGCGGATCGTCCGGATGGCTGTTGTTTTCGTTTCCCTCGTTCTGTTTCAGTTGAACGTCTCTCTCGCGCAGCCACAGACCGTGCTGTCCACCGCCAATGATGATGTCGCCCGGCTGCGCAACATCCTCAACAGCTCAACACGGCTCGTCGTCGACACCACAGCGGAAGGGCTGCGCCGGCGTACAGATGCTCTGACCGATTCTGCATCCCGCTCGGCAGAGCGTGCCCGGTCCAGTCTCGCATGGTTGACCGACTCGCTGATACGCTCCGCGCAAGATTCGCTGGACGATTCCAGGAAGGATACATTGCAGACTCTTTTCAGACTCCTTCTCGATGAGGTCACACGACATGAAACGGCCGCACACAGTTCTTTGAATCAGGAACTCTCCCGTATGAAGCAGGACCTCGAGAGTGCACGGGCCTCCTATACAGTCTGCGCAAATTGTGGAAACCGTCAGGATTTCGAAGAGAGGCTCTCGGACTTCCGGGAGTTCGCAGACAGTGTGGCCTCAGCCTTCTTCGATACAACTGCCTCGATTGCCGATGGACATCGCGATCTCATGGCAGACGCTTTTGATGCATCGGCTGATTCCCTCCGCGATGTCCGCGACAACCTGATCGACAACAGGCTGGGTGACATCGACGTTTGGCGTTACGGGCTCACGAGGCTGGTTGTCTCTTCGTTTTACTCGAGTCACAATTCGTACAGGGGCCGCGATAACGGACTCCTGCAGCACTCCATCGCTCCCTCAGTGACATTCCGGCATTCGTCGGGCGTCAGCATCCAGGCATCCGGAAGCAGGCTCGAAGGGAGTGCCCACCGATGGGATAATTTTCTCCTCTCGGGTGAATACGATTTCAGATTGTCCGGAGTGACGGGTGGATCTTTTTCGTACACACATTTCTGGTTTAACGACAGCAGTACGTCGGTTCGGTCGGTCTTCACCGATAACGCCGAAGCCGGGCTCTCATTCGACTGGCCGGCGATCTCCATCGCTGCACTGGGAAGCCTCAACTTCGGCAAGGCGACTGAATTCACGGCCGCAGCAACGATCTCACACGATTTCGAGATTCCCTTCACGCTCTACGACCGGGCGCTTATCAGCCCGGCAGTGACGTGGACCATCGGGCAGCAGAACAGTAACCTCACAACCCTCCTGACGACGAAGGCGAAGGGGAAGAAAGCCACCGCCACAACGACGACGCAGACGAAAGCGATCACCACCTTTGGCGTGCTCGACTACGAGTTTTGTGTGCCGGTCTCGATCGAGGTCGGCCCGGTGACGGTCGTGCCATCGGCGACCTATATTGTTCCACTAAACGTCCTCGGCGTAAGCTCGAAGGGATCGTTTGTCAACCTGGACATTGGGCTCAGCATCACCATTCGTTGAAAGAGACCAGCCGTACCTTTTCATTTCACTCGTCAACCAAAAAGAAGATGGCAGAGTCTAACAATCATGATGCGTACTTGTTGGGCGTCAATCAGCAGGAGTTGGAACGGCTCCGGTTTCAACACACTGTTTGGGGGCCTGTTACAAGGAAGTTCCTTGGCCGGTTGGGTGTTAGCGATGGATGGAATTGTCTGGACGTCGGTGCCGGGCCGGGCCTCGTGGCGTTTGACCTCCGGGAGATTGTCGGTCCGTCGGGTCATGTGACAGCTCTTGAACCCTCCGCTTTCTATCTCGACTGCCTGAGGTCCGAAGCGCAAAAGCGTGGCTGGAACAACATCGATTGTCTCCAGGGAACGGCGGAAGAAGCTCTCCTGCCTCCGGCTTCCTATGATTTGATTTTCGTCCGATGGGTCATCGGCTTTGTTCCTGAACCAGAGAAATTTCTCTCCCGGCTCTTCATTGCTCTCCGTCCAGGCGGAGTCATCGCCCTGCAGGATTACTACTATGAAGGACTTTCCTTGTATCCCCACGGCGGTCCCTGGGACGGCATGGCGGATATCGTCCGTGCGTACTACCGCTCCGGAGGCGGCGACGCGTACGTGACAGGCAAAATCCCGGAATTCTTCAGGAGGCACGGGCTGGCCCTTGTTGACTTCACCCCCACGTGCCTTTCCGGCGGTCCAACAAGCGGTGTCATGGAATGGGCACACCGGTTCTTCTCGCTTCATATTCCCTTGATGGCAGAGAAAGGCCTCATCACCCGTGAACTGTCGCTTCAGCTTCTGGCAGACTGGCAGGCGCACAGGCAACAACCGGACACGCTCTTTTTCTCGCCGCTCGTCGTCGACGTCGCAGGTCGAACGCCCTCGTGATGTCTCCCGTTCGTGTTGCCTTGATTGCGGCAGGCCGGTCTGGAGTTTTTCACAAAAAATCCCTTCATTGGATCGTTCAGCGACATCGTGCTCTGAAGGGATGAATCAGGTTCTGATCGTCACACGCAACCATTGAATGGGAAGAGAGCACTGATAACCCGCCGGCTTCCCACCATGTCACCAGTCAAGTGTCAGCTGACCATTCTCAACCCCGGAGATCACAATTATGAAATGTGTGTTGCTCTTTCTCCTCACCGTTTCTTTTCCAGCACTCATGACCGCACAAGCGACCGTCGACTACACGCTTGGCATGTCCAAGCCTACTTCCCACTTGCTTGAGGTTGAGCTCCGCCTCAATAATCTTCCCGCCGGATCTGGCAGCGTCGATTTCCTCATGCCGGTATGGCGGACCGGGAGATATGTGCTGTTCGATTTTGCAGGGGGAGTCCAGGAATTTTCCGCATCCGATGCGTCGGGGGGCACGCTTGAATGGGCGAAGACAGACAAATCGACATGGCGGGTCGAAAAAGGACATGCCACCGGGGTGACCGTTCGCTACAAAGTGTATGCAAACGAATTCGGCGATCGAACGCGCGGGCTCAATGAAGATCACGCCTTCGTCGACGCAACCGGTGTTTTCATGTACGTTGAGAAGTACCGACATATACCTCTGACGGTGACCGTGAAACCGTATCAGGATTGGCATGCAACGTCCGGCCTCGAAGCTGATCCGACGAACCCGCTGCGGCTGCTGGCTCCGAACTATGATGTCCTCGCCGACTCTCCCATCGAAGTGGGACATCAGAAGGACATCGTATTCGACGTCGAGGGAAAGAAACACGTGCTGATGATTTTCGGCGAGGCAAACTACAATGCAGAGCAGATGGTCAAAGACATCAGCACGATCGTCAGGGCAAACAAGGAGTTCTGGGGTGATCTTCCGTACAACAAGTACGTTTTCATGCTTCACATCACCCCTCATGGCGGAGGCGGAACAGAGCACATCAACTCCACAATCATGGGCACCGGCCCCGGGGCATTCAAAACGCCATTGAGCTACCAGGGATTTCTCGGGCTCGTTTCGCACGAATATTTCCACACCTGGAATGTGAAGCAGCTTCGCCCGAAGGGGCTCCTCCCGTACGATTACATGCACGAGAACTATACGAAGGAACTCTGGATCGCAGAGGGAACGACATCATATTTCGACGGCCTGATCCTGGTCCGGTGCGGACTGACCTCATCATCGCAGATGATCAACGGACTCGCGGGCGCCATTCAATTCGACAGGCAGCGGCCGGGAAACAAGATTCAGTCACTGTCAGAATCGAGCTTCGACGCATGGGTGAAATTCTGGAAAGGAGGACAACAGTCCTTCAACTCGGAAACCGACTACTATGGCAAAGGGTCGAACGTCAGCATGTTGCTCGATCTTGAAATACGTCATCGCTCAAACAACAAGCATTCGCTCGACGATGTCATGAAAGCGATGTATCACCGGTTCCCGCTCACCGGAAAAGGGTATACGGTGGACGATCTCCAGAAAATCTCCGAGGAATTCGCCGGTTCGAGCCTGGCCAAATTCTTTGACGGATACGTACACGGAACGAGACCCCTTGAGTGGGAGACCATTCTTGGATATGCGGGTCTCGATGTTCAGGCGCAGGATTCAGCGCGAAAGTCATGGCTTGGCGCCCAGACGTACGATCAGAACGGAAAGACGATTGTGCACGGGATCTTGACTGATTCGCCTGCCTTTGATGCGGGTCTCGACATCGGGGACGAGCTTCTCGCCATCAACGGAAAGCGGGTGCGAAACGCCGATCTCCAGGACCGGATTGCGGAATTCAAACCCGGAGAGAAGGTGAAGATTACATTCTTCCGGGACGACACGCTTCGTGATGTCGACGTGACCCTTCGACTCCAGAGCGTGCCATCGTATAAACTTGTCAAGACCGCCACGCCCACTCCTCTGCAAAAAGCCATCTATGAATCTTGGCTGAAAACCAAGTGGGAATAAGGCGGAGATGTCTTCGACGAATGACAACGGTTGAGTTGCGGAAGCCGGGACCCCGGTTGATCCAATGCTCCGCTTCCCCTCATCCCGAGTCTGCCGTTTCCCCCGGTTTGTGAACATACGATCCGATGCTCGTCGTTCGCCGCTCACGAATCACATCCTTATGAGGATCACGATGAAGAGACTCCTCGTCATGCTGCTTGAGTACGGGTTTATCATCGCTGCAATGGTCGCGCTTGTCGCATTCGTCGGCCTTCCTCCCGGCCGGGACATTGACCAGCACCAGCAGCCCGTGCTGAATATTCCAAGGCTCATCCAGGGAGCAGAACCATGGGATAGCAATCTTAAATTGCCCGCGCAAAGCGACCGGATCGTTCGATACACGATCGACGCCAGACTTCGTGTGAAGACAAACATCATTACCGGGACGGAGACGCTTGAGTGGCGAAACACCACAGGCCGGCCGCAGCAGGATTTTCCCTTCCATCTGTACCATAATGCCTGGAAGAACAATCGCAGCACGTTCGCAAAGGAAAATGGGTACCAGCTTGGCCGCCTGGGGGCCGACAAGAGCGAGTATGGATATATCAATGTGACAGGCATGAAGGTCGTCGACGCGCGGGGCGAGACGGACATCATGCCCTCGTTTCATTTCATCCAGCCGGATGACGGCAATACCGACGACCAAACCGTCTGCCAGGTGCACTCCCCAAAACCCGTCCCGAACGGAAAGACAATCACGTTCAGGATCGACTTCGAAACCAAGCAGCCTCTTCCGGTTGCACGAACGGGAGCGATGGGAACCTATCATTTTGTCGGTCAGTGGTTTCCAAAGATCGGCGTATGGTGGAAGGATGCATGGAACTGTCACCAGTTCCACTCGACGACCGAGTTCTTCGCGGACTATGGTGTCTTTGATGTGAAATTGACGGTCCCCCAGGGATACGTTGTCGGGGCGACCGGCGGCATCCCGAAATCGATCGAGCAGAACAAGGACAGCACCGCGACGTTCAATTTCTACCAGGAAGACGTGCACGATTTTGCGTGGACCACCTCCCCGGATTTCGTTGCCACGGTCCGAAAATTCCATCACGTTGAGATGGAGGAAGGGGAACGATCGGACCGGCATCACCCATTGAAGGAGGTCACCGTTATCCTCCTGACGCAGCCCCAGCACGACAACATGATTGACCGGTATTTCAAGGCGACGTTCAACGCGCTCCGGTATTACGGCGAATGGTACGGGGAGTATCCGTACGACGCAATCACGGTTGTTGATCCCGCGATGGGCAGCTCGACGGGTGGGATGGAATATCCGACACTTGTCACCGGCGGCGCCAATCGGTACTCTCCCCCCGAAGCAGCTTCACCCGAGGGGGTCACCGTCCATGAGTGCGGCCATCAATGGTGGTACGGGCTCGTCGGCAATAACGAATTCGAAGAAGCATGGCTCGACGAAGGCTTCAACACGTATTCGACAGACCGTGTCATGAATGTTGCCTGGCCGCCGTTTCATCCGTCGCGTTATTTCTTCGGAGGTCCGGGAGCGGGAAGCTACGTCGGCATTCCGTTCGTTGCAAATGAAGTTGCCACCTCCAGGCTCGACGCTGGCAACAGCGACCTGCGGCGTGCCGGGAAGAACGACGTCATGGCGCGCAAAGCCTGGGAGTACTACCAGACCTACGGATTGAACTCGTATACGAAGCCGGCAATGTCGCTCGTAACGCTTGAGCGTTATCTCGGTGAGGAATTGATGTACCGGGTCATGAGGACATATCACCACCGCTACAGGTTCAAACATCCGACAAGTGAAGACTTCATCAGGACGGTGAACGAAGTGAGCGGGAGAACCATGAACTGGTTGTTCGACAACAGCTGGTTCAGTTCCGACGTGTTCGATTACAGCATCGATGAGATCGAGAACACCCGCCTCCCGGCGCCGACCGGATTTTTCTCGACGAACGGGACGCCTTCTCCGGAGGTCCCCGCGGGAAAAACGTACCAATGCAGCGTCGTTGTGAAACGTGAAGGAGAAGCGCGGGCCCCTGTTGATGTGCTCATCGTTTTCCAGGACGGCTCAATACGGCGGGAAGGATGGGACGGACAGTACCGCTGGAAGAAATTTTCATACTTCACCGACTCTCCCGTCAGCTACGCGATCGTCGATCCGGACAACAAACTGGCGATGGACATCAACGGCAACAATAACAGCAAGGTCGTTCGTGGGCCGGGCTACCACTCGCTCGCAGCGCGCAAGTATGCGTCAAAATGGATGTTCTGGGTGCAAACCTATCTCGAATCGGCGGCATTCTGATCTCTCTACGTGCCCTGCCAGTCATACGTAATGTGCAGCACCTGACAACGAGGAGATGACAATGAGCATTCTCTCATCCTTCAAAGAAGGTTCCCGGCTTTCCTCAAGAACAAAGAGGATGATCCTCTTTGCATGGTTCCTGAACCTGCTGTTCGCCATGACGCTCGCGCTCCCGTTCCTGCGACAGCTTGACGGCTACCTGCGCGGTACCGTCATGGATGAAAAGATCCTTCAGCAGATGGATCCTGCGTGGCTGGAGTCCTACCGGATGGATATGGAAAAGAGCGAGATGACACGCGCCTTTGACCTCACGACGCTCGGCTATGGACCGTTCTTCAACCACCTGGAAATGCAGATGGAAGGCGGATTCATCAAGACAACCGCCCAATTTCTGTACGATTTCTTCATCCGTTGGCAGCTCAATACGGGGCCGCTCTCCAGCCTCTTCCTCATGAGTCTGCTCTACATTTGTGTGAACACGTTTCTTGCGGGCGGGTTCGTGGGAATGTACTCGAGGAGCTACCGGTCTTCGTTCCCCGAATTTCTCACGGAATGCTCACGCTATTTCGGCAAGTTCCTCCGTCTCGCCCTCGTCGCCCTGATCGTGTACTATCTCTTCTATGCGCTCATCGTCGACTGGATGAACAACAGCATTTACGAATGGACTCAAAGCAACCCATCAGAGACCGTGCCGTTCACCTATTACATGGTCCGGAACGTCGTTGTCGTCCTGCTGATGTCGTTCCTCTTCATGGTCTTCGACTATGCAAAAGTCCGCATGGTTCTCGATGACCGGACGAGCGCACTGGGAGCAGCGGCGGCCGGTATTCGGTTCACCATTCCACACATCGGCTCGACGTACGGCCTCTACATGCTTCTCACGGCAATCGGCATCGTGTTCGCTCTCCTCTACGCAATGATCGAGCGATCGATTCCGCAAAGCTCCTATTGGCCGCTGGTCTTTCTCTTCATGATCCAGCAGGTGTACATGATCGCGCGGTTCTGGCTGAAGGCGACGTTCTATTCGAGCCAGATCGCCCTTTATCGGACGACAACGCAGAAGGAACACCTGGAAGGTCTCTCCCCTGCTGCGACCGCGGTCTCATAGTTCTTAGACATCGGCGTCATGCTTGTCGTATGAACATTCCCATCCTCGCGCTCGCAGCGGGGAGCACCATCGCCGGCAATCTCACCATCCCTGGCGCGGCCAGCAATGTGATCATTATTCATAATGCCGAGCGGCGGGGATTCCCGGGAATCGGATTCTGGGAATTTCTTCGCATCGGCATCCCGCTTACGGCGGTCAATGCGGCTGTTTATTGGTTCTTCCTCCGGTTCGTGTAGCGGGAATTCTCCCGTTGAGAGTGTCTGCATTTTTGTCTACTATGTGCAGACTTCTTGCCGGTTCATTCGATAAGCACGTCAGCACCGCGGTACCCGATCCTCCCATTTTCAAAGGAGCCACACATGTTCAGACAAATCGACCCGAAGCGGATCCGGATGTTCGGAACGGCGTTCCTGCTTCTCCTCTGCAGCACAGCACTACTGTTCGGCCAGATGTATCCTGTTGCACAACACTACAACAAGCACGAGTACATGATCCCGATGCGCGACGGCGTGAAGCTTTACACCGCCGTCTACACGCCGATCGACACGACGAAGGAGTATCCGATCCTGCTGAACCGCACGCCGTACAGCTCGGCTCCTTACGGCGAGAGTATGTATCCGCCGTTTGTTGGTTCTCAGGCGGAGAAATTCTATCGCGACGGGTATATCATGGTCAGCCAGGATGTGCGCGGACGATACATGTCCGAAGGGGAGTACCTCAACGTCCGCCCGTACATCGAGAACAAGAAGAGCAACAAGGACATCGACGAAAGCAGCGATACGTACGACACAGTCGATTGGCTGGTCAAGCACATCGCGCACAACAACGGCCGCGCGGGCATCTACGGCATTTCGTATCCCGGGTTCTATTCAACCACCGGCACGATCGATGCCCATCCAGCGATGAAAGCGACCTCGCCGCAGGCACCGGTCTCGAAGTGGATGGCCGGCGACGATTTCTTCCACAACGGGGCATTCCTTCTTCCGCACGCGTTCGATTTCTTCGCCTCCTTCGGCTGGCCGAGGCTCAAACCAACGACAACGGATTCACGGCCTTTCAACCATGGCATTACAGACGGGTACAAGTTTTTCCTCGAGCTCGGACCTCTGCCGAACGCGAATGTGAAGTATTTCAAAGACAGCGTGTCGTTCTGGAACGACATCATGAACCATGGAACGTGGGACAGCTTCTGGGAAGCGCGCAACATCCTTCCCCATGTCAAAAACATCAAGCCGGCGACACTCGTTGTCGGCGGGTGGTATGACTCAGAAAATCTCTACGGAGCACTGAACCTGTTCGCCTCAATCAACAAATTCAATCCGAAGAACCAGAATCGCCTCGTCATGGGTCCGTGGTCTCACGGGCAATGGGGATACGATTCCGGCGATTCACTCGGCCTCATCAAATGGGGATCATCGACAGGACGGTACTTTGTCGATAGCATCATCTACCCGTACTTCAGCTATTACCTGAAAGGACAGGGAGAGATGCACCTTGCGAAGGCAACCGTGTTTGAAACCGGCACAAACGTCTGGAGATTTTTGGACGCGTGGCCTCCGCCGAACGCCGTTCCGACAAACCTGTATGTCCTGGACCACGGCAAACTCTCGTTCACAGCTCCGACGAAAACGGACAAGGAGGGAGAGTTTGACGAATACGTGAGCGATCCGTCCAAGCCGGTCCCGTACACCGCCGAAATCCGTCACTGGTACAACGCCGCGTTCCCGGTTGAAGACCAGCGCTTTGCATGGACAAGGCCGGACGTCATGGTGTACGAGTCCGACGTGTTGCAGGACGATGTGACTGTTGCGGGTCCTATCACCGCCAGCATCTGTGTTTCAACGTCGGGAACGGATTCCGACTGGATCGTGAAGCTGATTGATGTACTCCCGGAGACGGTCTCCCTCACCGGAGGAGGAGGCAGGAGATTCGATTCCAACGCAACGAAACTGCGCGGGTACCAGATGATGGTACGCGGTGATGTGATCCGCGGTAAATTCAGGAACAGCATGTCCAAGCCGGAGCCGTTTGTGCCGAACAAAGTGACGAAGATCGAGTACACGCTCAACGACATCTTCCACACCTTCAAGAAGGGGCACCGCATCATGGTGCAGATCCAGAGCTCCTGGTTCCCGATGATCGACAGGAACCCGCAGACCTTCGTGGACATCTATCACGCAAAGGAATCAGATTTCAAGAAAGCGACGCAGAGGGTCTACCACTCACCCGAGTGGAGCACACACCTCGTACTCCCGATCCTCAAGTAAGCCGTTGGCGAGTTACACATCCCGGACCTGCCGGTTTCACGGAGCTTCATCCGCGGACCGGCGGGTCCTTTGTTTTTCATTTCCGTTGAGACTCACCCCTTTTTTCGCTATTTTTTCCCTCAGACACACATCGACTCCCTTCACCCGATCCATCCGGACATCTCATGGCGAATTCCGAAACAGTGTTTGTCACCGGTTCAACCGGCTTCATCGGCACGAAACTTGTCAACGAGCTCGTCAACCGCGGCCACACGGTTCACGCGCTTACCCGCGGATCAAGCAACAAGGACGGACTTTCGCACGAGCGCATCAAACTTGAGATTGGCGACATCCAGGACAGGGCCTCGCTCGAGCGGGGGATGAAGGGATGCACGCAGGTCTATCATCTTGCAGCGTACGCGAAGAACTGGTCGAAGGATCCTTCCGTGTTCTTCAAGCAGAACGTGGAGGGGATGCGCAACGTCTTTGCCGCGGCAAAACAATCCGGCGTGAAACGGGTGGTGTTCACATCGACAATTGTGGCATTCGGCCCGACACTTCCCGGAGTTGTCGGCAATGAAGACATGCCGCGCATCACCCGGCGGTACTACACCGAATACGAAGAAACGAAATCGATCGCGGAACACGAAGCGCTCAAGGAGGCAGCCGGCGGGTTTCCGGTTGTGATCGTCAACCCGACGCGTGTCTACGGCCCGGGCAAGCTGACGGAAGGAAATTCGGTTTCACTGATGATCGACATGTACGACAGGGGCAAAGTCCCTGTCCTGCTGAACCACGGCACAAACATCGGCAATTACGTGCTCGTGGACGATCTCGTCCGGGGTCACATCCTTGCAATGGAACGCGGAAGAATCGGCGAACGATACATCCTCGGCGGCGAGAATGCATCCCTGGCAGACATTTTTCGGTATGTCGATGAGGTGAGCGGCAAGCGACATTTTCAGGTAAGCCTCCCCCCCGCCATTGCCATGCTCTATGGGGGATTCGAGAAAAAGAAAGCTGAATGGCTCGGTCTCTATCCTCAAATCACGCCCGGATGGGTTGAGACGTTTCTCCAGGACTGGGTCTACTCCACGGCAAAGGCAGAGCGCGAACTTGGATACACCATCGTTCCGCTCAAGGAGGGAATTCGCATGACGTACGAATGGCTTATGCAGCTGCGAACGTCGAAGAGGAAACGATGAACCAGTCAAACACCGTCGGCCGGTTCAGTGAATCAATGTCGCTTACGGGACTTTTCAGCGGGGAGAATCGGAAGCCGACAATCATTCTTCTGCTGACACCGCTGCTTCTTACGACCTGGAAATATTACGGCACCAAGGCATTTTATCTCAGCGATGTGGCGTCCATTTTCGTCCTGTTCGGAGACCCCGAACGAACGGCTGAACTCTACACGTTTTTTTCCGCGTTCATTCTCTTTGGCCTGCTGCCGCTGGCGATCATCCGGTTTGTCTTCAGGGAGCGCCCGTCCAGCTACGGCCTCCAGCTGGGCGATTGGCGCTTCGGCCTGACGGCGTTCGCCATCCTCGCTCCCATTTTCGTGATCGCCTCCTACACCTCGATCAACAAACCGGACTTTCTCGCCGAATATCCCCTCTTCAAGGGAGCCGGCGCGTCCCCCTCGATGTTTCTCAGCCACGCGTGTTCGTATCTGTTCTTTTATATCGGCTGGGAGATCTATTTTCGCGGGTTTATGCAATTCGGACTTCGCCAATCGCTTGGAGACTGGCAATCGATCCTTGTGCAGACAGCCCTTTCCTGCATTGTCCACATCGGAAAACCGTCGGGGGAAATATACAGTTCCATTATCGGCGGACTCGTCTGGGGCATCATTGCCTACAGGGCCCGATCGATTGTGTACATCATCATGCTTCACTGGCTTCTCGGCGTATCGCTCGACTTTTTCATTTGCTACGTCCGGTAACAGCCCCATCGATAACCTTCAGACCCCGGCAAGCATTGCATGACAGACAAGACTATCCAAATCGCGAGATTTCGCTTACGCGCCACCGACGCGCTGATCCTGTTCACGCTCACACTCTTCAGTCTTCTCGCGCTCGTGTTCAGCGGCAGCGTCGAGGGGTGGGGTGTGCTGATCGTCAGGAACATCTGCGCGGCGGCCGGCTACATTCTTGTCGTTTATCTGTCGCAGCGTGCTGAAAAGAAATTCCTGAGAGTCTTCCTGCGCGTGGCTGCGGTAACGCTCACCTACGCGTATTTGTTCGGCGCTGTCGACAAGCTTCAGCTGATCATCCACGGTCACTGGCTCGACGACTACGTGCTCGACGGTGAACAATACCTTTTCGGCGTGCAGCCGACGCTCTGGCTGCAGCATTTCACGACGCCGGCGCTCACGGAATGGATGATGTTCGCGTACGTCATTTATGTGCCGATGTACCCCGTTCTCTGCGGTATTATCTATTACCGAAAAGGCGAAGTTGCGATGGAGGATTATTTCTTCACGCTCGGCTTCACAAACATCCTCTGCGACATCGGGTTTATCCTTTTCCCCGTCGCGGGGCCGATTGCGACCATCGGCAGTCTCTACACGGTCCCCCTGAAGGGATACGTCTTCACATTTCTCGGCGAGCTGATGCGTTCCAATCTTCACTACGTCGGCGGAACAATCCCGAGTCCGCATTGCGCCGCAGCCACCATCATGTGGATCATGGCGTACCGTTACCACCGCCCGTCGTTTTATGCACTGACACCCGTTGTTCTGTCGCTGTATGTCTCGACGTTCTATGCGCGGTACCATTATGTGACCGATGCCGTCGTCGGCGTGGCCGTGGCGTTCCTCGCGCTTGCCGTTGTTCCCTTCCTGATCCGCGGCTGGGACAATCTTGCATCGCGTCAGCAGTCCTGAGGCCCCACCCAAGTACCGGCCTCTTTGTTCTTCGTGCTTGATTTTCCCACGCAAATGAAGTACCATTTTTGAACACACTACCAACGCGCCGATAGCTTCAGGAATTCATGAGCTACCTCCAGGAGTTGTTTCGGATCATCCTCGATCCCGAGTTCACGACGATCAATCTGTACGATTCGCCGCGGCTGCGGGAGGCGTTTTTTGTTGTTTCCCTCTACGCGTTGTTCACTTCCCTCGATGCATTTTGCTCTGCGTTTGTTCAAAGCGACACGCTCAGCGTCGGCGTGCTTTCATTTGTCATTTCAGCCCTCACCACGTATCTCCTCTGGGCCCTCCTGGCAATGATTTTCCATGTCGCGGCAGAGCTCCTCGGCGGATTGGGCGAGTTTCCTCACGCCCTCGGATTTGTCGGCCTGGGAACCGCTCCACTCGTGATCACGTCGTTCATAGCGCTGCTTCTCACACTCGTTTCGTCGTTCATCCTCCCCGAGGACCCCGACAGATTGCTCCCCAACATTTCCCTCGGCCTGACATTGCTTGGCTTGACGTGGGGGTCGCCAGGCGTTATCTGCTATTTCGGCATGAAGAACGCGGAGAAACTTCACCCGCTGAAGGCGTTCACCGTCACCTTCATCCTGTTGTCTGCTCTCATTCTGCTTGTCCTGTATAAATCTGACATCCTTTAGGCCGCCCCGGGCGGCGCGGGAACCGTGAGAAGGATCACGACTTATCCAAAGGTGATCACATGAAATCAGGTACCATCATTCTCTCTCTCCTCGCATTCGCAGCCCTCTCCTGCCAGACTTCGCCGGAAGGGCCCTATGACATTATCATTCAGAACGGACGGATCATCGATGGAACCGGCAACCCGTGGTACCATGCGGATGTCGGTATCTTCCGCGACAGGATCACGGCGATCGGGAAGCTCGATCCTCACCTGGCCAAGCGCGTGATTGACGCCGGCGGCAAGGTGATCGCTCCGGGATTCATCGACATGCTCGGCCAGTCTGAAACCACGATCCTCGTCGACAACAGGGCCATGAGCAAGATCTCCCAGGGCGTGACGACGGAGATTAACGGTGAAGGAGAATCGGCCGCACCCATCAACGACAAGATTCTGAAGGAATGGAAGCCTTCGCTCGACAAGCGCGGTCTGACGGTTGACTGGACCGATTTCAACGGATACTTCGCGCGGGTTGAGAAGAACAAAACAGCGATGAACCTTGCCTCCTATGTCGGCGCAGCGCAGGTGAGAGAATACGTGATCGGCTACGAAAACCGCGAACCTACTGCAGCAGAGATGGACCAGATGCGCGAGCTGGTCCGAACCGCCATGCAGCAGGGAGCGCTCGGGGTCAGCTCCGCCCTGGAATACACACCGGCCATGTACGCGAAAACACCCGAGCTTATCGAGCTGGCCAAGGCATCGGCGGAGTTCGGCGGCATCTACGCTACACATATCCGCGACGAACAGGCGAAGATTGTCGAAGCCGTCCTCGAAGCCGCTGACATCGGCCGCGCGGCAAAACTCCCTGTCGAAATCTGGCACCTCAAGACAAACGAGAAACCAAACTGGGGCCGCATGTCGGAGATCGTCCGGCTGATTCAACAGCAGCGCGATCAGGGACTGGACATGACAGCGGATGTCTATCCCTACATTGCCTTCGGGAACTCACTGAGCGATGCGGTCACATCCGTATGCGGATGGCTGCAGGAAGGTGGAACGGCGAAGTTTCTCGACCGCCTGAAGGATCCGCTGATCCGCAAGCAAGTCA
>DATJQB010000261.1:0-10625 GCA_035506075.1 Bacteroidota bacterium | reverse complement strand
GCTTGTTTTTTGTTCTGGTCGTCACTACATCCGAAGATCCGAATTCGCCTGATCGGACCGGCTTTCCCGGAGGGCCTCACCAATGCCGGTGCATCCCGGGAATCGTCATGTTGACTTCATGCTAGTACTGTTTCAATTTCGTCTTCAATTCGATAAACTATTACGGCAACTCACTGGATCCAATGATCCGTGCCGCCCAGGATATTCTTTATCGTATATAATTGAACCTCGTTCGGGGTCAACTGCTTGGCCCACGAGACCCGCTCCTTCACCAATGCCCCCGGACCGGTGATGCCATACTCACCATAGTACGTTGTTTTCTCCTTGTCCGGAAACATTGCATCGCCTTTCCAGGGATCCCATCCCTCGGGTGCGATGTGTTTTCCCAGGTCACAATGAATGAAAACAGTTTTGGCGTTGGGCCGCCATGGTCGGCCCAGATAGACTCTGTCGACTGAGCTGTCCGCAATCAACCTGCAGTCAAGGAATACAAAGCCAAATGGTTGATGCTGCGTGGTAGCAGCTGCGGTTACGTAGGAGTTGATACGACTTCTGATTGTGCAGTTCTGAAAGACTGCCGTTGCCTCGCCGAAGATGAAATCGGTGGTCCCCTCGATCGTGCAATCCTGATAGAGCTGCCGGCTTCGCTCCGTCGCAGCGTACAGCGTATCCTGATTGCCCAAGAGCCTGCAGTTCTTGATCAGGCAGCGGTCGCCTTCTACATGCAACGCTACTGCCTGTCCCACGGGACCAGCCGTGTTCTCGATTGTCAGATTCTCTGCAATGAAATCGTTTCCTTGCACGAGAACCGTATAGGAAGTGAAGGTGGAGAACTTGTTCTTGCCAAAGGCATCGTTGCCTCCGGGGACGGCCTTGCCGGAATAGTCATTGTTCGTGATCACGACCCTGTCCACGTCCTCGCCGACAAGAGAGATTTTTGTTTTCCAAGAGGGAATCACCAGTTTCTCATGATAGATTCCCTTTCTGATATGAATGACCACCCGTTCCCGGCCCAGGTCCCTCACAGAATTTATTGCTTCCTGAATGGTTGTGTACTTGCCGCTTCCATCCTGCGCCACAACAATTTCTTTTGGAAGAACAATGTTCTGCGCCATCAATTGAATGGAAGAGAGCAGACAAGAGAATGCCATCGCAGCCGCTATGCGGCCGAAGCGTGAGAGCGTCGTAGCGTTTTTGTTGTCCATTGTGATTCAATCCTGGTGATTCGGTAGCGGAAAAAAAACAGGCGTCAAACCGTTCACCTGGTCGACGCCTGCGAGAGGAAAAGAGCTATTCAGTTACTCCGGCACCACTGTGAGGTTTTAATATGCGTACTGTAATCCCACCGACATTGATCCGGACTGATAGAAGTTGATGTTTGAGTTACCAACCCAAGTGTCTTCGTATTTACGTTGATAGAACTCATACGCTGCGTTAATCGCAAGTCCTTTCAGCAACTGAATCCCAAGACCTGCTGAATATGCAACGTATGAGACGGGTTGACCCGGGAAGGGGGAGTATTGAGCTTGAAATACCTCGGTTTGTCTGCGATATCCGAACCGCAGTGAATAGTCTGCGACCGGTTCCCACTTGAGGCCGAAATGGAACGACGAGCCGTCCAACCAGGGTTTTGTTGTCGTGGTGTGATTGGTTATGAGTTTTGCGTTGCCGTATGGATCATATTCGTATTCTGCCGCCGCATAGACATTGGAACGCAATTGCAGACCGATCCCGATGTTTCCCTTGATCGGCAAATCCATTTCCTGGAACGTATTGACGCTCACAGTACTCAGAGGTACCGCCGCAAAATCCATGGTTTTGTTTGTATAGCTTGTCGACGTTCCGTTGAACGTGCGGTCAATTTCGGTCGGCAGCGTGATGGTGACGCCAAGCGTAACATCCTTGCCGCGATAGGTCGCGCTGATGGCGGTTTCATAGCCCTTGTAATCTGATGTTCCGCTGAGAGCGCTCATATAGCTGACCGAGTCCAGACGGAGCGACTGATAGGGGGCGTTCTTATTTGCGGCGCCCGACCAGAAGAACCATATCACACCCCGCCCGAGCGTCTGCTCAAAATCATCTGTGCTGCCGGAGATATATTTTACGCTCACGGCGGCGGTCAGACTTGGCGTTATGTTGATGGCGACTGCACCTCCGAGACTACTGATGCTTCCCTCACGTCTACGGATCGATTGGAACCAGTCAATCCTTCTTGTCGAATCCCCCTTGACAATTCCCTGACCGATCATGAGTTCATTGGGATTGGGATTCTCCGAATTGTTGTTTTGATAGAAATAATCCATGTTCGCATACTCACTATACCCAAGACCGACAGTAGCATTGATGTCCATGACCTTGACGGGCATCGCTGCGAAAATATTGGGAATGAATTTGCTTGCACTTCTATCGTGACTCCAATTCGGCCCGATATTGTCATAGGCTTTCCACAACGTATCGCCGGGATAATATGTCGTGTTGCCCGGGAGCTTGTACTTATTTGCCGTGGAGGTATCTGTGTGAACTATATTGTTGGCGGATCCATCCATAAGAAGTGAATAATTGCCAAAATAGGTGGATGGCTGCCATTGCTGCGTTTGGTGTGCACTTGTGCTCGTTTGCGCGGCGCCCACCGAGATGGTGAGGGCATCCAACGTACCCAGGCTTGCCGGGTTTGCGAACATCAAGGATACATCTCTCCGCAATGGGATGGTCACGCCGCCGAGAGACTTCGACAGCACAGACGTATTCGTTGTATGATTCAACCCCTCCATGGAAAGAGGGAGATTATAATCTTGTGCAACCATGGCATAGACAATCACGGCATTCAGCACAAGAGTGTTGATCGATAGTGTTCTGAGTTTTGTCATTGTAGTTCCACTCCTAAGCTGATGCGATGAACATTGCCGGTATAGGCACTGATTAAGGCATCCATGGCGCCGTAGCCGTAATCAAAGGACAGTTTGACATTTCCGACCGTCTGGTGGACACCGGCGCCACAAGTGAATCCTTGTGTGGCATAATTGATTTTATAACCAGCGCGAAGGGAAACCGTATTGGCATATTCGTATTCAATGCCCACATGTTCCTGTTGATCTGCATCATTCTCGAGAAACAGATCAAACATGACACCCAACCGACTATTTGCATCCTCAATGAGCAAGCTGTTCTTTCCCATCAGATCGCCCGCAATGCCAATGCGAAACGTCAACGGCGCGGGATACTGGGTCGTTTGATAATCTGACGAGTATTTGACATCAGGACCGAAGTTTTGCGTGCACGCTGCTATCTGAACGGTCTTGAATCCTGTATTGTATCTGAAGCCGGCATCAAACAGGACGACCCCTCTGTTTGTGGCAAGTGAATAGGAGTTTGTCACACTCCCATTGGCGTCTGTTTGAATAGCGGAGGCGGTTTGATCGTACAGGGATTCATAAGCATACTTTGCGGTGACGCCGAAGGAAAACCTATCCGTCAGCTTTGTCGCATAGGTCAACCCGCCAAGGTAGGAGTACGGCTTCCACGTCCTCCCCGTCAAATAAGGAAGTGATTGGCCGGGATAATACATCGTGCCAGACGTGACGCTCTCATCAAAACTGCCATAATCGACATACTGCAGCTGAACGCCTATGTTGCCAAGACTTCCCAACGGCACCGCGTAGGCCAGGTCGTACAGCCTGGAGTCAAATATCCAGGCAATGTACGTCAGAGACATTTGTTGATTCTCTGTCCACGCCAAGCCGGCCGGATTCCAAAACAGCGCTTCGGCGCCGGTGGCGGCTACAGAATACGCATCACCCAACGCGGTCGCGCGTGCGCAAGGCATGACAGACAGGAATTGCATGGATGTTGTTCCAGCTTTTTGCTGCGCAAGCGCGCCGGCCGTTACCATGCTTATCGCCGCAAGCGACAAGAATATTCTTCTAATTGTTTTCATCGACATGATCCCTTATTAATGCACAACGACAAATTTATTCCACGCCTTGCTTCCCGTCATGTCATCTTGAACGGTAAAGTAATAGACACCGGGTGCGATTTTCTTTTGGGAATCAGATCTCAAATCCCACTTGTAGCTCTGAAGTTGTCCATCACTATGCAACGTTGCAATCAACTGCCCGCTGAATGAAAACACACGAATCGTCGAGTGCTGTGTCAGGCCAAAGAACTGTAAATACGTTGACCCTGGCGTTTCACCGGGCAGGCTGGAGACAATGAAAAACGGGTTAGGAACCGCGTACACTTTGCCCAGGGCCGGATAGAACGGCAGATTTGCCTGCAGCGTCAGCATATTGGCTAGTCCGCTTTTCTTGCCGGTGGCATCAACCGAGAGAACACAATAGTAGTACGTCGCACCGATTCTTGCGCTTCCATCGACAAAGGAGTAGATGTTCTCCGAACCGGGTAAATTCCAGTAACGCGCGTCCTTCTTGCTGACGGTTGCAAGCAGCGTCCAGGGTCCAAGCTTTGATGTCGCTCGTATGATTTCATAGTGATCAAGTGCGGCATTGAAGTACGGCACCAGAGAGGCAGGTGGATTCTCCACGGTATTCATCCATGTTATCTTGGAGACTATCGCAGGGGTAACAATCCCCGTAAGAATCGGGCCCGGAAGCGGAATCTTGATTCCGGCACTCCAGCCCTTGGCACGTGATGCGACGATGGCTGGCGAAGGAGCGGCGTTCGCCAACGTCCTGTCACCCGACGGCTCGTATTGGGTTGAATCCCACTTCACGACATTTGAGTTGCCGCTATAGAGTTGAATGCAGCGGTCCGCAACATCACGGATCGAAACGACAGTCGTATCCCGGATGTACGCGGGCAATCCGTAGACCGGTGTATAAGCAATCCCGGCACCGCCTGTCGACGAGATCGAGGCAGGATTACCAGTTGGGTACACCAGCACACTGTCCCAGCTTGGCACGGGGTGCATGAAGTCGGCCGTGGCCACTGTCTCAGTTCCGCCGCCGCAATCCCAGTATTTCGCATCGCCCTTCCGACCGGCGCCAAACCCGGCGAGCTCAGCCCAAACGACGTGGAAGGATGAATCCGGCGCCAATTGAAATGGCCCAAACGTCATGCTCTGCACCATGGCAGATGCAAAATTGAAGTTTGCATTCGGCCGTGCTCGTCCATACCAGTAGGCCGCACGCGTCGCTCCCATGTGTGTGGTCAGGAACACGTCGTTGCCATCGGTCGAGTTATTGGGATTCCACGGATCATAGCGTGTAGCATTCGCCTCAACGTGGGTCAAGATCTTTGTATTGGAAAGATTTGACTGCGTCGACGCCCACACCCATGGCTGTTTAAACTTGTTGTGCGAATCGAAGACCACGAGCGAGTCTTTGTTTGCCTGTTTCAGGGTTTCGATGAACCGCGAATAGGTAGCCGACTGCAACTTGTCGTAATCGTAGTAGAGGCACATGCGTCCTACTGCAGCAGGCGCTGATAATCCTCCGCCGTACGTACCATTCTGTGAATACAGGGCATAGTTGCTCGCTGGCGTGTAGGGTCTTCCATCAGGGGACACGACGTATTGCATGTACCGTGTGAGATCATAATGCGCCAACTCCCTGCTTCCCCCGCTGTTCCATCCACCCGTGATCTGATTCCCGTACACATAGGAAGGGAAGAAACTCTCGACACAATCGATGGCAATTTCCGTCAGCGTATCGCGACTGTGCGTAGGAGACACCAACGGAGCTGTCCCATTATTCAGTCCTCTGAAAAATATGCCGGTGTTTTTGACTTCGTAATCGAAAATAATGAAGCTGTCGTACCCGGGGTAGCTCCAGGCGCGACTGGTGCGCGTAATCGTGAGCCCGTATGGTGTGTGGACCGACGTTGTAATGAGTTCTTCGGCCTCGTTCGGATTGTAGTTTGAATTCCAGGTACCATCCGAGTTCAACGGATAGTTTGTCGTCTTGACTGTCGTACCGGGCCAGTAGTGAAGTTTGCTCCCGTCACGATATTGACCGCCGCTGCTCGAACTCAGGCATCCAACCATATCGACACCTTTCGTTGTCGTGGAAGCAACGCTGTCAATAAAGAGGTACTTGCCGCGGTTTCTGTTTGTCGTAAGGCCGGTATCGCAGCAGAGAACCAGCCCTCCCCCATTTTCATTGTAATACCAAAAATTATGGTTGTTCAGATTGAAATAGGAATTTCCCGGCCACTCAAAAGCCGTCCGCAGAGAATCGGCCTGATAGGCACCCGTGGAGAAACTATACCATTGCACACCGAGAGCGCCCGTGTTAAACACGGACTGATGGAGCAAGCCCCTCGTATGGGTTTCCCATTTTTCCTGTGCAAACCCAAGCGAACAGACAAGGGCGATACTGAGCACACTGAAGAGAATTCGCTTTTTCATGAGATTGTCCTAATCAGAAATGATTAAAATTCCACGCTGACTCCAACCCAAAACGAACGCGGCTGGTTGGAATAGATTATGAACGATTGATCGACACCCATGCCCGGCGTATATGGGCTCTTCAGGCTGAAATACAGCAACTGGTCATTGGATGGCCACGCGCTGCCGGCCAAGTATCTTTGAATGATTGAATTGTTATCAGCCGTCAAGCTTGCCTGGAAGAGATAGTTGTAATTGTACGTTTTGTTGTCAAACACATTGAACACTTCCGCGTACGCTGTCAGTGTCGTTCCGAAGAAATCCTTGATGCGTTTGGACAATTTCAGATCTGTATTGTACTCGGCAGGGCTGCGCATGTTCATCCATGGATCTGCGGAGGATGTTTTGTAGGTGAACGGCCTTCCGCTGCTGGCAGTGGAAGTCAACGCAATTGCAATATCTCCCAGCGGATGAGTATCACCGATCGCAAACCCGAAATCCATGTCGGTTGTATAGGCGAGATTCACCACCAGGCTGTGTGTCCGGTCGAAGTCCAGGAGCACTTCCTGTGTCGGCATGCTCAGAGAGTTGTCTGTCAACGAAATGACGCCGCCGTTGTTGAGATACTTCTGAACCAGATTTGTGGCAGTCGCACTTGAGCTGGACCCGGTGTTGACCGAATATGTATAATTGATGGATCCTGCAAGGCTCCCTTTTCGCTTCGTTAACGAGACGTGGAATCCTCGTATATCTGCATAGTCGTAGTTCACGTAGGAATAATAGTCCTGGCCCTGGCTGTTGAACCCCGAGATGACATATTCAACCCGCCGGACCAGATCGGTCACGTTCTTGTAATACCCGCTCACATCGATTGTAAATCCTTCAGCCAGAGCCTGACTCAGACCAATGTCATAGCTGTTTGTCATTTCCGGTTTCAGAGCGGGATTCGGAACGAAGTTGAGATTGGAGCCCCTCGATTGTTCATAGCTCGTGTATTGGAACTGCGCTCGCTGAACAAACGAACCGTAGTTTACGTGGAAGACTGTATTGGTGGATATGGGGAATGAAAATCCCGCACGCGGCTGCAGCCGAACCAGGATGGGCGCGGTATGATTCTTGACGTACACAGAATCCAGATTGCCGAAGCTACCCCGCATATTCCAACCATCGGCTCGCAAGCCGACATTGGCAATCATCCCTTCAAATTCCATTTTGTCCTGAATGTACGCGCTCGCTTCAATAGGCCGTGCATAGTAGTTTGTCGTAGTCGTCCAACCGCCGACATAGGAGCCGCCGCTTCGTTCATTCACATCGACGAGGAACATATTTGCCTGGATGCCGGCATTGATCAAATGTGCCTTTGCGATCTGGCTTGTGATAGAGCCATCAAATGATATCGTCTGGTTCTTGTCATCTCTGAAATTTGACTGGACCGTATTGGCATAACCCTCAACGGAGGAGCTTGGTCTGTCGGCCCAATAAACGTTGTATCCGGTGCCGGCCTGTATGCTATCCGGCAGGCAATTGCGTGACCCGATCTGATCCCGCGTTGCGAGCCCGCTCAGCTTAATTTCATAGAAGGTGCTTTGATCCAGAGCTTTCGTGAATCGCAGGCCCACGAGCACGTTCTGCCGTTGACGGTACTGCGTTCCTGTAAGCATGTTGTACAAAAAACCGTCATAGGCTGAATTGCTGTTCGCATTGATCGTATTCGTGTTGTTCTGAGAAAATACTGTGCTGAGGCGAAATGTTGCGCCTCTCCCCAAATCATTGACCAGGTTTCCCGACAACTGATAATTTTCGTCAGGGTGCTCGGTCGCCAGGATCGGCCAGCTCACATTTGTATTCATAGCCAGAAATGTCCGCATCGATTCGTTGACCGGTCCGCCGAATGCAAATTCAGCGGAATAGTCCGGCTTGTTTCCGTACGATCGATTTTGATTGTTGAGCAACTGCTGTTGCAGCGCATAGGCGATTTTTGCGCACATGACTGTGTCATTCAAGAGGCGCAGGTATCCGTCGCCAACGTTGCCGGGCGCCCCATACTTCGCAGGGATCAAACCATCAGTGACCCACAAGTTATAGTTGGCGGGATTGTCCAATTCCTTCAAGTACGGGTTCACAGAGGAGTCCCACGGACTTGAGCCAAAGTGCTTCTTGCCAGGAACCCTGATGCGGATGTCAGCGAAGCTCCTCCACTTGTCCGTTTTTCCTTCTTTCATCGAGATGTTCACGACACCCGACTGAGCGCTGCCATACTGGGCGCCCATACCGCTTGTAACGACTTCGACTTCTTCGATGGCGCTCATGATCGGGTTGAGCACATTCGAATTGTCATATGGATTGACGCTCGCGATGCCCTGCAGTGTGTAGAGAACTTCGTCCGTGCGTCCACCGCGGAAGTGATCATTGTCAACCTCGGACGACAATTTCAAAGCATCACTTGCGCTGTGCATTGCCGGAAGTTGTTGTACCTCATCAAGACGTGTGATCATGCTTGTGGAGGTTTTTTCGACTTCGACATCCGGACGCGTCGCCTGTATGACGACCTCCGCCTGAAGCAGTGCGGACGTCTTCAGTTTGAAGTTTACGACGGTCGTTCTGCCAGAATTCACGATCACGTCCCGCTGAACCACCTTCTGGTACCCGAGAATCGAAGCCTCGACGTCGAATTTCCGGGGGGGCACATTGATGATGAAGAACGATCCGTCCATGTCTGTCGACGCACCCATCCCCGTTCCGACGATGATAACGTTACAGCCGACGAGCGGTTCACCGGTATCCTGGTCCGTGATTTTTCCCGAGATCTTTCCCGCCGTTTGCGCGGAGAGGGTGCTCAGCCCCAACATCATCACCACGGCAGCAGAAAGAAGAACGCCCGCTTTCTTTCTTAGTATGGACTTTGTCATTTGTGCTTCCTTTCACTTATTCTCTGACTCTTTGCTGACACAATTCACCCGAAGCATGGAAGAACCCCGGGACATTACTTTACGGTCTTCGCATCTTTTTGGTAGTTCGTTTGCACATCGATGAGGCTCAGATTCCTGACATTGTCAAGAACGTTTGGCTCTGCTACGTTGTTGAAGGTGCAATGCTCGATCGAGATGTTCGCTGCCGGGGAGTGATCATATGCACGGATCCAGATTCCAAACTGGCTCTGTGCTGATTCTATGTTCTTCATTTCCACGTTCCGGACGACAGGTGTGAACGTTCCCTTGTCCCCCTCTTCATAATAGAAGTCGATTCTCAGAACTGCCTGTGCAACCTGGCCGGCTTTCACATTCCGCACGAACACATTTTCGACCACTCCGCCACGAACGGCGTTCGTCTTGATGCGCAGAAGGTGCCACAGGTTCGGACTGTCCATGGAACAATCTTCGGCGTACACATTCCTGACGCTGCCGCTGACTTCGCTGCCGATGACAACTCCCCCATGCCCGTCCCTCATCGTACATCCCTGAACGATGACATTCTCGCAGGGTACGTTGACCCGGCGACCGTCATTGTTTCTTCCCGACTTGATGGCGATACAGTCATCACCGGTGTCAAACCTGCAATTTTTTATGAGGACATCCGTGCACGATTCAGGATCGCATCCGTCGTTGTTTGGTCCGTGCCCCTGGGTGGTTACGCCTATGACAGAGACATTTTTGCACAGAACCGGGTTCAGAAACCACATGGGAGAGTTCTTGAAGGTGACCCCTTCCACGAGAACGTTGGTACATCGGTATGGCTGAAAGAAATTCGGACGCAGAAAGGAGCCCTCGCCAAAGAGACGGTCTTTCACCGGAACATTCTTTTCTCCCATCTCGAGCAGTTTCTTCCGCGCTTCATTCTGATTTGATTTCCCTGCAGCAGCTTCCCTGTTCCCTTTCCACAACCACCAATTGGCATCCGAACTTTGTCCATCAAGTGTTCCCTCGCCGGTCACTGCGATGTTCGTCTGCTCAAACGCGTAAATACATGCGGAGTAGTTCATGCACTCTGTCCCCTCCCACCGCGTGTAAACGACAGGCAGGTATTTTGAGGGATCAGTGCTGAAGCGAATCGTTGCTTCTTTCGAGATGTACAAGTTAACGTTGCTCTTCAGGTGAATAGCGCCTGTAGAGTAGAGGCCAGCCGGCACCACAACTCTCCCCCCGCCCGCCTTGTTGCATTTGTCGATGGCGTCTGCAAAGGCCTTGCTGCAATCGGTCTTCCCGTCGCCAACAGCGCCGTATTCCGTCACGTTGAAATCCCTGGCCGGGAATTTTGGCGGAACGATGCGCTGAAGAATTGCCGG
>DATJQB010000260.1:0-2434 GCA_035506075.1 Bacteroidota bacterium | reverse complement strand
TCGAAGAAAATCTCGTCCAGTACCTTTCAGTGTTTTATTCACATCCGCAATGGATCGTGAAACGATGGCTGAACCGCTTCGGCAGGGAAGAGACCGAGAAGTTGCTCATCGTCGACAACGAGATCTCCTCGCTCACCCTTCGCATCAATAAGCTCCGCGTGAGCGCTTCCGCTTTTCTCACGCTGCTGGACGAGCGCAAGATCCAGTACCAGGGTTCCCGTTTCGTCGACCATTTCATCAAAGTGAAGAGTCTCTCCGGTATCTCGCAGCTGGATGTTTTTCAGAAAGGATACTTTTCCATCCAGGATGAGAGTGCTGCCATGCCGGTGCTCCTCCTCGCTCCCCGACCGGGAGAACGGGTCATCGACATGTGCGCAGCTCCGGGAGGAAAAACCACCTTCATCGGCGAACTGATGAACAACGAGGGGGAGATCCTCGCGGTCGACAAATATGACAGCAGGTTGAATCTCATTACAACAAGCTGTCAGCGCCTGGGAATTACGAACGTGACGTCGATGGTTGCAGATTCTTCCAACCTCAGCGTGGAACCGGCTGACAGGATTCTCGTCGATGCGCCCTGTTCCGGCCTCGGCACCCTTCGCAAGAAGCCAGACATCAAGTGGAAGCGTGAACCGGAGGATATTCCCCGCCTCGCGGCGCAGCAGATGACGCTCCTGGACAATGCCTCGAAACTGCTGAGGGACGGAGGCGTGCTCGTCTACAGCACCTGCACAACGGAGCCGGAGGAGAACGGGGATCTCGTCAAAGCATTTCTGAAGAACCATCCCGAGTTTCACCTCGAGGATGCGGGGACGATCGTCAACAAGTCGATCGTTTCCCCGGAAGGTTTCGTGGAAACATTTCCCCATCGCCATCAACTCGACGGCTCATTCGCGGCGCGGCTCGTCAAATCGCCGGCGGGCCCGCATAATTCTCCCCCTCAACAATGACTATTCTGATTGCCAGCATATGAAAGCGCTTGTCAAAATCCGTCCGCAACTGTACAAAGCATGGCCCAAAGGGCTTGAGCTTGTAGACAGACCCATCCCCGTTGTCAAGCGGGAAGATGATGTGCAGATTAAAGTGCTCGCCGGAGGCATCTGCGGAACCGATGTGGGCATCTACAACTCCAAGGATTCGGTGAAGAACAACATGTCCTCGCTGAAGACCCCCAACGTGGTGACGGGACACGAATTCTGCGGCAGAATCGTCGACGCCGGCTCTGCGGCAAGGATGCGTCTCGCAAAACTCGTCATCGCTAAACAGAACGAGTACAGTTCAGTCAGGAAGTTCACCCGCGGCAGGACCCCCGGACAGGTAGCCAAAGACAAGGGCTTGATTGATTTTCTGACTGAGAATTTCATCGCAACAGCGGAAATGCATGTCACGTGCGGCAAATGCGCCCAGTGCAAACTGGGAGATTATCATGTCTGTACGAATACCGTCATCCGCGGGTTGCACGCAGACGGAGCGTTCGCGGAGTACGTGGTTCTTCCTGCGGGAAACGTCCTGATCTTCAAGAACGGCGAGATCCCCGAAGAAATTGTTGCCTTCATGGACGCCATCGGCAACGCCACCCATACGGTCCAATCCCTCTCGACCATCAAGGGCAAGAGTGTTGCAGTGCTGGGGATCGGTGTCATAGGGTTGATGTCCGTCGCGATTGCGCGGGCGGCTGGGGCGAAGACTATTCTTGTTACCGACGCCTCGCACGGAGAAAACACGCACGAGAAATTGGAAAAGCGACGGTTCAAAATGGCGCGGGCGCTCGGCGCGGACGAGTGCTTCGATGTATCAATCCCGCAGGAAAAGGACGGTTTCTACAAGACTGCCCGGAAAGAAAACCACGGTGCGGGCGTGGATGCGGTCCTCGAGATGTCGGGCAGCTATCACGCGTATGCCGATGCATTTTCCGTCCTGAGAATGGGTGGGGAATTTGCACTGCTCGGACTCACAAGCGGCACAATGCCCGTCGATTTTTCCAAAAACGTCATCTTCCCCGGCATTACGATCCACGGCGTCATCGGGCGCCGCGTCTGGTCGACGTGGGATATGATGACTGCCATTTTGAAGAAGGGTTTGGCGAAGCGCTTTCTGCGGGCCGGGTTCGTCACGCACCAGTTTCCACTCGAACAGTTTGAGAAGGGCTTCCATGCAATCGAAGCCGGTGATGCGCTCAAGGTTCTTCTGCGACCGTAATGCAGATCATGCCGGCGGCTCAACCGAAGAGAGCCGTCCGGTAATATTGCAACCATCTGTGACCCCGATGGAGGGCGTGCTTTCATGATCAAGGGGATTGGTATCGACCTGGTAGAGCATGAGAGATTCCGCAATGTCCGGGAAGTCGACTCCTTCCTCGCGCAGATCCTCACAGAGAAGGAACTTCGCAACGCCCCGCGCGACAACTCGCAAAGAGTTCCGTTTGCGGCACGGT
>DATJQB010000259.1:0-15845 GCA_035506075.1 Bacteroidota bacterium | reverse complement strand
CGGCGAGATAACGCATTACCTCGGTGTGAAAGAAGACATCTCTGAACAGCGGAAAGCGCGGGAGCGGGAGCGCGAACAGGGACTTCAGCTCCGCCAGGCAGATAAAATGGCATCCCTCGGGATCCTTGTCGCTGGTGTCGCACACGAGATCAATAACCCGAACAACCTCGTGATGTTCAACAGCGATCTCATTGCTCAATCCTTTAAGGATGTTTTCCCCGTGCTTGAAGATTACTATACAACACACCCGGACGAGACTCTGGGAGGGCTGCCGTTCCAGGAGACGCGGAAGGAAATGGAAAGCCTCCTGAAAGGGCTCAGCATCGGGGCTCAGCGAATCCGGGACATCGTGTCGAGCCTCAAGGAGTTCGCACGGATCGATGCGGGCAACCTGAACCAGGAAGTCAAGGTGAACGATGTTATCCGCGCAGCATTGCTGATCGTCGGCAACCTCATCAAGAAATCCACTGACCATTTCACGATCGAGCTGGATGAAGAGATCAGGCCGATCAGAGGAAATACGCAGCAGATCGAGCAGGTGCTCATTAACCTCGTGACAAATGCCTGTCACGCGCTCCCCAATCGCGCCGGCGGGATTCACATCAGGAGTGTGCACGATCGCCAGAACGCCCGCGTGAAGGTCATCGTGTCGGACCAAGGGATCGGAATACCACCGGAACTCATGGGCCGACTCTTCGATCCATTTTTCACAACGAAACGCGATCAGGGAGGTACCGGCCTCGGACTTTCCGTTTCCTACAACATCGTGCAGGCACACCGCGGCGACCTGATCGTCGAGTCGGAACCAGGTAAGGGCACGACGGTCACCCTCAGCTTGCCGTCAGAATTGAACGCGGAGGTTTGAATGGAACAATCGCGCTACCCTTCCTTCACAGTTATTCTGGTCGACGACGAAACCGAATTTCTCAACTCGGCGACAATCGCTCTCCGCCGGGACGGAATTACGAATGTGGAGGCTATCGCCGACAGTCGCCAGGTCATGGATCGGGTTGCACGCGGTGGATGCGGTGTGCTTGTGCTGGACCTGACGATGCCGTATGTCTCGGGGAAAGAAATCCTTGAGCAGGTGGCGAAAGAATTCCCGGAGATTTTCGTTTTCATCGTGACCGCAGTCAACGATCTTCAGTCAGCAGTGGACTGCATGAAGCTCGGCGCGCGCGACTACATCGTCAAACCACTCCAGCAGGACCAGCTGCTGGGTGCCATCCGACGGGCGATCGAATCGAAGCTGCTCGAGGCGGAAACAGCCTCGCTCAAGAACTCGCTGCTTGAGAACTCCCTGAAACATCCCGAGGCGTTCTCGTCCATCCATACGAACAGCGCAGCGATGAACAACCTGTTCAAATACGTTGAAGTGATCGCACCATCCGATCTGCCGGTGCTCATTACCGGGGAAACCGGAACGGGAAAAGAGCTGATGGCGGAGGCAATTCACGCACTGTCGGGCAGAAAGGGAAAATATGTCTGCGTCAACATAGCCGGGATCGATGATATCGTCTTGAGCGACACACTCTTCGGCCACGTCCGCGGCGCATTTACAGGAGCGGAACGGAGCAGGAAGGGGTTGATCGAAGAGGCCGCGCAAGGGACTGTGTTCCTTGACGAGATCGGGGATCTCCGTCCCGAGTCCCAGACGAAGCTGCTGCGACTGCTCCAGGAAGGGACGTTCCACCCGGTTGGATCTGATTCTGCCACCCTTTCATCCGCAAGGGTGATCGCGGCCACGAACAGGGATCTCAAGACACTTCTTCGCACAGGTGAATTCCGTGCGGATCTTTATTACCGGCTGCAGGCACACGAAGTCAGGCTCCCGGCGCTGCGAGAGCGGCTTGAGGATCTCCGCATCCTGGCACCAATCTTCATTGAGGAGGGGTGCCGGAAACTCGGCATTCCGGTGCCCCACATAAAGCCGGAGTTGTTTTCACTGCTCGCGACCTATGCGTGGCCGGGCAATATCCGCGAACTCCGAGGACTGATGGTCGACACTGTTTCAAGAAACGATACTGACACGCTGAGTTTCAAGTATTTGAAAGAAAAGCTCCGGGAGCTCCGCAACGAACCCGTCGATGAGACAGAACTGGACAAACCCGGCAGTCATCCTCTCGACACCCGTGTGTCGTTCAGCTCTTCGCTTCCGACGATGGAAGAGATGGAGCTCATGCTCATCCAGGAAGCTCTCCGCAGGACAAATGGAAACCGAACCCAGGCGGCTGATCTGATCGGCCTCGCAAGAGCAACGGTCATCAAGCGCCTGAAGGAATCGTAGATTTCCATCTCAATCCTCTCACGTTCCGATTGTCGCCGGCGTGGTGTCATTTTTTTGCCGCCGGCTGATTCCTGATCACTGCATGCCCCGCAAAGCCCGCACATCCTGAAGTTGCCGCGCCACCGTCAATTATTCTTACACCACCCCCGTTTTCGCATTTCGGTACCGGTGCGAATTCACCTCCATTCGCACCCTTCCGGGCACAAATCGTGGCACGTTTGTTCCATTATCTAAATTGAACTGCAACGCTTACCGCATACTCAAATTCAGGGTGACCATGAAACAGCGACAGAATTCCGACATTCACATTGTCATTGCGGAAGACGAGGAACGCCTGCTCGACTCGATGGTCTTCATGCTGAAGCGCAAGGGATACAGGGTTTCAAGAGCGGGCACCGGAGCGCACGCACTCGCAATCATCAGCCGGAGCCACGCCGACGGACATCCAGTCGACCTGTTGATCACGGACCAGCAGATGCCCTGCATGGACGGCGAAGCTCTCATCAAGGCGATCAGGAAGTTTGACCGGACCATGCGCATCCTCGTGGTCACTGGTTTCGGCGACAAGGATCTCGTTGTCCGGCTGATGCGGCTCGGATGCCGTGATTTCATCGACAAGCCGTTTGGACTTGTGGATCTCGAACAGCACGTCGAGGGATTGCTTGAAGAGAACCATCTTGAGCTGGTTGAGCGCGAGCGGCGTGAAAATCTTGCCCTCGCAGGTGAACGCGCTCGCTCATTGGTTCATGATCTCGGCAATATGATGTGTACAACACTCGGCTATGCCGACCTCGCTCTGAAAGATCTCGAGGAGGAACATCCCGCCCGGCGCAAACTCTCGAAGCTGATTGCCTCCGCAACCATTGCCGGAGAAATTTCAACAAAACTTATGAAAGTCAAAGCCGGCAGGGGTGATTCGATCAAGACCGTCGTCGATATGCGGACGATCGTGCTCGACATGGCGTGTGTCCTCACGGGGATAGCTCCTGAAACAGTGGAAATCCGCAATCATCTGCCCGAACGCGAAGTCCCGTACCTTGTCGACACCGAACGGATACAGCAGGCACTTCTGAATCTCGGCATGAATGCCCTTGATGCAATGGCCGGCGGTGGACGGTTGACCTTCACGCTGACAACGAACCGTGTCCCCAGCAGCCCCGATACCGAACCGGTAGAATGCGTTTGCATCTCTGTGTCTGATACAGGCGAAGGAATGTCCGAGGCAACGCTCCAGAAAATCCTTACGCACGGATTCACGACAAAATCAAACGGACATGGAATCGGATTGACAGCAGTCAAGGCGATTGTTGCCGACCACGGAGGCTGGATTGATGTCCGGAGCCTGCGCGGTGTTGGCTCTGAATTCAGGCTCTTTCTGCCGCATCAGGAGGCACCCCAGGATCATAGTGCGGCCAACTAATCGTTGCACGGCCAGCAGGGTTGGATCCATACATTCACGAATGACACTATCACACCAATGGAAGGAGACGGGTTATGCAATGGTTCTATGATCTGAGGCTTTCGGTAAAGCTCATTTCGGGTTTCGTTCTCGTCGCTTTGATTGCTGGGATCGTTGGCTTCATAGGCATTACGCGTCTGTCGGCTGCTGACGACAGCGACACGTTCATGTACGAAAAGCTGACAGCTCCGATGCCAATGCTTGGGACGATCACCCAGTACTACCAGCGCGCAAGGGTCAGCATGAGGGATATGGTGTATTCCGACAAACCTTCCGATAAGGAAAAATATGCTGCCACGGTCAATGCGTATATGGACAGCGTCGCGCGTTTTTCCGGGGCATATGAGAAGACGCTGCTGTCAGACCAGGAACGGCAGACTTTTGCAGAATTCAATCGATCCTGCGACGCCTCCGTGAAGTACATCAAGCAGGTTCTCCAGTACGCGAAGGATGGCAATCGAAGCGCAGCGGTCACACTTATGCGGGGAGATGCCCGTGAGGCGGCATTGGTTTGCCAGTCCGCTATTGATAAGATGCAGCATCTGCGCGCTCAAATGGCGAGCGATCGATCCGATTTCAATACACGTGAAGCCGAGGCTGCCTACCGCCTCTTGTACTTTGCTGTCATCGCCGCAATGGCCTCTGCCGTTGGGCTTGGAATCTTCATCGCCCGAACAATCAGTGTCCCGGTGCGCGAGCTTGCCGCAAGCGCCAAGATCATTGCCAGCGGAGATCTCACGGTTGAAGTCGTCCAGCGATCGAAGGATGAACTGGGCCAGTTGACAGCGTCGTTCAAATCCATGGTGGAGAACCTGCGTGACACTCTGGGGCAAGTAGGCGAAGCATCAGCAGCCGTCGCAAGCGCAAGCGCTGAAATTTCCAGCAGCACGGAGGAGATGGCGGCCGGCGCGCAGGAACAAACCTCGCAGGCAGCCGAGGTTGCATCTGCAGTCGAGGAAATGACCAAGACAATTGTTGAAAACTCGAAGAACGCCGTCAATACGTCCGACACAGCCCGCAAAGCCAAGGAAACTGCCCAGCAAGGCGGAGCCGTCGTCGAAGAAACCGTCACCGGTATGAACCGCATCGCACAGGTTGTGAATCAATCCGCGGAGACTGTGAAAGCACTTGGAAAGTCGAGCGATCAGATCGGGGAAATCATCGGCGTCATCGATGACATAGCGGACCAGACGAACCTTCTCGCATTGAACGCCGCGATCGAGGCCGCGCGTGCGGGAGAGCAAGGACGCGGGTTCGCTGTCGTTGCCGATGAAGTCCGGAAGCTTGCCGAACGGACAACGAAAGCGACAAAGGAAATAGCGGGAATGATCAAACAGATCCAGCAGGAAACTATCGGGGCAGTCAGCGCAATGGAAGAGGGAACGAAACAGGTTGAAAAAGGAAGGGAACTGGCGGACAAAGCGGGCGAGTCGCTGCGCGCAATCGTCGAAGTCTCCCAGGTTGTGACGGATATGGTCTCCCAGATTGCAAGCGCCAGCGAGCAGCAATCGGGCGCAAGCGAACAGATCAGCAAGAACGTCGAGGCAATCAGCACGGTGACAAGCCAGACCGCCACCGGGACGCAGCAGATCGCCCGGACGGCCGAGGATCTGAACAGGCTCACGGAGCGATTGCAGGCCATCGTCGGCAGGTTCAGGCTTACGGGCGGCGGTCATGGAGGCCAGAACACCACACACGGCGCCGGTACCATTGATAAAGGAAATCGATTGAAATCGAAGCTGGCCGTGCGCGAGAACGGCGCTCTTATTTCGCAGGAAGCCTGAATCACGACACTCAACCAGGAACCAAGGAGGAAGAACCATGAAACAGGATACTGAGGTTGGGCGTTCGGCTGCACAGTCAGGAACAGGTGACAACGAACTCCTGCAGCTCGTCAGTTTCAAAATTGGAGGAGAGGAATTCGGCGTCGATATTTTGCGGGTCCAGGAAATCAACCGCATGATGGACGTAACGAAGATTCCCAACGCACCATCGTTCGTTGACGGCGTCATCAACCTGAGGGGGAAAGTTATTCCCGTGATCGATTTGCGAAGCCGGCTTGGCATGGAGCGAAAGGAAAGAGACACAAATACACGCATCGTTGTTATCGAAGTTCATCGGAGGATTGTGGGCTTTGTGGTGGACAGTGTGAGTGAGGTGTTGAGGATTCCGAGGTCCGTTACAGAGCCCCCGCCTTCGATCGCCGGCGGGGTCAACGAAGACTACATCACTGCCGTCGGAAAACTCGAGGACAGGTTGCTCATCCTTCTGGACCTGGAGCGAATTCTCCGACCTGATGAATCGGAGCCGTTCGAACAGGCTGCATGAGGAAGATCGGAGCCGCCCCGGAAGACGGGTTGGAGAAGACTATCGACGGGAAGGGCGGCTTCAGAGTACTGTCGGCTGCGGGCATTGCATGATAACATTTGCGCCCTGCAGTTGCGGAGGATCGGGTGCGGGACAGAGAACGCAAGATCTGTCTCCCCCGAAAACACAGAATGCCAATCACACATATGATCGAGTGATTGGCATTCGCGTTTGTACATCCACCACTGGGGCGAGACTAGACCTGCAGCCGGATGGTCACGGAGTTCTTGTTGAGGCCGCGTTGGGATGTTGTCGTGACGTCGTCAGCAGGGAGTCCGCCGAGCGAAGTTTCCGCATTGCCTTGCCGTACCTGCCGAGGATTTCCAGAGTAGCGCTGTCGTTGCTGAACACCGAGTTCTGCCCCTGGGGCTCCTGCGGCGGATCGCCGGTGAACGGATCCCCTTCCTTCCAGACACCATCGTCATGCTGAGCACGGCCCTCACCCCCCCAGGCCCACACGTTGTAGCCCGCAAGAGGTGTTCCAGTCCGTGCAGAATCGAACAGCGTCCTCAGGATGAGTTCAAAATACGCATCACGCGTTGTTGTTGCGGCGGTCGATTGGAAGCTCCCGCCATCCCTCCCCAATCCGAACTCTTCCATCACAATCGGCTTCTGCAACTGTCGAGCAAGCGCGAGGTGTGCGCCGATGTACTCAAGGGCTTTTTCTTTTGTGCCGGGGAACGTCGTTGCGATGTTTTTCGGATCGAACCATCCCCAGTTTTGCGGCCAGAGGTGGAACGTCAGATAATCAACCTGCGGTGTCTTGTGCGCCGCGAGATAGTACTGAGGCGAAAGCAACGATCCAATCGTCCCTTCGCTTCCTGTGGACACCAGGTGATTTGTATCGAGCGAATGAATGAAACGTGCGGTGGAATCGATCCAGCGATAATACGCGGGCAAATTGTGTTCAGCGTAAACCCCAAGAGCTCCCGGGCGCGGTTCGTTGGCCAGCTGCCATGACATGATAGCGGGGTCTTCACGGTACAGGCGTCCATTCACAGTATTTTTTCTCGTGATCAACCGGCGCACATAATCACGGAACAGCGTGTTCGCTTTCTGATTGGAGTAGAAGCCGGCGGAGAAGTTCATGAATGCTTCCCACCCCTTCGTCGTGTCGTACGGATCGACAGATTCCTGCCCGGACCAGACATTGTAGACGACCATCCCTCCCGACCATTCCCAGTAGTTGTTGAGATAGAGAACGGCACGCATATGGCGTTTTGCCATTTCCGCAAGCACGAAGTCAAGCCCCTCGAGCAGATGCTCATCGACCTCGCCGGGACGCGGTTGTATGACCGGTTTCACCGTTCCTTTCAGATATGGCTGCTCGGACGCAGCCAGGATGCGCAGGTTGTCCATGCCGCGCGACTTGAGCGAGTCAAGCTCCCTGAGGAGCCTCGGACGGTCGCCGGTAACGCCTGACGAACCCATGTAACATGCGTACCAGAGGTTTGCTCCGGCAAAATAGTACGGCTTCTTGTCAGTGACGAAATGTGTGCCCCGTACGCGGACGAAATCTTCTCTTCCCCTGAACAAACGCGTGAGCGAACAGGAAGAGAGGATCAGGCTCACAGCAAGAAGCATGGACCAGAGGGTGAGTCTCATGTGATAGAGGTTGTCGTTTGTGCCGGTGTGATCGGATCGTAGGGACTTAGAAACAACCGGGTCGTATGAACCAATATAGATATTTTTCGATCGTCTGTCTCCCTCGTACATCTACTCGCGAATCAGCAGATCATCACCTGATCAGAATCATCTTCCTCATTCGCTGCTCCCCCGCCGCCGTCAACCGGTAAAAATAAACGCCGCTTGGTGACTGCGAGGCATCCCAGCGCACGGTGTGTATTCCTGCCCCGAGCCGCTCATTGACGAGAACGGAAATCGTCCTCCCCATCAGATCGAATATCTCAAGTTTTGCCATTTCTTGTTGCGAACGTTCTAACCCAGCGGAGGGAAGAGTGAAGGTGATCGTGGTGACGGGATTGAATGGGTTGGGATAGTTCTGATCGAGCAGAAGCCGGTCAGGCAACGAAGTACTTTCGCTGAGAACAATACTTGTCGGGTTCCTCGGCACTGTCAGGTAATCGAGATCCATCCAGCCCCACGCGAGGTCAAGTTGGATGACATTGGATCCCGCCACGAGAGCGACGCGGACATTCTTTTCCAACCATACGTTCATGGGTCCGTCAAACGTCACAGTGGCAGCCCTCACGCCGTTGATGTTCAGATACTGTGACTTCGGAGTGTCGAACGACAAGCGATATGCGAAGGAAATATCGTAGAGCCCTGCCGCCGGGATTGAAGGAATTGTCCACGAAATTGTCCCCGACTGAGTTCGCAATTCCAGGTACGCACCGCCGCTGGCAGTCGGCAGAGATCGGACGAACATGTTCGAGACATCTCCTGCTTTCGCTCCCCCTTCCGCTTCAAGCTTCACAATCGATGCCGTCCCTACCTGGATACGGACGTTATCCGAGCTGCTTCGATGTCCAAGATTGCCGGTTGCCACAGCAGTCAGCGCGTGGTATCCCGACGGCGGATGCTGCCACACAACTGAATATGGAGCTGTCCCGGATGTCCCAATCTTCAGCGTGTCATTCGCATAGAAATCGACACTGACCACCGATCCGTTATCGATCACGCTGGCGGTTGCACTGATCGCCACGGCAGAACCGGCTGCAAACACGGAATCGGATGACGGAGAAGTGATGTTCACTTCAGCCCAGTCACTTCCGACACCATGAATGTCGACTGCACCGCGGTTCATGTCCCAAATTGACCGGGTGCCTGCGAGGATATCCGGCGGCTGCGAAAAGGATACATCGGTCCACGACCAGGCGAGCGCTCCGGCGTATCCGTTTCTAAATATCGTCTTGTAGATGTCTCCCTTTGTGACTCCGTACGTGTCTTTGAGAGCAAACTCCGCGACCACGACCGGCTTGTCGAGCTGCCAGGTCCCTGATGGATGATGCAGTGGCGAGATCTGCGTCCCTCCCCAATCATAATAATGCACGCTGTAGAAGTCGAGCGTCCCCTTTGGATCACCCCCTTCCGCAATCAACCGGCTGTTGGAATAGAAATTGTAATTGTCGGAGAGTGCAATTCTTCGGAGGTACTCGCCAAATTCCGCAACACTCATCGGGTATCGGTGTGTTGCATTGAAACTCTGCGCCATCTGCTGTACATCGACTGAGCCTGTTGATGTGACGGCGGACTTCGATAAGGAACCGAGCGGTACGTCTGTCAGCGATTTGAAACTCCACGCCCCATTTGTCACGAGAATCGTCGAGTCGCGCCGATGGATGGCGCCGGCACACAGGTTCACAAAGCGCTGGATGAAAGACATTGGAACGTGGGGATCCGCCTGATAGAAATAGTACTCGTTGCTCATTCCTTCCGGCTCGTTGAAAATTTCCCATGCCGCGATTGCCGGATGTCCCTTGAGCGAATCGACGATCGGGAGAAGGCAATTGTTGATATACGCCCGAATGGACGAGGTATCGGTCAAGAGCTTCAGGTTGCGCGCCAGGACAGCGTTGGTGTTTGTCCCCCTCAGCATATCGAACGACCAAAGGCAGAGAATTACGCTGATCTCCCTTTGCCAGGCAATGTCCAACGCATTTCGCAGACTCGCAATCGTCCCCGGGCCAGGGCTGACGACAAGGCCTGTGTCGTTGAACTCGGGAGTCACGGCACCATTTGCATGGAGCCACCAGCGGAGAACGTTTCCACCGCGGTTGTGCAGCTGGAGAAGGATGGAACCAAAGGAAGTATAGTCGCGCGTTCCCGGTCCGATGTCATTGCCGAAGCTCATCCAGGCGAGATTTGCGCCGTTGAGAAAAAGCTGCTGGTTGTTGTACCGTACACTGCTCTGCGCTCCCGCCGGTTGGGGGGCGCAAAACAGGACAAACGAGAGAAACAGAATGCGGAAGGTTCGCAAGACTGAGCGTCTGAAGAAACAGGGTGACGATCGGATGTTCACGGCACCGTCCGGCTCTTCTAAAAACATCCTTCGTAGATGGCGACGACATCTTCGTATGACAGCTGGACTGGATCGACAATGAAAAGTCCGCCCATGGTGTCCATTGCGTTCTGTGCCATCGCAGGTATATCCGATTTCAGAACTCCGAAATTGCTGAGGCGCAAGTCTGCCATGCCAACTCCGACAATGAGCTTTTTCAACGCTGCAATGAAGGCCATGGCCCGCTCGTGCGCTGTGGAAAGTCCGTCGAGACTTTCCCCCATAGCTTCGGCCAGTGCGGGGAATCGCTCAGGACATTTCTTCGCCATAAACGTGAAGTAGGAAACTGAAAGCGCAGTTAATCCTGCCCCATGCGGAAGCTCCGGATGGAAAGCACTGGCTGCATGCTCCATAGAATGATGCGAGATACAGGAAGAAAGCGACTCCACAACTCCGGCAGCGGTATTTGCCCATGCGACCTCGGTACGCGCTTCGAGGTTCTTCCCATCGCGGACCGCCCCAGGAAGGAACTGCGCTATCGCTCTGACCGCCATAAGTGCGTATGCATCCCCCGCGGGCTGATGCACCTTCGCAAGATATCCCTCGACAGAATGGAAGAACGCATCCATCCCCTGGTACGCTGTGAAGTCAGGCGGAACCGTGAGCATCAGCTCAGGGTCGACGATCGAGAGAACCGGAAATGTTCCATCGAAGCCAAAGCCGATTTTCTCTTTTGTGTCGCTCTTCGTTATGACCGTCCAGGGATCTGCTTCCGTGCCGGTTCCAGCGGTCGTTGTCACGGTGACGATCGGCAGCGGCTGGTTGGGGACGTTTTTCCCCTTCCCGCTCCCTCCATGAATATAATCCCAGTAATGTCCCGGATTTGTCGCCATAACTGCGATGCTTTTCGAGGAATCCATCGGACTTCCGCCGCCGAGGCCGATGACAAAATCGCACTTGTGTTCACGTGCAGCCGCCGCGCCTTCCATCACGTGCTCGACGATAGGATTGGGAAGTATCTTGTCAAACACCACGCTCTCGACACCGTTTTGTTTCAGGTAGCCAATCACACGATCGAGATAGCCGTGTTTCTTCATCGATTGTCCCGCTCCTGTAACGATGAGCGCTCTTTTCCCCGGCAGATATGGTGTGGTTGCAAGCTCTTTCAGTCGTCCGGGTCCGAAGAGTATCCTTGTTGGCATGTAGCAGTCAAATCGTTGTTCCATTTCGTAGTCTCCCTGTAGAATGGTGTTCGCCCACAAGATACGGAACTCATTCTCTGGATGCACACGATTCTTGTTTCGACTTCGGTTTGCGTTTTCAGCGGAGAAGGTGGAGATTGGCGGCAGCCAGCAGAACGCGAATCGGTTTTGTGCACACGAATGCGATCGAAATAGAACGGAGTTGAAAGGCAGAAGAGGTATGAAGAAAACCTGGAAGGAGCATGACTCGTGCTGGCGACCCGGGAACACACTGGCCGCCATCATTCATTCCAATCGTACGGGATACCCGGGCAAGCAGACTCGCCATCGATACAATCATCCTCGCCAGGATGCCACTTGCTCGACTGTCATCAGAGGTTGCGCGACATATCGTTCGTGCACCGCCTTGTATCCCAACAATGATCCGATGGTGCCGAGCGTGGCTGCAAGGAAGTTTTGTTTTGCCACGGACATGCTGGCATCGTAGCCGCCGTGCTTCACAAGTGTCTTGAGCATGACGGCAAGCTGGAGCGGATGTTTCGGCCTTCCCTTCTCATCGCACAGCCCCTCTCGCACAAGTCCCGCCCTCGTCGCGAAAATCCCCAACACATCGTCCACCGCTTGCGCATCCACTCCTCCAAAATCGTTGCGTTGGCGATAGACGAGCTCAGTATCACCTGCATTCCAGGGATGGATATGCGGCTGGCGCGGCGGCATGACGATACTCGTTCCCGCCGAAGCTGATTTCGTTTCATGATTGAGCCGATAGCTGGCCTCCCCGGCGATGATCTCAAACGTCTCGGTCCACTTCATATGAAAATGTTCCTGGACGTCCGGCCCTGCATGCGGGGGGCTCCGATGTTCGAGCAACCAACCGCGGCCGGAAGTTTCCGAGCCCGTTTCAAGGACGGTGGTTCGCGACAACGTTATGGGGTTCTGAATTACAAATCCTGACCTGATCATATAGTCCTGCGAGGTTTTTCTTGATGGAGATGTCAACGCTGGTGGTTCATTTCGAGTTCCCATTTGCGACAGTCGTTGCGGGCGCGATTTGCGTAGACCCGTCGCCTGATGCGAAGGCATCGGCAAGGTGGTCGGAGATGGATCTGAATTGAGTTTATCATTCCCCATCGGCAGGGAATTTTGTACTTTGGAGCATTGTTTAGACGAGTTCACTCGTGCCTTGTCGTCGCGACCCACATCACGAGCGATGATCCGGTGATCTGAGCACATGAACGATCAATGTTGATATCAATGACTCCAGGTAATCAAAGCACTTCCAATGGTACCTCTGCGCTCCGGCATCCGGAATTCCGATACTACATCGCGGCGTCGACAATTCACAATATGGCCCTCCTGGTCCAGGAAGTTGTGATTGCCTATGAGCTCTACAAGATCACGCGCAACCCCATGGCACTCGGTCTTACCGGTCTGGCTGCCGCGTTTCCGTACATCGCGCTTTCCCTTTTTGGCGGACACATAGCCGACCGGCTCAGCAAGCGCACGATCATACTCTGGAGTGTTGCACTTGTCACAATGTCGACCGCCTGCCTGTACGTTTGCGTCATTGCGGCGGAGTCTCAACGGCTTTCTCCCGAAACGCTTGTTGCCGTGTTCTATGTCGTCATCTTCTTCATCGGTGTCTGCAGGGCGTTTCGCGCGCCGGCTGTCTCGGCGCTCAGGGCCTTCCTGGTCCCGCCATCGCTGTACGAAAACGCCACCAAATGGAGCACATCCTCCTGGCAGGTCGCATCAGTAGTCGGGCCTACCCTGTCGGGGTTTCTCTATCTCGCCGTCGGTCTGTCAGGAACGCTGCTCTGCGTCGTCGCCCTTCTTGCGGGGAGCTGGTATCTTTTCGGGCGCATCGGCGACAAACCCGTTCCGTCCGATCCGAACGAAACAAGCGTCATGCGCAGCGTGATGGAAGGAGTACGGTTCGCATACAGGACCAAGATCATCTTCTACTCCATTTCGCTTGATATGCTCTCCGTTCTCTTCGGAGGCGTCGTGGCGATCCTGCCCATCTATGCTGAGGATATTCTTCATGTCGGTGCGGGGGGACTCGGAATTCTCCGTGCAGCTTCATCAGCCGGGGCCATCGTTACAGTCATCGCCCTGGCCCGGTTTTCGATCATCAAGAATCCGTGGCGCAACCTTCTCATCGCTACATCCGGGTTCGGCGTCTGGATTCTCATCTTCGCCGTCTCGCCCTGGATGATTCTCTCCGTGCTCGCGCTGTTCATGAGCGGGGCATTCGACAGCATCAGCGTCGTCATCCGGCAAACCATTCTTCAATTGATGACGCCCGACGCCATGCGGGGAAGGGTCATGGCCGTCAGCGGGATCTTCATCGCATCCTCCAACGAGCTCGGTGCGTTTGAATCGGGATTTGCTGCGCGGTTGATGGGGACGGTGCCGTCCGCAGTGTTCGGTGCAATGACAACACTGGTGATCGTCACGCTTGTATTTTCAAAATCGAAGGAACTCCTGAAGGTGCGGCCGACGGCTGCGGTGCATTGAGCGATTGTTTAGCTCTACCTCTCCCCGGGCATCAACAATCAATTCGTTTACGACTAACGGCGAGGGAATAATACTGCGGCGAACTCGTTTTCGTCTTCAATAACGGACACCCAGGAAGCCGACTATTTGAGGTATGATATCGATTCCCCAGTGAGCTGCAATCAACGGAAGGATGCTCCGATATCGGTCCCATGAAAGACCGAAGATCAGCCCCACGACAAAGACCGGGATGCCGGTTCCCATCAAAACTGATCCGAAATCTCCAGCCGATCCTTCGACGCCGCGTGCAAGCAGGAACCGGGTCGGAAGATGCCAGCAAGTGAAGAGCAGTGCGGTGGTGAGGATCGCAAAGATTCGTCCGAATTGAAGCTCGAGGCGCGTCTGAAGGATCCCTCTGTATACAAATTCCTCAGGGATGCCGGCCATGAACAACGGAAGCACAATCCCTATCCCAAAACGTGCGATGAGATCCGCCGTCGAAAAGCCTCCCGCGGCTTCCGTAATGAAGTGAATACGTCCCAGGTTCAGGCTCAAGCCCGCCAGGAACGACAAGACAATCGAAACAACTGACCTGAATTCGAACTTCCAGGTTGGCAGCAAATCTGTGATCCGGTACCCCTGCCTCAAAAACCAGGCAGCCGGGACAACGAGGAGCAGCCCGATCTTGAAGAGGAGAGCATACCATGCATCTTCGGTGAACCCCGCGGATCCAAGGAGCGGCTGCGGGTAATGTTTGACGAGCCAGCCGCAAATCCCCGCAGCCAGGACATAGAAAACCGCATAGCTCACAACAACGATGGTCTCTCTTTTCGGCTGAAGTATCCTTAGGCCTCGAACTGGCACTCGTTGCCAACGGATCCATTCCGAAATTCTCTTCAGCGCAATTGTCATTTGTCAATCCCTGAGAACAACAATGAACCCAACCACCAAGGCAACTATCGATGAACATCGGGCCAGCGGCGGCAAATCCGTTGTCTATACGTCGGTCGCCTCCCCAGGTTTCGAGATTGACAGATTTCTTTTCCGGGTCATTCAGATGCCGGGAGGCTCAGAGATGAGTTGCTCAACGGAGAGATCTTTGATACATTGGCAGAAGCCAGCGCGTTGACGGAACGGTGGAGAAATCACTCTAACACCAAAACGGCGAACTGTTGTCTTATAGAACTCCTATGGCATCGACACTGAATAGCAGGTATGTTATCTACGCCTTGCTCAGTCTGGTGATAATCACCCATGCTGGGTTGATGGCGAAATCTCCTTGTTCCATTCAAGTCGCACGTCTCTATTGCGACCACGCTGTCAATCCCCCTGCCATCGATCATCGCAAGCCGACGCTGAGCTGGATCCTGAGTTCAACGCAACGCGGCAGCCGCCAAACCGCTTATCGCATCCTTGTCAGCCGGAAGCCGAGTTCGCTCCGACGCGGCATGGGCGATTTGTGGGATAGCGGAAAAGTGATCTCTGATAATTCCACGGCCGTGGTTTATGACGGTGTCGCCCCGGCGGACGGCGAGCTGTGTTATTGGCAGGTGCGCGTCTGGGATGAACTTGGCAGACCATCCGCATGGAGCGAACCGGGACATTGGCAGGTTGGTTTGCTGGAACCTTCGGATTGGCACGCCAAATGGATTGCAGAAGCAACGAGTGATAAGGCAGCAGCGCCTCTGTTCCGGCGTGAATTTTCCCTCTCCGGAAAGATCATACGAGCCACAGCCTCTATTTATGGTCTGGGATGGTATGAACTCTATCTGAACGGAGCTAAAGTCGGCGATCAGGTTCTGGCGCCTCCGAACTCCCACTATGATCGTGTGAATCTCTACGACACGTACGATGTAACCAAACTGATTCGGCAAAATGGAAATGCAGCGGGCGTAATGCTCGGCGGCGGGTACGATTCCAGCTACTCACGGTGGGGCTGGAAATGGGAAAAGTCCAAACGGTTCATTTTGCAGATACACATCGAGATGGCTGATGGTTCGCACAAGGATATCGTTTCTGATCAGCAGTGGCGTACTCATGAAGGTCCGATTACGGCTTGCGGCATCTACA
>DATJQB010000258.1:0-19016 GCA_035506075.1 Bacteroidota bacterium | reverse complement strand
ACCGTTGGGAACGACCGCCATCGAATAGATGTATTTGCTCGTGAACCCCGAATCGAGCTGAACCCAGCTCGTGCCTGCATCCGTGGACCGGAAGACACCGATTGGAGTTCCGGCGAACAGGTTGGTTCCTCCCACCCCGTTCGATCCCGCAGCAAGGCAATAGATGTACGTCTTGATGAGTCCTGAATTCATCTGTGACCACGTCGATCCGTTGTCCGACGAAAGAAAGACTCCCCCTTCAGTGCCCGCATAAAGATTTGCCAGTCCCGAGCCGGTGGGGACAACAAGCAGCGACCGGATGTAGCTGTTCGTCGGAGCCGTGGGTGTGACGTACCAATTGACGCCATTATCCGTGGATCGAAAAACGTTCGATCCATCCGTTCCTGCAAAAATCGTTGTGACGGGCAGTCCGTACGAGTTCCCCGCGAAGGTCCAGACAGTTGCGCGCGTGAGTCCTGAATCGGCCAATGACCAGGATGCACCGTGATCTGTTGAGGCATAGACTCCATTCGACGTTCCGGCGAAGAGGGTGGCAACTCCGGAGGTGTTCGTGATGGCCGCAAGTGAGACGACGCTGGGATTCGAGAGCCCCGCATTGACGGAACTCCACTGGTCGCCGCCGTTCGTCGATCGATAAATGCCTGCATCGGTTCCTGCAAAAAGTTCCGTTTTTCCGTTTGTCGCTTGCATGGTCGCGAGAGACCAGACGTACGTATTTGCCGGTCCCGCGTTCACGGCATTCCACGTCGATCCCATGTCCGGGGAAATAAAAACGCCTGCCCCGATGGTTCCTGCAAACATCGTGGAGCCGTTGAACACAAGCGAGAGTACATTCTGATTGGAGAGTCCCGTGCCAAGCGGGCTCCACGACATCCCGTAGTCTGACGATGAAAAGATTCCGCTGTTGGTGGCGGCATAGAGCCGCAGTGCACCGCCGCTTGCCTGTTTCGACGCAAGCGCCCAGACGGAAGTGTCTGCCAGGCCGGAATCGGATGCAACCCAGGTCAGCCCATTATCAACCGACAGGAAGATCCCTCCTGACGTGCCGGCCGCGAGCGTCTTCGCTCCGTTGGTATTGGCAAACGAGAAAAGGGACCAGACAAACATGTTCGTCAGATTTGTGTCGATCGGATTCCAGCTCAAGCCGTTGTCCGAAGAGAGGAAGATCCCGCCCCCTTCCGTCCCCGCAAAGAGGTTCGAACCGCCGGCACCCGTCGGAGTGACGAGAAACGATGTGACGTACAGATCGGTCAGGCCCGAATCTGCAGGTGTCCAGGATGTACCGTAATTCGTGCTGAGGAAGATTCCGCCGCCGGCAGTTCCGGCAACGATCGTCGTGCTCCCGGACGCCGAAGGACGAATGGAGAGCGTGTATACCGTCAGGGTGGTTAATCCCGAATCGATCTGAGCCCAGGTTCCTCCGTTGTTGAATGAAACAAATACTCCGCCCTCGGTACCCGCGAAAACAGCGGATCCTCTCGAATCATTGCTGACCGCCAGGGCATGGACTCTCATATTCGTGAGCCCGGCGCTGGCCGAGCTCCATGTTGCCCCGTTATCGGTTGATCGGAACACTCCCGCTGTGGTCCCTTCCAGGACGGTCGTTCCGTTGACAGCGAGTGAGAGTATCGTCGTCGCTCCAAATGGACCGCCTGTTTGGATCCATTGGGCGCTGACATGTTGAGTTGCTCCACAGATCAGAAGAGCAAGAATAAATGAAATAGAACGCCTTGTCATTCGGTATCTCCGATGATCATGAACACAAAAAGTGGACTCCTTCGTTGGACGGGACCAGGAACGGCCGGTTCCAGCACGGCTTCATGTTTGACAATTGTTAACAATGTGCGATTCGTCCCGGACATTCTACGTTTTGCAGCACCTCCAAATAGAAAAAGAAAACCCCGATACGCACCGTGAGCATCGGGGCCAGGGAGGTTAGTAGAAGGCCGCCCAAGGTAGGAATAACGAGCGGTTACAGGTCTGACAATTGAGGCGGGCTGGAGTTTAATGAGAGCTCAGCTTCTCCGTCAAGATGAATTATTTTTCATCTTCCGGTCCGTACACGACACTCTTCGTTCTAAAAAGAAAAAGCAGCCAAGATTGCTGGCTGCTCTTTCGTTCTTCGATTTATCTGTGATCTGCCTGTTATGCGACGGATCGTTCCTTGCGCCGGAATCTTGCAACAATGTCGGACGGCTTGCTGAAGAATGCAGGAATCTTCTCCTTCCACTCATCGACCTTCATGTACACGACCGGGACCACAACGAGCGTCAGGAACAGGGAGCTCGTCAACCCGCCGATGATGGCCCAGGCGAGGCCTGATTTCCATTCAGATCCTTCCGCAGTTGACACTGCGATCGGCAGCATGCCGAAGATCATCGTCAGGGTCGTCATGAGGATCGGGCGTAACCGTGACTGAGCGGCCTCAAGGAGCGCGTCATAGACCGACAAACCGTTCTCGATGCGCGTCTGGTTGGTCCTGTCAACGAGCAGGATGGCGTTCTTCGCCACAAGTCCCATCAGCATGATGATGCCGAGCATCGTGAATATGCTGAGCGCCTTCCCCGTCGCCGCCAGCGCGACCATCGAGCCGACCATCGCAAGCGGGATCGAGAAGAGGACGACAAACGGATAGACATACGAATCATACAGCGCCACCATGATCAGGTAGATAAACAGGATGCCGGTGAGCATGGCGAGAAAGAGGCTCGTGAATCCCTCTGCCCGCATCTTTTCCATGCCGAGATATGCAAGCGTGACACCGGGTGGAAGCTGAACCTTGGCCATCCGCGTCTTGAAATCTTCCATGATCGTTCCAGTCGGTCGGCCGAGTGTTTCACCGTTGACATAGATCAGGCCGATGCGGTCGCGGCGCTCGAGCTTGGTCGGTCCCGACGCCTGGTAGATCGCGGCGAACTGTTTCAGTTCGACCTGCTGCCCGCGGTTGTTAAGAAACGTGATGCTTCCGATGTCGTCGGTGCGGGAACGGTTGAATTCATCGAACCGGATCCGGATATCGTACTCGTTGCTGCCATCGCGGTACTTCGACTGGTCGTCGCCTGTCAGGGCCACGCGCAGCGTCGTTCCCACATCAGCAACCGACAAACCGAGCTGCGCCATCTTGGCACGGTCGATCTCGATCCGCATCTCCGGCTTTCCCGATTCAGACGAAAGGCGGACGTCGGTTGTCCCCGGAACACTCATCAGCACATCTTCCACCTGCTTTGCCGCCTGTGTGATGGATGTGAAATCGGTCCCGGTGACGGCAATCTGGATGGATGCCTGGTTCGCCGATCCGAACAGACCAATCGGATTGACATACACCTTGAGACCCGGGATCTCCTTCAACTTCACTTTGATTTCTTCCCCGACCTCAGTCGTCGTTTTCTTCCTCAGCTCTTTTGGAATGAGCGTCACATTCATCTGCGTGAGGTTGTCGCTCGACAAGGTGAGCGAGCCCGACGACTGGGAGCCGACCCCGGTGAAGACCTTTTCGATCTCCGGCATCTGTGCCAGTGTCCGCTCGATCCCGAGCGTTGCGAGGTTGTTCTGCTCGATCGATGTGCCCGGTTCCATCTCCACGGAAACGCTGAACTCTCCCCTGTCCGATTGGGGCATGAACTCATTGCCGATCAACCCCAGCGCAGGCAGGAACAGGGAAACGAGGAACATCAAGGAGACGCCGATCGCAACACGCGCTTTGTGCACAAGCGCCCAGCGCAGGAGGCGCTGATAGAACTCGGAGAACTGGTGATAGTATTTTTCGAATAGGAGAGCGAATTTCCCGAGCAGGGTCCTGTCCGTCAGGCGCTCCACTTTGGCGAACCGTGAAGCGAGAGTCGGCGTAATCGTGAACGACACAAAGAGACTCGTGAGCGTTGTGCCGACGACCACCAGGGCATACTGTCTCATAATCTGCCCGACGATTCCGCTTACAAGCGAGAGTGGCAGAATCACGACGACGTCGACCTTCGTTATGGAGAGTGCGGCGTACCCGATCTCGTTTCGGCCGCGAAGAGCTGCAGCCTTCTGCTCCTCCCCTTTTTCAAGATGGTGATAAATGTTCTCGAGCACGACGATGGAGTCGTCCACAAGGATACCGATCACGAGCGACATACCAAGCAGCGTCATCAGGTTGAGCGAGAAATCCATCGCATACATGAAGAGAAACGCCGTGATAAGCGACGCAGGGATCGCCACGAGGACGATCAGCGAATTCCTGATGCTGTGCAGGAACAGGAGCATGACAATCGCGACCATGAGCACGGCCGTCAGGAGGTCTTGCTTCACGGCATTGGCCGCATCGAGGGTGAACGTCGAGCTGTCTTCCGCAATGTTGAACACAACCCCCTGCTTCTTGTATTCTTCCTGCATCTTCTTCAGCTCTTCCCGCACAAGCTTGCTCACCTGCACTGCGTTGGCATCAGACTGCTTGACCGCCTGGATGCCGATCGACGTAATGCCGTTGACGCGGTTGATCTGCGAGTAGTCTTTTCTCCCGTCCTGTACTTCTGCAACGTCCGTCAGGTGGATGTCGCCCCCCACGCGCGTCCGTCCGATGACGAGCTGGCGCAGGTCTTCAATTGACCTGAATTTCCCCGCGATACGGACAACGAACTGCGCGTCGCTATCCTTGAAGTTGCCCGTAGGGAAATCCATGTTGGCACTGCGGATCGCCTGCATGACCTGGAGAATCGAAAGATTGTACGCGCGGAGCTTCCTGGCATTCAGGTTCACGCGGATTTCCCGCTCTTCCCCGCCGGAAAGCGCAACCTGTGCGACGCCCGCGATCTTCGAAATCCTGGGCTGGATCCGGTCCTTCATGAATTGGTAGAATTCCCTGGCATCCATCTGGCTCGTCACGCCGAGCCGGAGCACCGGGATTTCGTCAAAGGCAATCTTCGACACCGTCGGCTGTTTGGCATCGGTTGGAAGCTGTGCGAGAACGGCGTTGACTTTTCTCGACGCATCCTGGACGACAAAGTCGATGTTGGCATCCTGCTTGAATTCAATGATGACAAGCGACATGCCCTCGAACGACGTCGAGCGGACGTTGTCGATCTTGTCGATCCCCGAGACTGCATCCTCGATGATCTTGCTGACGTTGTTTTCCACCTCGTACGGGGATGCGCCGGGGTAGACCGTCGTCACCGTCACCACGGGGATGGACATCTTCGGGAGCAGCTCGTAGTTGAGCTGGTAGTAGCTGAAGATTCCGAGCACCGCCAGGACGGTGAAGACAACGACGACGAGGGTCGGGCGTTTAATCGATAGTTCAGTGATCGTCATGTTCGTTTTCCTTTTCTGCCGTTACTTTCGAACGACGACCGCCACATTGTCGCTCAGATTATCCTGCCCGTCGATCACCACCATCTCCCCTTCCTCCAGGCCGCTCGAGATTTCCACGCTCGTTCCTATCTCCCGCACCGCGGTGACCGAACGCAGTTTTGCCACGTTGTCCTTGACCACGAAGAGTTTGGCATCCTGCAGGCTTCCGACAAGCGCCGCGCGCGGAATCACAAGAGCCGGCGCGGACGATTTGGGCTTGAACGTCACGGTGACAAACATGCCGGCCTTCAGGTCCAGCTTCGGATTACTCAGAAGCACTTCCACAGGATAGGTATGCCCCTCATCCCCCTTCGCGGAAACGGAGAACACGGTTCCCGTGAACGTTGTGTGCGGAAACAGTTCCGACGTCACTTCCGCGGCGTCACCGACACGCAGCTTGCCGAGATCCCGTTCCGCAACGCTTACCTTCACCTTGACCCGCGAAAGGTCGACGATATCGGCAATCTGGGTCGCCTGCGGAGCTCCCATGACCATCGTGCCGACGTTGACCATGCGCGCTGTGACATAGCCGGAGATTGGGGTGGTAATCTTTGTATCGTTCAGCTGCCGCCGGGCGACAATGTACTGCGATTCTGCTGTCTGGTAATTCCACCGGGCTTGTTCAATCTGTGAATCCGATATCGAATGCTCTTTAAAGAGGGACTCGTACCGCTCGAGATCCTTCTTCGCCTTCTCATAGGTCACTTCGGCGGCCTTGTAAGCGGCCACCTTCAGTTCGCTGTCCACTTCGACAAGAACCGAGCCCGCCGGCTTGAACTCTCCCACCTCGGCGTTGATCTTCACGACTCGCCCCTGCGTCTCGGAGAGAACGACGACGTCATTCATTGCGTTGACGGTTCCGACCACCGAAATGTTGTCATTGATGGACTGCCGGACGGCGGTGATTGTCGAGACCGAGATTGCCGTACTCATCGATCCCCCTTCGTGTTGAGCATTGAGTGCAGCCCTGTTTCTCGCCATGAGAATGACGAGGATGACGATGACGGCCGTCCCGATCAGAGCCAGTTTTGTCTTCGTGCGCATGATGATTGTCCTTTTTTCCCTGAGACAGATTTATTCGCCGATTGCCTTAGTCAGCTGTGCGCCGGCGAGTTCGTAATCAACAAGTGACTGCGTGAGGTTGAGTTTGGCCTGCAGTAATGCGATCTCTGCATCCAGCAATTCCGAATTGGCGGCAAATCCTTCCTTGTACTTTCCGACCATGATCCGATAGTTCTCTTCCGCCTGCTTGACGCCCTGTTCCGAGACGGCGTTTCGCTCTTTCGCTTTCTGAATGTTCAGGTAGCTTTGCGTCACTTCCAGCGTGATGCCGTCCTTCGTCATCGATAGTCCTTCCTTCGCCTGGGCCAGTTGCGCCTGTGCCTGGGTGGACTGGTATCCGGTCTGCCACCAGTTCCAGATGTTGAACGAGACGGAGACGGAAAGATCCCACGTTCCCTTGAAGTTGTCGGTCACAGGAAAATACCGCTGGTTGGGGCGGAGATAGTTGTAGTTGCCGACCATGAAAATCTGCGGCCACCAGCTGCCGCGTGCGGATGTCAAACCCGCTTCACCGGCATGGACGCGTGCGGCCATTCCCATCATCTCAGGGCGTTTGTCGAGCGCCTGATTGACGAGATGATCCACCATGTCCCAGTTCCTGTCGCTGATGCTTATTTTGGATTCAAGCGTGATCGGCGTCCGGAGCGGCAGGCCCAGCGTATTGTTCAAAAGGTACATGGCAAGCGTTACATTATTGTCTGCATCGATCTGGCGGACAAGGGCGTCGGAGAGCTGCACCTGCACCTTCATCAGGTCGTTCGTTGTCAGGAGTCCCTGCTGGAGAAGCCGTTCCGCATCCGCAACGTGCGTCCGCATCTGGTTTACGTTCTCGTCGACAAAGCGCTTGAACTCGATCGCACGGTAGAGGTTCCAGTAGTTTGATTTGATGTTGTAGATGACATCGGCCTTGTCTTTTTGAAAATCGTGCTCGGAAGCTTTTGCGTTGTACGACGCTGCCTCGATGGCACCGGAGATCTTTCCGCCCGTAAAAAGCGGCTGTTGCAGTGTCGCTTTTAATGTGTAGTTGTTCAGGATCGTCGGGGAAAGCGTCATGGCGACATCTGCCGGCGGAAATCCGGGGCCGAATGAACCTGCCGGGAGCGTCACGGCCTGGGGTGGAACACTGCTCAGCCGCGAGTAGAGTCCATTGAATGTAAGCGATGGCAGACCCAGCGTCCCGGTTTCGCTTGCTTTCGCATCAGCCGCGTCCAGCTTGAACCGCGAGGTATGGAGCGCCTTGCTGTTTTCGAGTCCCGTTTGAATCGCTTGTTCGATCGTGAGCGCGAGTTTCTGCTGTGCCATGCCGGGTGCACTCAGCAGGCACACCGCTGCGCAGAGCGGAAGAATCCAGTGTTTCATTGTTTCCTCTTTGTTAGAAGTATTGACTTCTGCCCCCGGCCGAGGGGAGCGCGCACAACAGGAGATACGGTGAAGGATGGTCAGAACGTACTGCGTACAGCTCGTATCACTACTGACGAATTACGACTTCTTATATTTCATCGACTCCCACTTGTCGATCGCCGCACGTGTCTCTTTTTCCATAAATGCGACGAACTCAATAAGCTCCTGCAGGCTCTGGTTGAATTCAGGATGTTTTCCCGTCCGTGCCTTCAGCACCTCACGCATGAGATCCGGAATGCTTGAGTGCAGCCCCATCTTCCGTTTCATCTGCGTGATCAAACCGTTTCCGGAGAGCTGGAAATATCGTTTCCGGTCCCCGGGAAGAGTGATGTAATCGACGATGTCCCGCGACATCAGCGCATTGAGCGCGTTGCTGACGGCGCTTTTGCTGACCCCGAGGTACTGATGGATCTCTTCAAATGTTTTGTACGGCGGATCAGACACCATAAGACACGCCAGCACGCGTCCCATCGCCGGTTGAAACCCGCTCTTCTCCACCGCCACGCCGATCTTTTCAACCAGCTCTTTGAGATGTTGCGACTTGTCAGTCTTCATCGATGCCTCATGGATAAGTTCTACGATGATGCAAGGTACGAAGTTTCATTTAGTTCTGCAAGAACAGAACTAACCAGCAAGAAAAGAGGATACAGAATTGTCAATTCCCGGAATCGAGACAGCAGGAACGTACGAGGTGACGATAGTACACGGGGGGTCAGACGAAGGGATGCAGCGAAGTGCGGCGCAAACAATCTGCGTCCGGCGCTGTGCGCACCGGATGCAGGTCAGAACGAAGAACGGTGTCTGACGCGAGGCACCTTGATTGCCAGAGGCAACGATTCAGCGAACGGCGTCAGGCGTTCTCATGAGCACCGGGTTCTTCCTTCCTCTCTTTCGAGAAGAAGGTATACATGGCCGGAATAACGAAGAGGGTCAGCACGAGCGAGAAGAACAATCCGCCGATAACGACAATACCCATCGACACGCGGCTCTTGGCGCTTCCGCCCAGGGCGAGGGCAATCGGCAGTGCGCCGAGCATCGTCGCGAGGCTTGTCATAAGGATCGGCCGAAAACGTGCGGCAGCAGAAAACTTTGCCGCCTCCAGCAGCTTCATCCCCTTCTCCTTCTGCTGGTTTGCAAACTCGACGATAAGAATTCCGTTCTTCGTCACGAGTCCGATGAGCATGATGATGCCAATTTCGCTGAAGATGTTGAGCGTCTTCCCCGTAATCCAGAGCGAGAGAAGTGCACCGGCGAGAGCAAGCGGGACAGTGAGCATGATCGTAAACGGATCGACGAAGCTTTCGAACTGTGCAGCCAGCACCAGGTAGATCAATGCCAGGGCGAGGAGGAACGCGAAGACGATGTTGGAGGAGCTTTCGGAATAGTCACGCGACGCCCCGGCAAGCGCCGTGCGGAAGGAATCATCGAGCGTGCCCTTCGCGATACGGTTCATCTCGGCAAGACCGTCGCCGATGGTTTTCCCCGGCGCGAGGGCGGTGGAAATTGTCGCCGCCTTGAACCGGTTGAAGTGATACAACTGCGGAGGCGCGCTCTCCTCCTTGATCATGACAAGGTTGTCCATCTGCACAAGTTTTCCCTGCGCGTTCCTGATGTACAGCGATCGGAGATCCAGCGGTTCGTCCCGGTTGTCCCGGTCAACCTGACCGATAACCTGATACTGGAAGCCGTTCATTTCGAAATACGAGAACCTCATGCCGCTGAAGGCAAGCTGCAGCGTTTGCGCAATATCGATGATCGACACGCCGAGACTTCGTGCACGATCGCGGTCGATCGTAATGTCGATCTGCGGTTTGTTGAATTTGAGGTTCACATCGGCGTTCAAGAGCACACTGCTCTTGTTCACTTCATCCATGAACTTCGGAAGCACCTGGCGCAGTTTTTCAAAATCCTGGTTCTGAATGACGTACTGGATCGGCTGCCCGCTCCTCATGCCGCCGCCGCTGGCGCTGATTGTCTGTTCCTGGGCGACGAAGATGCGCGCCTCGGTGATGCCGCGGGTCTTGGCCGTGACGTAATCGGCGATGTCCTGTTGCGAGCGCTTCCGTTCATTCGGCTCCGACAGCATGATCCTGATGCTGCCGTTGTTCACTGATGTATATCCGCCAATGAAGCTCAGGCACACGCGCTTTTCCGGGATTGAGTCGTTTACCATTGTCACAAGCCTGTCGACGACGTTGTCCATGTATTCGAACGACGCCCCTTCCGGCGCTGTGGCGGAAAGTCTCAGATAGCTGCGGTCGTCGAGGGGTGCAAGTTCGGATTGAAGTGTCGATCCGACAAGAATCATGATCAGGAGCGACGCGGCGACAATGGCAGTCGCAAGCCAACGATGCGTCATGAACCGCTTCAGGAGCGACTCGTAGACCCTGTTCATCGTCACGAAGTATCGCTCGGTGATCTCGTAGAATCGGGTGTGCGACCGTTTCTTCCGGATCATGTGGGCGTTCAGCATCGGCGTCAGTGACAGAGAGACAAACGCTGAGATCAGGACGGCCCCTGCGATGATGATGCCAAACTCCCGGAACAAGCGCCCCACAAATCCCTGGAGGAAGATGATGGGGAGAAACACAGCTGCGAGCGTGATCGATGTCGAGATGACAGCAAAGAAGATCTCTTTTGAACCGGCGAACGCCGCTTCGACGGGCGTCATCCCCTGTTCCACCTTTTTGAAAATATTTTCCGTCACGACAATGCCGTCATCCACAACAAGCCCCGTGGCGAGAACGATCGCCAGCAGGGTGAGGATGTTGATCGAGAACCCCATGATATACATGATGAAGAACGATCCGACAAGCGAGACCGGTATGTCGATCAATGGACGGAAGGCGATAACCCAGTCGCGGAAAAAGATGTAGATGATAAGGATCACGAGCGACACGGCAATGAGGATCGTCTCCTGCACCTCGTCAACCGAACGCCTGATAAACCTCGTGTTATCAATGGAAATCTCCATCTTGTAGTCCGCCGGGAGTTCCTTTTTGATCTGATCGTACCGGCGATAGAATTCATCCGCAATTTCGAGATAGTTGCTCCCCGGCTGCGGGATCACACCAACGCCGACCATCGGGATCCCGGATTGACGCAGGATGAACTCTTCGTTTTCCGGTCCGAGCACAGCGAAGCCGACGTCGCTGAACCGTACAACCCTGTTTGCATCCGTCTTAATGATGAGATTGTTGAAATCCTCTTCCGTCTTCATCCTTCCTTTTGTGTTGAGGATGAGCTCGGTCTGATCGCCGGAGAGTTTTCCGGAGGGAAGATCGACGTTCTCGTTCGTCAGAGCGTTGTAAACATCGAGCGGCGTGAGGCTGTAAGCGGCAAGCTTCTTCGGATCCATCCAGAGGCGCATCGAGTACCGCTTCTGCCCCCTGATCGATACGGAGCTGACGCCGGGGATTGTCTGCAGGTTCTGCGCAATTACGTTTTCGGCGTAGTCGCTGACCTCGAGCTGGTTCTTTGTGTCGCTCTGAATCGTCAGGGAAATAATATCGTCGGAATTTGCATCTGCCTTCGTCACCACCGGCGGACTGTCGATGTCCTGCGGGAGAGAGCGGCTCGCGCCGGAGACCTTGTCACGGACGTCGTTGGCAGCGGCCTCGAGGTCAGAGTCGAGGTTGAATTCCACCGTGATGTTACTGCTCCCCTGGCTGCTGCTCGACGATATGTTGCGGACACCCGAGATGCCGTTGATCGCTTTTTCAAGCGGCTCGGTGATCTGTGATTCGATGACGCTTGCATTGGCTCCCGAGTAGCTCGTGCGGACGCTGATGATCGGAGGATCGATGGCGGGGTATTCACGCACGCCGAGATAGGTGAAGCTGATGATCCCGAACAACAGGATGACCAGCGACATGACAATCGCGAGCACAGGACGTTTGATGCTTATCGAAGCGAGACTCATACGGGAGATCTTTTCAGAGTGGTCCTACAATCCGGCTATTGGTTGACCGTAACGTTGACGGGCATTCCGGGACGAAGCTGGAGAATTCCCGTCGTCAGGACAGTATCTCCCGGTGAGACCCCATCGGTAATTTGAACCGCGGACGGCGTGCGGACGCCGGTCTTCACCATGACGCTCACCACCACCCCGTTCTTGCGCATGAGCACCGTCTGGCCTTTCAGGACCGGGATGATCGCCTGCGTGGGGACCATCAACGCGCCGCCTGGTTCCTTGAGGCGGAGTTCGACATGGACGTAGCCGCCAGGGTAGATCGTTTCCGACTTGTTCTCACACATTGCGCGCAGCTGCAGCGTTCGTACCGTCGGCTCGATCTCGGGTTCAATCGCATACACTTTTCCGGAGAACTCCACGTTCGTTTCATCGCTGCGCAGCTTCACAAGGTCACCAATGCGAACTTTGCCTGCATACTTCTCCGGGATGGCAAAGTCCACTTTCAGCGGATTAACTTTCTGCACGCTCGCGATGCGGGTCGTCGGTGAGACATAGCTTCCCTCGCTTACGTAGCGCAGACCGATGATGCCGTCGAACGGTGCGCGAATCTCCTTTTTGCGGATGGCAGCAGAGAGGTTGTCATAGTCCGCTTTGAGCGTCGCCAGAGAGTTCACCGCCATGTCCAGCTGCTCCTTGCTCGTGTTCCCCTTCTCGAAGAGCTTCTGTTGTCTGTCAGCAAGATCCGTGGCCAGCTCGATTTGCAGCTTGGTCTTTTTCAGCTGCGCCTGGAGATCTTCATCATTGAGCTTGAGAAGCACTTCCCCCTTCTTAACGTGCGCTCCCTCCTTGAAGAAAATACCAACGACGATACCCGACGCCTCCGGTGCAAGGTCGACGGATTCTGAAGCGAGCACTGTTCCAGAGGAGTTCACAACATTATCCAGCGGCTGCGACTTCACGACAACACCGTTGACCATCATAGCGCCCGGCCGTCCGGAAGCTCCTCGCGCGGGGCGCGGGTCATTGGACTTTGAGCCGCAGGATGTCAGGCAGGCAATACCGAGGACCACAAGCAGCACAAACGCAACACGAGATAGTTTTTCCATGGGATCCAGAAGATTGTTCCACGAGTTCGCAAGTACGGAAGAAAACGGTTCAGTCCCGGTAAACAACCGGGGGGGTGCGTTGACGACAAGCCGGTGCGCCAAAATAATAAACGTTCATGAGGCTAGAAAGTCTCGATCGTCATTCTGCGGTCGGAAATTATTCCGAGAAACGACAACGCCGCAAGCCGCTTCTCCTCCGAATCGGGACATTTAACAGCCCAGGGGACGATACGGTGCATCGGAAGGACAACGCTTTGATAACATACTGCAGCATTGCCTAAGAATCAACGAATCTCTCCCCGTTCATCATTTCCGGCAGAGTGCGGCCGATGCTTCTCATCCCTGATTTTCACTCTCTCGCTCTCATTCGCCGGAATCTCTCGTTGTCCTTTCGTGTTATAAGGAAGAGGTTTCCGAACCAATCCCAGAAGCATTCACACAAACGAGAAATGATCAATCGACGTTATAAAACTCTGTTCCTGTTCCTTTTGCTGGCAGCCGTGTCGCCACCCGCGCTCTTCGCTCAACCGAGATCCGATACACTCAGGATGCCGGAATCACTCGAGAACTGCATTCGGTACGCTGTCCTCCACCAGCCGCTTGTACGCCAGGCACAGCTCGACGAACGAATCGCCGAGAGAACGATCCAGGGAAAACTCGCGGACTGGTTTCCACAGCTCACGTTCAGTTTCAACGTTCAGCACAATCCCCAGCTTCCCACGGCGATCGTCTCGGGCATCCCGATCAAGCAAGGGCTCGCGAATTCTTCGAATGCCCAGTTCAATGTTTCTCAGACCCTCTTTAATAGAGACGTGCTCCTCGCAAGCACGAGCGCACACGACATCCGAGCGTTTGCCGCCGAGCGTTCAACGAGCACACAGATTGACGTTGTCATCAATGTGAGCCGGGCCTTCTACGCCGTCCTTGTAACGAAAAAACAGATCGAGCTTCTCGACGAAGCCATCATCCGCCTCGAGCAATCCTATAAAGATGCGTACACAAAGTACCAGGGGGGCATCGTCGACAAGACAGACTACATGAGGGCGACGATTGCTCTTAACAACGCGCGGGCCGACCGGCGGCAGGCCGATGAGCTTCTGCGTGTCCGGTATGCTTCGCTGCGTGAGCAGATGGGCTATCCTCCGGATGCGAGGCTCGAGCTGCAGTACGACAGTACACAACTGGAACGCGAGGCATGGGTTGACACCCTCAGTTCGCTGAAGTACGAGAAACGCATCGAGTACCAGCTTCTTCAGACTCAGGTTCGGCTGCAGGAAGACAACCTCGACTACAATATCTGGGGTTTCCTTCCGTCCATTGCATTCTACGGCTCGTACACACTCAACTATCAAAACAGTCTCATGAGTCCGCTCTACAATCAGAATTATCCGTATTCGTTCGTCGGACTTCAGTTCTCGTTTCCCATTTTCGAAGGGGGAAAACGGATCCAGCAGATCGGACAGGCGAAAGCGCAACTCGACCGGTCGGTGTTCGACCTGGCGCTCCTCAGAAGCTCCATGACGACACAGTACACACAGGCGATGGCGAACTACAAAAGCAATCTCAACAACTACCGCGTTCTTACGGAAGATCTCGAGCTCGCGCAGGATGTGTACCGGACAATTCAACTGCAATACAAGGCAGGAACGCGGTCGTACCTCGAATTCATTTCCGCGGAGACAGACCTCCGGACAGCGCAGGAGAACCAGACCAATTCGCTTTACCAGGTGCTGCTGAGCAAACTTGACGTGCAGAGGGCGCTCGGCACAGTTCCATATTACTCACCAGAGGAAAACTAGAATGAAACAACAGTACGCAGCAGCCGCAACGCTTCTTCTCGGATCCATAATCCTTGCATCCTGCTCGGTGAACAAGGCAGCCGAACAGAAAGGACCTCCGCCAGTTCAGGTTGCAACGTTCGAGGCGAAAGCGGGATCGGCAGTCTACTACGACGAATATCCTGCCGCCGTCGTCGCGCTCAACCAGGTGGAACTCCGCCCGCAGGTGTCGGGGTACATCTCGGAGATATTCTTCAAGGACGGCGAGCACGTGGCAAAAGGAACGAAGCTCTATGCAATCGACCAGCAGCAGTACCGTGCAGCGTACGACCAGGCCGTCGCAAACCTGAACGTCGCCAAATCCAATCTGTTCAAAGCACAGCAGGATGCGGACCGCTACACGGACCTCGCAAAGAACGATGCGGTCGCGCGACAGACCCTCGAGCACGCCCTTGCCGACCTTGCATCGGTGAAGATGCAGGTGGAGGCGGCAGAGGCAACAGTGAAGAGCGTCGAAACGAATCTTCGCTACTCGGTACTGTATGCTCCCTTCGACGGAACAGTCGGGATCTCACTCGTGAAGCTCGGCTCGGCCGTCTCGACCGGGCAGACTTTGCTGAACACCATTTCCTCCGACGATCCGATGGCGGTCGACTGCGCAGTGGACGAACGGCTCATCCCCCGTTTCAGCGAGCTGCTTCGGAATCCGATGAACGGCAAAGACTCCACGTTTACCGTTGTTCTCCCCGATCAGTCGGTCTATCCTCTTGCCGGTCACCTGAGTTTGCTCGACAGGGCCGTTGACCCGCAGACCGGCACAATCAGGGTCCGCGTGATCTTCTCCAATCCGCAGCGCCTGCTCAAGGCCGGGTTGACGTGCAACCTGCGCGTGCGGGCAAGCAGCCCCGGTTCCTCAATTCTTATCCCATACAAGTCTGTTGTCGAGCAGATGGGCGAGTTCTTCGTCTTCGTACTTAACGGCAACAAGGTGACTCAACGACGAGTCGTTCTTGGCATGAATGTCAACGACATGGTCATCGTCAAAGACGGGCTTCGTGCCGGGGAACAGGTTGTCGTGGAAGGCATGCAGCGACTGCGGGACAACGCACTGGTTGCTGTTGCGCCCGCCGGAGCCCCGGCGGCCGCGCAACCGCCCCGCGGAAGCTGACACAACCTTGATTTCTGCAGATGGTCAAGGATTGAACGCGCACATCGCGAACATCGAGATTTGTCCAACGGCATGAGCATACCATCAGGATATAAATGATCGCTAATCTCTTTATTCAACGCCCCATCACCGCCATCGTCATCTCCATCGTTATCGTTCTTGTCGGACTCCTGGCTATTCTCAGACTTCCGGTGAGTCAATATCCCGACATTACTCCGCCCACGGTGCAAATCTCGGGGATCTTCAACGGCGCAGACGCTCAGACTGTCGAGCAGACTGTCACGACCCCAATCGAGTCACAGGTCAACGGAACCCCCGGCATGGCCTACATGGTCGGTAACAGTACGAGCGACGGCCGAACGACGATTAACGTGACGTTGAATGTCGGGACCAACCCTGATATTGCAGCCCTCGACATACAAAATCGTGTCGGCATCGCGACGCCCCAGCTCCCCGACGATGTCAAACGCCTCGGCCTCACAACACGCAAGCGTAATCCAAGCATCCTGATGCTCGTCGCGATGTACTCTCCCGGCGGCACGCACGATGTCACGTTTGTCGACAACTACACAAACATCTTCATACGCGACGCCATCCTGCGCGTGAACGGCGTCGGCGACGTGTTCACCCGTGCCGACGATTTCAGTATGCGTGTCTGGCTCATGCCGGACAAGCTGGCCCAGCGCGGGCTGACGACAAACGACGTGATCAACGCACTCAACGAACAGAACCTCCAAATTGCGGCCGGGTCTGTCGGCGCGTCGCCGCAGAAGGATGCACAGGCGTTCGAGTACACGGTGTTCACCAACAGCCGGTTGAATACGGAGGAGCAATTTGGCAATATCATCGTGCGGGCGAACCCGCGCGAAGGTTCGTTCGTTCATCTGCACGACATTGCCCGCATCCAGCTTGGCAAGTTCAGCTACGCGAACAACTCGTACGTGGACGGGAAACGCGCCTCGTACCTGCTGATTTACCAGGCCCCCGGAAGCAATGCGCTCGACGTTGCCCAGGGTGTTTACAGCACCATGGAGACTCTGAAAAAGGGATTCCCGAAGGATGTCGACTATGTTGTGCCATTCGAGTCCGTCTCCGTCGTCCGGGTCTCCATCGACGAGGTTGTGACCACACTTCTGGAAGCGCTCGCTCTCGTCGTGCTCGTGGTGTTCCTGTTCCTCCAGAGCTGGCGAGCCACGTTGATTCCGCTCCTGGCCATCCCGGTCTCCATCATCGGAACATTCGCGTTCTTCCTGCCGCTCGGTTTCACGATCAACACGCTGACGATGTTTGGGTTTGTTCTTGCGATCGGCATCGTTGTCGACGATGCGATCATCGTCGTTGAAGCTGTCCAGCATTACATCGACCGTGAGAAGCTCTCCCCGAAGGAAGCGACCTTCAAAGCGATGCAGGACATCTCCGGTCCCGTCGTCGCGATTGCGCTGATCCTCTCGGCAGTGTTTGTACCGGTCGGCTTCATGCCGGGCATCGTGGGGCGTCTCTACCAGCAGTTTGCGATCACGATCGCCATCTCTGTGCTTATCTCGGCCTTTGTTGCACTTTCGCTCACCCCCGCCCTTTGCACGTTGATTCTCCGACCGACTCATTTCGACGCAAATGCAAAGGGGCTGAACAGGTTCTTCTACAGGTTCAACGCCTGGTTCGAGCGAACGACACTGTCGTACTCGGCGGGGGTACAGAAAGCCATCCGGCTGACCAAGTATGTGCTCATTCTTCTTGTTGTCATGTATTTCGGCACGACGTTGTTGTTCCGGTACAAGCCAACCGGATTTATTCCGACCGAAGACGAGGGGCGCCTTTACATTACATTCGAGCTGCCGGAAGCTTCGTCCACATCGCGGAGTCTCGAGGTGCTGAATACAATGATGTCCACCCTGCAGCAGACCCCGGGCATCGGTCACTTTGCCGCGCTTGGAGGACTGAACGTGGTGACGTTCGCCACAAAATCGAACAGCGGCACGATCTTCTGCCAGCTGAAACCGTGGGATGAGCGCACCGACCGGTCGCTCCAGCTGAACGCCATCATCGCGACGCTTCAGCAGAAGTTCGCAGCCATCAAGAGCGCAAACGTTGTCGTGATATCACCCCCGGCGATCCCCGGACTCGGCCAGACGGGAGGGTTCTCGTTTGAGCTCGAACAACGCGAGAGTACCGACGATATCAAGCAGTTCGAACGAACCGTCCAGTCGTTTGTGATCGCCGCCAACAAGCGGCCCGAGTTGAGCCGCGTGTTCTCCTTCTTCAGCGCGCACACGCCGGGCTACCAGGTCAACGTCGACAGGGAGAAGTGCAAGATGCTGGGGCTTTCCATTGCGGATGTGTATTCGACCATGCAGACATATCTCGGCAGCCGCTACGTGAACGACTTTACGATCTATGGGAGGAATTTCCGTGTCGTCGCACAGGCAGACACATCGTTCAGGACACGCATCGAAAACCTCTCGAACTACTACGTGCGCAATTCGTCGGGACAGATGATTCCGCTCAGCACGGTCATCAACTACCAGGTTGTGGAGAACGCGCCCCTCATCACCCATTACAACCTCTTCCGGACAGCGGAGATTAACGGCAACGCTGCGGAAGGATACAGCAGCGGTGAAGCAATCCAGGCCCTCCGTGAAGTCGCTGCAAGCGTCCTGCCGGCAGGCTACGGCTACGAGTTCTCAGGACTGAGCCGTGAAGAGATCAATGCGGGAAGCAGCACGACTGCAATCTTCATCCTGTCGATCGTATTCGTCTTCCTGTTCCTGACTGCGTTGTACGAAAGCTGGTCTGTACCGTTCGCGGTGCTCCTTGCTGTTCCGATCGGAGCGTTCGGAGCGATCCTGACGCTGACATTTCTCCCACGGCTTAGCAACAACGTATACGCCCAGATCGGCCTGATTACGCTGATCGGCCTCGCTGCCAAGAATGCAATTCTTATTGTGGAATTCGGGAAAGCCCGTGTCGACCGCGGAATGGACATCCTTGAAGCGACAATCGAAGCGGTCAGGCTTCGGCTCCGGCCGATCCTGATGACATCGCTGGCATTCATTCTCGGCGTCTCGCCTCTTGCATTTGCCACCGGCGCCGGTGCGCAGGCCCGCGCAACAATCGGCTGGACAGTCCTCGGCGGAATGCTCGCTGCAACGATGCTTGCCATCTTTATTGTTCCGGTTTTGTTTGTTACTATTACACGCCTGGCGTACAGCCAGGAAGAACTCGCAGAGTTGAAGCGGAAAGCGCTGGAACAGAAGGCAGAA
>DATJQB010000257.1:0-8447 GCA_035506075.1 Bacteroidota bacterium | reverse complement strand
GCCGAGATCGGTCGGGTGTCAGACGTCGTTCGATCTCTGTAACCAGCGATAACGTGTTGGGAAACCTGTGGACTGAGGTATGTTTTACCATCTGCGACGGCGCGGAGCGCAATTTCCAATTCTGCCGGGGCGGACTCCTTGAGCACATAGCCGGAAACACCTGCCCTTAGCGCCTCAGAGACATGTTCCTCCGTGGAGTGCATAGAGAGAATGATGACGCCAATGTCTGGGAACTCTTTGACGATTCTTCCTGCTGCGTCTATGCCATTGAGATGCGGCATTGCAATGTCCGTCACCACGATGTCAGGTTGATGGTTCCTGACCATTTCCAGGATTTCGCGGCCGTCAGACGCCTCCGCCACAACCTTGACCCCGCCAATCCGTTCCAGCATCAGGCGGATTCCAGCCCGGACAATGCTGTGGTCGTCTGCCAGGACAACCCTAATGACTTTCATTTGATTTGCCTTCCGTTTGGTCTCGAGTCGTCTTCGCGTGGAGCGGCAGACGCACGTGAATTTCTGTCCCCTTCGCCTGCGTCGATGTGATCTCCAGTGATCCACCAAGCATGGAAGCCCGTTCTTCCATGTTGATTATTCCAAAGCTCTTTCCGGATGTTGCCGCTGATTTGGCCCTTGCGACATCGAAACCACGTCCATCATCACGCACATAAAGATGAAGGTGCTCATCAATCTCCTTCAACTCCGCCACCAGATGGCTTGCATGAGCATACCTCAACACGTTTGTCACTGCCTCCTGCGCAATTCGGAAACAGGCAGTCTCGATATCATTTGTATATCTGCGACGCCCAATCTCTGCGTTCACAGACCACTCCAGCCTTGCCACCTCAGCCTGGCGCTTGACATACCACCGAAGAGCCGAGGCCAGGCCGAACTCATCGAGCAGTGATGGTCTCAGATCAAGGGCGATCGCGCGACCTCGTTGCAGCAATTCGTCCACCATGGAGGAAGCTGCGCTTATCCTTTCAGCGTTCTGAGGATCCCGGACCTGTTGATTCAGATTGTCGAGTGCAAACTTGATTGCAGTGAGCTGCTGACCCAATTCATCGTGCAGTTCGCGGGCCAGAGATCTTCGCTCATCTTCCTGTGCGTCCATGAGACGCCGCGAAAGAGCCTCGTATCTTTCCCGCCCAATCTCGACCTGCTTGAACAGTCGGGCATTCTGAGTAATAAGAGCAGCCCTGTCGGCAAGGTCTTGCAGGAGAACATGATCATCGGGAGTATATGATTGGCCCGGTTCACTGCGGAAGAGTGTACATATGCCAGTCACCCGCCCTTCAACGCGCAATGGAACAGCGAGAAAGCTTTGGAAGTACTTGAGAAACGGTGGATCGATGACCTGATTGGCCTTCTCGGGCTCAATTTCAGATATCAACAGTCCTTCGCCGGTTTTTAAGATTCTTGCGACCCACGCAGACTCGGCATCCAAAATAGGCATATGCGTGCGTGCTTCTTCCATCGTTTTCAGCACTTCCGGATCGCGATGGTGATGCGCCCCAAATTGGAACCCATTGCCATCAGGTGCCAGCAACGCGATGATACAACCGTCGCCAATAAGGCTTGCCGTTTGCACAGCAATCGTGTCGAGCTCAACTTGAACGTCCTGTCGGCACTCAGCCAATGCCCTCGAAACCCTCGCCAACACCTCCATGCGCGCAGCGTATTGATGAATCTTTTCCTCGGCTTGCTTACGCTCCGTGATGTCCTGCATCGTGCCGAAGAGCCGGATTGGCCGCATCATCGCATCATATTGCACTTCGTCACGTACGTGCACGAACCGTACGTTCCCATCGGGCCGGATCAACCGATATTCCACATCATATGATTTTCTCGCATTGAGAGCTTCAGTTAACGCATCTCGCTGCCGTTGCCTGTCATCAGGATGGATAAGTTCCTGCAACTGAGTCTGTGTAAACGAGGCATTCTGCACCGGCAAGCCAACAATCTCAGAGATTCCATCTGACCAAAGGATACGATCATTGATTGGATCGCGCTCCCAGTAACCTATCCCCGCAAGTCGCTGAGCCTCTCTAAGTTTCGCCTCGCTTTGCTGAAGCGCTCGTTCAGCTTGCTTACGATCCGTGATATCCACCAGATAGCCACGCATCTTCATCGGCCGACCGGAATCCGCGTACGTGAACCGCCCCTTTGCTGAGATCCAGTGAGTGGACCCGTCCCGCCAGAGTACACGAAATTCGTGATTGTATTCCGTACACTTGTCACGCGCCGACACTACAACGTTCTTTAACTGCCCAAAATCATCTGGATGAACGCAATTCTGAAAGCCTGACAACGTACCGTCGAATGTGCCGGATTCGAATCCGAGAATCCTGTCGTGATGGCCAAAGGATACAATCTCGTCTGTCTCAAGATCCAATTCCCACATGCCGATGCCGGCAGCATCGAGCACATCGTGCAACCGCCCTTCGCTTTGTCGCAGACACTCCTCTGCCTGACGTCGTTCAATGACATCGACGTTGAGCGCCTTGTTGATTTCCCGACGCTGGGATGATCGCGATGTGCTATCGTTCATCATGATTATCGCCCTCTCCTTAAGCTTTGATCTCATCACTCGCCACTCTGCACAGAGCCAGCTCCGAAGATCCACAAATTCAGAACCCGTACATCCTCTGAGCGTCGACCCGCTCCCGCAAGAACTGCATTCCAGAGGCGCTTCTAGCGCACGAAGTGATTATATCCCGTGACAGTCGCCCCCTCAAGATTTGCAGGATCCTCGGGATCAGGAACATATCGTTCCAACATCCACATTGTCTTGATGACTGGTCGATGATATGCTTCGGCGACTTGACCCACCCAGCTGATGACTGACCCGTACTTACCCAGATTCGCGGAGAGACACAGCAGGGCCCCTGCTGCAAAGCCCGTGAGCGGGAATTCTTCCTGAGCCGAACCGGTGCCAATCGCTCTCTTGTATGTGCCTCGTACTGTACCGTCAGCTTCGACTCTTAAGTTAATACTCGAAGCGATCTCGCTTCTCCACACACCGTTGAAATCTACGTTCGGCATGGCCGCTCGTTCAGTATCAGAAATGCCCGAGTTACGCATGATATGTCTCCACTGTTTGATGTTCACATTTCTCGGCTCGCCGCCATATCGGAATCCAATGCGGCAGCCGGTGCGCCGATGAGCGCTTTAAACTCTTCTGCTCCGATTGACTCGACTTCAAGGAGCGTTCTGGCAATCTTCTCAACATCCGTCTTCCTCCCCTCAATGAATTTCACCACTTTGTCGTACCGCCCCTTGATGATGCGTGTGATCTCCTCGTCGATATATTGCTGGGTCGATTCCGAATATTCCCTCTGTCCGGAAGCCGCCTCACCGGGCAGAAATGTCGGATTCCGCTGCGAGGGCAACACAACGTTTTCGAACTTTTCGCTCATTCCATAATCACTGATCATCTTTCGGGCTATATCAGTCGCACGTGCGATGTCATTCGAAGCACCTGTCGAAATCTCGCCAAAGAAGACCTGTTCGCTGGCACGACCGCCAAGAAGCACGTCGATCTTACCCAGGAGCTCCTCCTTCGAGAGAAGGAAGCGGTCTTCCGTCGGCAGCTGAATGGTGTACCCCAGAGCACCGATGCCACGCGGGATGATCGAGATCTTCTGGACGGGATCGGCACCTTCTGTGAAGGCAGCTACAAGAGCGTGACCCGTCTCGTGGAACGCGACAATCGAACGCTCTTTGGGGTTAATCAGGCGGTTCTTCTTTTCGAGGCCAGCGACGACGCGTTCAATGGCATTTTCAAAGTCTTTCGGCAGGATCCGATCGCGGCCCGCCCTGACAGCCAGCAGTGCGGCCTCATTGACGATATTGGCCAGGTCTGCACCGGTAAAACCGGGAGTGCCTCTGCCGACTATCTCCAGGTCAACAGACGAATCGAGCTTCACGCTTCTCGCATGGACCTTCAGGATTTCGACACGGCCTTTCAGGTCGGGCCTGTCGACCAACACCTGCCGGTCGAATCGTCCGGGACGGAGCAGCGCAGGATCGAGGATCTCCGGCCGGTTGGTTGCCGCGAGGATGATGACGCCCGAGCGTGCATCAAAACCATCCATCTCGACAAGCAGTTGGTTCAGCGTTTGCTCACGCTCGTCGTTGCCACCGACGGAAAATCCGCGACTCTTGCCGATCGCATCCAACTCGTCGATGAAGACGAGACAGGGAGCTTTCTCGCGAGCTTGCTTGAACAAGTCTCGGACCCTTGCCGCCCCTACGCCGACGAACATCTCCACAAAGTCGGCACCGCTAATTCTAAAAAACGGGACCTTGGCCTCACCCGCCACTGCCCTTGCCAGAAGTGTCTTTCCCGTTCCGGGAGGACCCACGAGAAGAACTCCTTTGGGAATCCTGCCGCCCACCACTTCATATTTCTGTCGATCCTTGAGAAAATCCACCACTTCCACAAGCTCCGCTTTCGCCTCGTCGACACCGGCGACGTCGCTGAACGTAACTCCAGTGTCTCCCTCTGCGACCAGCTTCGCCTTGTTTGCACCAAAGGACATCACCCCCTGGCCGGACTTGCCGATTTGTTTGCTTATATACATCCAGGCGAGAACCATCACGATGGCCGGGACAATCCAGGACAGCAGATTGTTCAGCCACGACGTATTCTCAGGAAGAACAGCGTAGTATTCGATGCCCTTTCGGTCCAACATGGGGATGAGATCAGGATCGTCGATGCGCACAGCGCGATAGTTCTTTGGCGCATCTGTCGGATTGTTCCCTCGGCTGGACGTGCTGTCACTATTTGCCATCTCAGCCAAGGTCCGTGTGCTTCCCGTCAGGTACTGCTCACCCATTCCGACCCGATGAATCTCACCAGAGTTGATTTTCGCCTTGAATTCGCTGTAATCGATGGATTCGACTCTGGGCCGGAAGAGAATAGTATTCATCACGTAGAGTAACAGTAACGTGCTGAGAAAATACCAGAGGGAAAAACGGAACTGCTTGCGATTCATGGGTCTGAACAGTGGGTCGTGCTTCTTGAGCCCTGGCTCCTCATTCTCTTTGGTGTCTCGCGCGTGGAGCATGTTCGTTTCATCGTTGTTCTGTACCATGCATATGTCCTTTCTATTCGAAATCGAGAGGAGCGACTAGCGGACAAAGTGATTGTATCCGGTCAAAATCGAGCTCCCAAGGTTCGGAGGATTTTCCTGATCCGAAACGTTTTTTGCCAGCATCCACACCGCCTTGATCATCGGCCATCCGTTTTCCTCGGTGTAATGCCCGACCAAGCTCATGACCGACTGATGCTTCCACAAATGTGCAGTAAGAGAGAGAACCCTCCCTGTGCGAAGACCTACCAGCGGGAACACTTCCGTTTCTGTCGCTGAGTCGACAGCCCTCCAGTACTTGCCACGCACAGAACCGTCGGGTGCAACCGTCAGCGCCAGGCGTGACCCGACTTCACTTGTCCATTCTCCGTCAAGATCTTCTGTTTCGGACATCGTCTCCTCCAGCATTCGACTTGTTCAGATTGTCTGCGATCAGTGGATTGAGACCAACTTCTTGGGCCAGGAGCATTACCGTCGACACAGCCTCTTGATCTTCTCCCCCAACGAGCACAACCGGGTGCGTTTCGGAGTCTTGTAATCGCGCCGAGTCCACTGGAGAGCTGGGAGTGAACAAATGAACGATTTTTGAATATGGAAGCAGGCGTGCGAGTTCTTCGATAGTGTTGCTTGAGGCAGCTTTTTCCTGGCCGTTGACTCCCGTGCCCAGCGCGTCTGTCACGCCGATGACGATCTTCTGTGTCACGACGTCCTTGATCCTGCGCGCTACCCCAGCCTGTTCATCCGATTCGTCAGCAAGGATGATAATGTCGGCTTCCCAGCACGCCTCTCTTGCTGAAAAGACGATACGAACGTCCGCATATGGCACCTTGAACCTGATCTTGGCAAGCAGGATGGGAAGTGCGCCGAAAAATGGAGTGAGACTTTTTTCGATATCGTCGGTAACGAGCACACAGTACGCCGCTGCTGCCAGGCCAAAGGAAATTGTTGATCCCATCTTTTTCGCGGCACCGATAACTGCGATCGTCTTCTTCATTGGCATATCACCTGTTGTGTGGCAAGGCTTGGTCTACTGAGAATGCAAGGTACAGTTGCCGTCGCATAGAGACCTTCGAGTTAAAAAGAGATTGTCCTATGATTTGTGAAGCACGGTTTTTGTCAAACCGTCGACACTCCTGGTCTGGTCACCTGCCAGCCGGGCTGCATCGCTCTTACCCCTTGCAGCATGTCGGTCAGCGCTTCCTCGAGCGGGTTGTAGCACCCATGATGTCATGACGACGACAAGGAGCGCAAACGGAACGAAAATATGTCCGAATGCATCGCCGCAAATCGCATGAGATATCGCAGCTCCGGTGAGCGTGAAGAACATGCCGGCATAGGCCCACTCTTTGAGGCGGGGTTGTCCTGGTAGAATGATCATTGTAGAGCCAAGGAGCTCCCATATGCCGAGGATCGTCGCGAGGTACGCAGGATAACCTAGACGCACGAGACCTTCAGCAACCTTAGGAACGCGTAGGAGGTCAGCAGCGCCAACGGCAGCGAACGCGAGTGCAGCGAGGAGTGTGCTCGCCCAATAGAGCATCTTCCAGCTTTTTGTTGTCTTGACCTCGATGATGGTTGGATCGACAATCATGAATGGCTCTCCGTGTTGGTAGTTGATGTTGAATTCACCACCAATATGCAACAGCCGGAGCGCCAACGCATTCAGCATTGGTAAGAAAATTTCAGAATGAAGGAGAAGAGATGTGCTGAACAAATGGTAAGAGGAAGACTGAATCTCTGATAAGACGGCGTCTCGGTCGGGCGGTCACTCGTCATCCCGTCAGCGGAATCCGTCTGAGACGTGCTGGGCGAACGCTACTTATGCTTGCTCAGCTGTTTGCGTATGCGGCTTAAGGTCTGAGGCGTGACGCCAAGGTAGGATGCAATTTGGTGAAGCGGAATTCGCTGAAATAGGTCGGGATACAGGTCGAGGAAGTTCAGATAGCGATCTTCGGCGGAAGCACCCACGAAATCCGATATGCGTGCCATCGCCGCTTTGAATTCATTGTCGATTATTACTCTGAAGTAACGATCCCAAATCGGGACCGTGTCGGAGAGCTTCTGAAGAGATTCAGGGCCAATCAAAAGCAGTTCCGAATCTTCCAGAGCATCGATGTTTGCTGCTGATGGCTTGAGCCCCTGGAAACTTTCAAGGTCCGTCATCCACCAGCCCTCGATCCCGAACCTGAGTACATGTTCTTTTCCAAGATCGTCAATTGAGTAAAGACGCAAACATCCTCTTTCGATGAACACAAGCCATTTACAAACATCCCCAGCCTGGAGAACATACTGCCTCTTTCTGAGCTTCTTGGGAGCAAAGAACGTCGTCCCGAGATTGAACTCCTCTTCTGACATCCCCTTATGACTGTTTACGTTCTTGCGGAGGTTTTCAAACATGGCGGCGGGATGTTCCATGGCATCTCAATGTCAAAAACCGTGGGATTCCAACCCTGGATTCTGATGGCTTCGCGTCACCCGCGAAGATGGGAAATTGTCTTCACATATCCAACTCTCTTGATGGTGCATGGAAGCAGATGTGTTCGGTGAGGATTATCTAATCTATTTAGGCCAGATCAAGAATTCTCCCATAGATGAGGGTGACCAGACGCCCTTCCGCCACTTGCAGCATGTCACCTCTCAGATCGCAAACTGTCGAAGCGGTTCGCTCATCGATTTGCGTTGGCGCTGTAGAACCTCAACATCGTCGAGCTTTGCGATCATGTGGTCTGGTGTGAACGTTTTGCGCGGCATGCGGACCCCCTCACACACCCACCAGGGTTCACCGAAACACCTTGTGGCTTCCTGCCCCACCCCACGGTGGCATCAAGTTTACCCGCCTCATGCTATTCACATCGGAAGGCCGACGCTCTTTTCTTTCGGCGACATTGCCCTCCGTTCTGAACACGGCGGCGGATACAAGCTATTGATCTGATTTTTCGTGGTCAGGTCCTATAAACAGAAATGCCAATCGATTTCTAGATTAAATCGATTGGCATCTTTGTGCCCCCAACCGGATTCAGCAACTACGGCTGTTCCGCCGATGATGTGTTCACACTCGTATGCGAGTATCCCTTGAATTGAAGAAACAACCCAAATAATCAGGTTCCTCGTGGCCTCGTATCCACATCCGACCACATTTTCGATCTCCATTGAAGACATGGTTGCAGGTCCGAGTCCGGGACCCTATACTCTTGGTAGTCACAACTTGGGAGAGGGTGTTTCAAGCGGACTTGACGTGTGTGATCAAGGATGAGTCCTCCTACCAGCGAAGCCCTCTAGACTCAAGAGGTGATTGCACATGAACTACTTTCCATTGTTCAGAACACTTCTTTTCCTCTGCTTTTTTACGTTT
>DATJQB010000256.1:0-2114 GCA_035506075.1 Bacteroidota bacterium | reverse complement strand
CTACGACTAACCCGAGCGGGCGGCGTGAAGATCCGTCAGCCCCATATCCCAGCGCAATGGGCAAGGCACCGAGGAGGGCCGCGGCAGTGGTCATCATGATCGGGCGGAAGCGCTCTAAGCTCGCTTCATGTATGGCCCGATGATCAGGCAGCCCTTGACGCACGCGCTGCTCGGCGAAATCCACAATCATGATTCCATTCTTTTTCACTATGCCCATGAGCATGAACATCCCTATGTAGGCGTACAGCGATGCTTCCGAGTGGAACAGCATCAGCGTCAGCAATCCTCCAAGCAAGGCTACGGGCAACGACGAAAGCACTGTCAGCGGGTGAACGTAGCTTTCGTATAGGATCGCGAGAATCACGTACATAACGAACACTGCGACAACCATAAGAATGGCGAGATCGGAAACGGTGTTCTGGAATATCAGTGCCTCGCCCTGAAGTGCGCCCTGTATCCCGGCTGGCAGAATCTGTTTCGCCGCTGTCTCAACAAACTGAGTGGCAGGTCCGATTGAGTATCCCGGCTTCAAGTTGAAGAAAATAGTCACGCTTGTAAACTGATTGATGTGGTTGACAGCCTGCGGACCGATTGTCATGCGCGATGTGGTTACCGCACTTAACGGAATCATGCGCTGGCCGTCGTCGCTCTTGATATAAAGCTTCCCCAAGTCCTCAGGCGTAGAACGCTTGTCGTCGGCGACCTCCAGAATTACTTGATACTGGTCGGTGGCTTTCTTAATGAGGTAGCTGTAGTTCTCAGAGTAAGCATCGTGCAGAAGTGTGAGGATGCGCGCCTCGGAGATCCCGTAGAGCTTCGCCTGATCGCGAAGGATGTTTACCTGCAGATTTGGCGTGTGGTTGTAGAGGTTGGAGTTTACGAACAGGAACCCCGGATACTCTCGCATCCTCCCCATTAATTTGTCGGCCGCGGCATACACTTCCTCCGGGTTAATCCCCGAAATCGCGTAAGCGAACTGACCTTGTGTATTCGCAGTCGCGCCAGTGCTGATTTCCAGAACAGGATTGGGCTGGAGAAATGCTACCGTGCCGGGAATTGCCCGGTTCACTGCGCCCATCAACTCTCCGGTGATCTGGGCAATGCCCCGACGTTGCGAAGAATCCTTCAAGAACACTACGAAGAACGCCTGGTTCGCAGGGAAGAAGGACGTTGCGCCGCTCACGTTGACCATGTGACGTACCGCCGGGTTTGCCTTGATTATGTCGGCAGCCTGGGTTTGGTAGGCGTGCATCTGCTCTGGCGAGGTGCCTTCCTGCGCCACCAAGACGCCGCGAATGAATGAACTGTCGCCAACGGGCAAAAACGCCTTGGGAATTACATAGAAGAGGTAAGCAGTTCCGGCCAGGCAGAGCACCCAAGTCACATTTGAAATCCAGCGATTACGAAGGAAAAACCAGAGCCAACGCCCGTAAACATCTAGAACCCGGTGCTCCAGAGCTCCGACAGTCCGTTCCATCCAAGTCTTCTTTGAGCCTTCTCCGCGATTACTCAGCATTCTTGAGGTCATCAGCGGAGTAAGCGTGAGCGAAACGAGTCCGCTTGCAAGAATTGAAGTCACAATCGTGATGGAGAACTCGCGAAAGATGCGTCCCATCAGACCGCCCATGAATACAAGAGGAATGAAAACGGCGGCCAGTGGGAGGGTCATGGCGAGGATCGTGAAGCTGATCTCCTTCGCGGACTCGATCGATGCATCGAGGGCGCTCAGGCCCTCTTCCATGAGACGTACTGTATTTTCGAGAAACACAATTGCGTCATCGACGAGAAAGCCGATTGCGAGGGTCAGTGCCATCAGGGACAAGTTGTCGAGGCTATATCCGAGCACGTCCATGGAGACAAACGTCAAAAGGAGTGAGAGAGGTAAGGCTATTGCCGGGATCAGGGTATCGGTTGCGCGACCCAGGAAAATGAAGATCACCATCACGACCAAGACGAACGCTATGATGAGCGTCGTCTCGACGTCATGGATGCTTTCCACGATGGTCAGTGAACTATCGTGAACCGGGAAGATTGTGACGGAAGGGGGGAGATCTGACTTGATCTGCGGCAATATACCGCGTATGGATTGAGACACTTCAACTGCATTGGACCCT
>DATJQB010000255.1:0-3983 GCA_035506075.1 Bacteroidota bacterium | reverse complement strand
ATGCAGCGAACCGCGACCTACGCGCTCGGGAATATTCACTCGACATCCTCTCTCGACGCTCTCAAAGCAGTGCTCTCGGGTTCGAAGGACACGAGGGTCAGGGAGGCTGCGGTGCAGGCCATTGGTTCAAGCGGCTCTTCCGAATCACGGCAGTTCCTCAGAAAAGTCGCTCTGACAGATCAGGATGACCGCGTCGCGCGGATGGCGATCTATGCAATGGGAAACTCACACGAAGGGACGACGGAGGCGGATGCGAATTTCTACCTCGATATCCTGCACAACGCAAAGTCGCCTGAAGTGAAAAAGGCCGCGCTGTATCAGTTCGCAAACGCAGATAGGCCCTCATCCGTGAAAACGCTCGCACGTTTTGTGAAGGAGGAGCAGGACACGGATTTACGCGTGGCTGCCATCTATGTGCTCGGCAATTCAAAAAACGACGAGGCGGTGGAGGTGCTCCTCGATATCGCGAAAAACGATCCATTGAAGAAGGCGCGTACGGCTGCCGTGAGCGCGCTGAGCAACATCGGCTCGAAGAAAGCCCAGGACGCACTTTTGAAAATCCTCGAAGGTTCAACAAAGGAGTAAATCATGCGCGCACGTCGGGCATCGTCGCTGATCGTTGGCCTTGTGCTTTGTGTCGCTGCAGTATCTGCCCAGGAAGTCCTTCGATATCCTGGGCAGAATGCCGCCCTCGAGGATCGTTGGAACTGGGCTTCACGAGAAGGCGTGCGTGTTGCCGACGGAAGGGATTTCTGGATTGGATACTCCATCAAACGCCTGATGAGCGAGGGCTCATTCATCAACTCCGGAACATTCGTGGACGGTGGATGGGAACACAGCCGCAACCTGTACGACATTATCTCCGGTGATTCTGCCGGTCATGCACCGATGCGGTGGACGTCGGATGGCGGCGACAAGTCAAACATCCTACGCGTGATCAAAGAGGTGTCGGTGCTTCTCATGTTCTCCGGAGATCCGAATGAAAACGGCTCGTTGAAGAGAGTGGAGCTCTCGAGCATGGAACTCCATGTGAACCTTCAGCACAAGACTCTGATGTGGTTGGGGTCTGCGGACGATGATCAGAGTGTCAGCTTGTTGAAAGAACAATTCGATCGACGAGTGCCGGCGGCTGTCAGGAAGGAACTTGTGACAGCAATCGGCATTCATCAAAACGGAGCGGCTGTGTTCGGTATTCTCCGGAACGTCCTGAAAAACGACGAAGCGGATGACGTCAGGTCGCAGGCTGCATTCTGGCTCAGCCAACAGGGAAAGCCTGATGGCCTCACAGTTCTTCTGGAGGCGGCAGAAAACGATCGATCGCAGCGCGTGAAGGAGCAGGCCGTATTCGCCGTGAGTCAGCTGCAGACCGAGGAATCGCTTGATGCGTTGATTGCGCTCGCCAAAAGCGCCAGGGATAGCAAGGTGCGCGGCAAGGCGGCGTTCTGGCTTGGGCAGCGTGCCTCTCAGAAAGCGATTTCCACGCTGGAATCAATCCTCACCGATGACGACCAGACGGAGGTCCAGCGTCAGGCTCTCTACGCTCTCGCTCAGATCCACACGTCCGACGGAGTCGACAGGCTGATAAAAATTGCGCGGACACATCCAAATCCGCGTATCCGAAAACAGGCGATCCAATGCCTCGGACAAACGGATGACCCGAAGGCAGTGGATGCATTGATTGCAATTGTGCGTCATTGAGCCCGGCTCGGGCCCTGTCATGCAGGGCCATGTTCCTTTCCCACCTGTAGTGCAACCTTTTCGCTTCCAGCTAAGTCTTATTGAGAGTCCGGCATAACCGGGACCGTTTGTCAGAAGGGTGAGATATGAAGATTTGTTGGGCTCTTTCCGTCGTGTTGATCCTCGCACCGTTCAGTGCGGGTTATTCGCAAACTCCCTCCATGAAGATCGTGGCCGAGAGGGTCCATGAGGTCATGTCGATCGATGGAAGTCTCAACGAGCAGGTCTGGCAGCGCCCCGGTCTTGTGAATTTCACCCAGCGTCTTCCAAATGAAGGTTCTGCCCCCTCGCAGCGAACGGAGGTGTGGCTCGCGTATGACGACGACGCGTTGTACGTTGCCGCAAGGATGTACGACACCGCTCCTGATTCGATCATCCAGATACTCGGCCGCCGCGACGCCGACGTGACAGCCGATTGGTTCACTTTCGATATTGATCCGTATCATGACCGGCGCAGCGGATTCTTCTTCGCTCTCAGCGCGGCAGGAACACTTCGCGATGGTACGCTCTACAATGATGACTGGAATGATAATTCATGGGACGGAGTCTGGGAGGGACGAACACGAATCGATCAGATGGGCTGGACAGCCGAAATGCGCATTCCTTTCTCGCAGCTGCGGTTCCATCATGCCGAGAAATACCTTTGGGCCGTTAACTTCAGCCGGATGGTGGGCCGCGCAAATGAGACTGATTTCGTAGTCTATACGCCGCAGAAAGGGAGTGGATTTGTATCCCGATTTATCGATGTCGACGGTATCGAAGCCATTGAACCGACTCGCGACTTCGAGGTTCTCCCGTATGTTACCTCGCGTGCGGAGTTTTCACAACACGCGGCAGGTGATCCGTTCAACAGCGGTTCGAAGTACTCCCCCGGACTCGGCGTCGACATGAAGCTGGCGCTGGGGACAGATCTCACGCTCAACGGAACCATCAACCCGGATTTCGGCCAGGTCGAAGTGGATCCCGCCGTCGTCAATCTTAGTGATGTCGAAACGTATTACGACGAGAAGCGTCCCTTCTTCGTTGAGGGGGCTAATATATTTCAGTTCGGCCAGGGGGGCGCGAACAATTTCTGGGGATTCAATTGGGGTGGACCGACGTTCTTCTACAGCCGGCGGATTGGCCGCGCACCTCAGGGAAGTCTGCCTTCTTACGATTATGTCGATATGCCGTTGGGGACACACATCCTCGGCGCAGGAAAACTCACTGGCAAGGTGGGGGGCGACTGGAACGTGGGGATGATCCATGCCGTGACAGACCGGGAAAGTGCCCAGATCGAAACCAGCGGCCTCCGAAAGACCGTCGAAGTTGAGCCACTCACGTACTACGGGGTGGGAAGAGTTCAGAAGGATTTCAACGATGGTCGGCAGGGTATCGGCCTGATCACCACCTATACGGACCGCTTCTTTTCAGATCGGCGTCTTGAAACAGACATCAACAGCAACGCACTCGCAGCGGGTTTGGACGGATGGCAGTTCCTTGATGCTGACAAGACGTACGTTCTCACAGGATGGGGAGCATTCTCAGGTATCCACGGAACTCCCGAAAGGATTACGGCACTTCAGGAAAGTTCTCGTCACTATTTTCAGCGGCCGGGGTTGAGCCAGGTTAGCCTTGACACAAATGCCACGAGCCTCACAGGGTATGCCGCACGTTTCGCGATCAACAAGCAGAAAGGGGATTTGCAGCTGAACACGGCGTTTGGTCTCATCAGCCCGGGCTTCGATCTTGATGATCTTGGATTCCTCTGGAGGACCGACATCGTCAACTACCATTTCATGCTGGGTTACAAATGGACCGATCGGACGGACTACTACAATAATCTCCGCGTCAACGCGGCTGTGTTCGGAAGTCAGGACTTCGGCGGAAACAAGGTGTGGGAGGGATACTTCGGGATGTTCAATATTGAACTGCCTAATTTTTACACGTTCGGGCTCAACTACGCGTACAACCCCGCTTCTGTCGACACCCGCAGCACACGCGGCGGCCCGCCGATGATCAATCTCAAAGGGTGGGAGATCGACTACAACATGTCCTCGGATGGCAGGAAACCTGTTGTGATCAACGCCTATGGCTCGACGTACATTGGCGGTGGGGGATACATGTTCATGTCAGAGGTGGATGTCGACTACAAGCCGGCGCCAAATATCGAGTTCACTTTTGGACCGAGTTTCAACAGGAACGCCAATCAGGCGCAATGGGTCGGATCCTACGTCGATCCGACAGCAACAGTGACGTACGGCAGC
>DATJQB010000254.1:0-7986 GCA_035506075.1 Bacteroidota bacterium | reverse complement strand
TCAACGGCTCTTGCGTTTGAACCTGCTCTGGAGTAGTTTTCTTTTACGACGCAGAACTCCCACTTCCGCAGGCGCACCGTGAAACTCCGATCAATCGTCCACCCGATACTCGCTGCATGTTGTCTCGTCACCTTCCTGATTTCGTCCCTCTCAGCTCAGGCGAAGGTCTATCTTGTCATAGGATCCGACACGGCCATCTGGGACGGTATGGATACCAACGTGTTCCACTGCACGTATGCCCTCTCGTTGTTTACCGATCCGGGGCGGAACGCATACAAGGTGATGGACCCCGCGTATCGGAGCGGCCTGGTGGATTCGTACGGGCAGACGATAAAATTCACCTGGTGGATGATGGGAGGGGACATTTTCCGGTACGCCACAAACAAAAATGTGCCTCTTCCCAACACGATGACGCCGTATCTCATGCACAAATACCATGGCGCCGCTGTTGCGAAGTTTGGGGACGAGATTTCGATGCACTACCATACGTTTGTCTGGACCGACTACGACAAGGATGGCATCTATTGGTGGAATCAGGCGAAGAGTTTCACAGAATCGGCTGATGATTTCGATGTGACTCTTTCCCAGTACCTGCTGGAGGAAAACGTATATCCTGTGTCGTTCCGCAGCGGCTGGCATGCAATGGACAACATCTGGCAGCAGACGCTTGACACACTGCTTCCCTTTTGCATGCACGATGACTATCCGAATGTCGGCAGGGACACGATTGAGCCGCTTGACAACATCTACGACTGGTCGAAGTCCTCCTCCGAATTTGTCCCGTTCCATCCATCCGCCGACAACTATCAGCTCGCCGGCTCTCTGAAGGGATACAATCTGAGAAGCGAATACATGGCCAGCCTCGACTCCCTGTCGATGCTCGGTATTTTCGCCAAGGCAAACGCCGGGACAGACCAGGTCGTTTGCCTCTGGGCACACCTGCCCGAGGATGATTTTACGACGAACGCGACCCGGATCAATCGCCTGGCGCACGCAGCTGCGGCGAAATATCCGGCTGTCAAATTCCGGTACTGCACTGCTGTTGAGGGAATGCAGCGATGGCTGAAAACGACGGATGCCACCGCTCCCACGGTGACGCTCACGGAGAAACGATCAGGCGACAACGTGAAGTATGTCGTCACCTCAAATGAACCTTTGTTCCAGCCCGCCCCCTTCCTCGCAACGAAAGACGTCAACGAAAAATATACCCACCTCCGTATGCAGCAAACCGGGACACGCGAGTGGACCACCATTGATGCTCTCCCCGCGGGTTCAATAGCGAAAGTCGGAGTGGCTGCGATCGACACAGTCGGCAATCTGACCACGACGTTTCTGCGGTACGTACCGGACGACATCTTCATCGACAACCAGGACAGCGCGTATGCGGAGGTAGCCGGGACCTGGGCGAACGCCTCAAAGAGTGCCTGGGGAACCGATGCGCGGGCAGCAACCATCGGGACGAACGATTCAGCAAAAGTTCAGTGGAAGCCGGTGATTCCCCAGACGGGAAAGTACAACCTGTTCGCTCAGATTCCCTCGCTTTCAAATCCAGCAACAGTCGTGAACTTCCGGGCACTCAACAAGGGACAGGTCATCCTGTCAACCACGACAACGAAGGCTTTGACGACCGGAGACTGGGTGTACCTCGGAACTGTGCAACTCGATGCAGGAAGTTCGGCGACGATCGAGATGGCGGCGCGTTCGAGTGACGGCCAGGCAGGAAAGGTCCTCGCCGCCGACGTACTGAAAATTTCGGCTCTCGTGCGGGATCGCCAAATCGTGGTGAATGCGTCATCAATCAACTTCGGAGATGTGAGTGAACTTGACACGGCGAAGGTGACCTTCCAGATCGAGAACCACGGCACACAGCCCCTCACGATCACGTCGATCCGGGCTATGAAGTCTTCTGTGAGCGCCGTGAACGCGTTCCCGTTGACTCTTGATCCCATGCAGCCGGCACTCGTGACTCTTCGGCTCCCAGCAGCAACACAGGGGGGCATCAGCGACACGTTGTTGATCTCGAGCAATGATCCGTTGCAGCCGGTGATCTCGATTCCGCTCACAGCGAACGTCATAGGCTATTTCCAGATTGCAGATAACGACGACGCGGCACACTACAAGGAGTTCGGCCCGTGGAGCACGAGCAACGCTCAGGCGTACGGGGCGTCAAGCAGATACTCCGCGTTGCCGACATCTGCCGGAACCTATGTCGACTTCTCAATGGTGCTGAAGAAATCGGGTGTATACGACATCCAGATCATCGTTCCAACGACGGTGAATGCTTCGTCAAGGGCGAAATATGTTCTGCGTATTGGCAACACGGCTGCCGACAGCGCCTTCGTCAATCAGAATACGAACAGCGGTTCGTGGGTGACAATTCTCAATCACTCACTTCCGGCATTGACGCCAATCGACGTCATTGTCACTGACGCTTCGACGAGTCCCTCCGGTGGGACCGTTCTGCGCGCTGACGCCTTGCGATGTTCGTTGAAGCAGGCAACGAGCGTGGAACAATTGAATAACGGTTCGCTTCCGACTTCATACATTCTGCAACAAAACCATCCAAATCCGTTCAATCCTTCAACAAGGATCGAATATGCAATCCCGACATCGGGCCATGTCTCACTGTGCGTGTACGACATGCTTGGCCGTGAGGTAGCAGTTGTCGTTGATGCGTATCTTCAGGGAGGATGGTATTCCGCGAAGTTCGATGCGCGCACGCTTGCCAGTGGCGTTTATCTGTATCGAATGGAATGCAACGGATTCGCACAAACCATGAAACTTGTCGTCCTGAAGTAACCGTGACGAAAAAACAAGATCGCATCATCCAAAGACTGGATGTCCGCACCCGGGCGGAATGGCGTCGCTGGCTCCGAGAGAACGGCGCTTCGTTAAACGCGGTCTGGTTGGTGCTTCATAAAAAGGCGAGTCCTGAGCCGGGGATTTCGTACGAAGCTGCAGTCGAGGAAGCCCTGGCCTTCGGCTGGATTGACAGCAAGCCGAACAAACTCGACGAACACCGGTATTTGCTGTACTTTGCCCAGCGCAAACCCGGGAGTGTGTGGTCCGCACGGAACAAGGAGCGCGTGAAGAAACTCGTCGCGGCAGGGAAAATGACAGCTGCGGGCCTGGCCAAAGTCAGGGCCGCCAGGAGAGACGGATCCTGGAACTCCCTTGATGATGTTGACAAGCTTCAGCTGCCGAAAGACCTTCAGGACGCGCTCGCCGCGAACAAGAAGGCGGCACTGAATTTCGAGAGGTTCAGCACGTCGTCCAAACGCATCATCCTGTACTGGATTGGCACTGCAAAGCGGCCCGGGACCCGCTCGGCACGAATCACAAAGACCGTGTCACTTGCCGCCCGAAACATCAGGGCGAATCACTTTCGGCAGTGAATTGGACTCCTGCGGGCTCCTCCGCCCGCTCTCACTCACGCGACAAACAACACGTTTCCACAATGCCCGTTTTCACCACAGCCTGCCCCCGCAATTGCTACAGCACCTGCACCTTCAAGGTGCGTGTTGAAGGAGGGAGGATTGTAAGTTTTGAACCGCATCCCGGCAACCGGGCGACGCCTCATGGTGTCTGTCTCAAAGGACTGAGCTACTTCGAACGGGCACATTCTGCGAAACGACTCCTGTATCCGTTGAGGAAGAGCCGAAACGGAAACTTTGAGCGCATCTCCTGGGATGACGCACTGCAGTCCATCAGCGACCGCCTCGCACGGCTCAAGAAGGAGCACGGACCAACCTCCGTGCTGTTCTACGAGTCCAGCGGCATGGGAGGGCTGGTGAACGAATTCAGCAGCAGGTTCTGGCAGCTCTATGGCGGCGCGACGACGACGTACGGGAATCTCTGCTGGCCGGCGGGACTCGAAGCGGTCCGGCTGACGCTTGGTGAAAACAAACACAACGCGCCGTGGGACATTGTCAATGCGAAGCTGATCATTCTTTGGGGAAAGAATCCTGCCGAAACGAATGTCCAACAAATGATCTTCCTCGACGAAGCCCGTGAACGCGGAGCGACGATCGTCGACATCGACCCCCGGCGGACACAGACGTCGGAGATTGCGGACCTGTTGATTCAACCGCGGCCGGGGACCGACGCAATCGTCGCCCTTGCGATCGCCCGGCGCTTGTTTGACCAGGGAGCGATCGACAAAGCCTTTCTTCACACATATGCGACCGGCGTTGATGAATTCAGGGAAAGTCTTTCAGACGTGACGCTGCAGATGGCGTCGTCCATCGCCGACGTACCGCTCGATCAGCTTGAACAACTCGCAGAATACATCGCTTCGATCAAACCGATGACGATTGTTCCGGGTTACGGGATGCAACGCTTCTCGAATGGCGGGCAAACGGTGCGAAGCCTCCTCGCACTGAATATCCTGACGGGGAACCTGGGAAAGGCGGGAGCCTGCTTTCACTACGCGAACCTCCAGAGTTACATCTTCGACGATGTGAAGGAACCGGTTTGCTACTACCCTCCTTCCAGTCAGACAGGAGTGTTTAGGCGCGCCGTTTCGAAGGCGAAGCTTGCTGAAGATATGCTGCGCCTGCGCGATCCGGAGCTCAGGATGCTATGGGTGGAGCGGGGCAACCCGGTGACGCAAAATCCGGACACCAACGCAACACTGAAGGCAATCCGGAAACTTGAGTTCCGCGTTGTCGTCGAGCAGTTTATGACAGACACGGCTCTGGAAGCGGACATCGTGCTTCCCGCGAAGAACATGTTCGAGCAGTCGGACCTCATCGGCTCTTATTGGAATCCTTATGTCCAGTTGAAGCCGAAAATTCTCGAACCGGCCGGAGAAGCAAAGCCCGAGACGGAGATTTACCATGCCCTGGCGTTGAAACTGGGATTCACCAGAGAGCAGATTGCGGCTTATTTGCCGGAGCCGGGAGATGAACACATCCAGGACTTCCTGAAAGAGAAGTTGAAGTCGTTTCCTCAGCTCACATGGGAGGATCTTCAGAAGGGGCCCGTGCTCGCGCCAGGATTCGAAGAAATTGCATTTTCAGATTTCAGATTTACCACACCTTCAGGCAAGATCGAGCTCGTTTCAGCCGAAGCCGGATCGAGATGGGGACAGGAGATGGTTCCGACGTACGAACCAATCAATGCATCGGCGACGGGCAACTATCCACTCGCGCTTTTGTCTCCGAATACACAGAACAGGATACACTCGCAGTTCGGAAATCTCGACATGATCAGGCAGTTTGCTCCTCTTCCTGTTGTTTCGATGCATGCCGCAGATGCGATGGAGCGAAACATCGCAGAAGACGATCTGGTCCGGGTTTTCAACGATCGCGGCGAAATGAAGGTGCACGTTCGCCTTGATTTCAGCATGAGGCGCGGATGCGCTGTGTTCTTCAACGGGTGGTGGCTCTCGGAAGGGGGAACGCCGAACCTGTTTACGACCGGCAGAGAGACCGACATGGGCCATGGATCGGCATTCCACGACACCTTTGTTGAGATCGAGAAGGCGGTATGAGAAAAGGATTCATACTCAACCTGAACCGCTGTGTCGGGTGCCAAGCGTGCGTGCTCGCTTGCCAGATTGAGAACCACGCAATGCAGTCGGTTCCATGGCGAAGCGTAGCCACGTTCAACGGGCCGAAGCACCCGTTGCTTCCCGTGCTCCATTTTTCCCTTGCGTGCAACCACTGTGATGTTCCGTTGTGCCTCGATCAATGCCCGACGGGCGCATATACGCGAAATGAGAGTCTGAAGACAATCGACCACGACTCTGACAGATGCATTGGATGCCAGTATTGCATGTGGGTCTGCCCTTATGATGCCCCGAAATTCAGTCCGGTCCGTGGCGTCGTGGAAAAGTGCACGATGTGCAGTTCAAGAATTGAACATGGCCTCAAGCCGAACTGCGCGACCCTCTGCCCGACCGGAGCACTCGACTTCGGTGACATTGACGCTGATCCTGCCCAATCCGTCGATGGATTTCCTGAAAAGGGGCTTCATCCTGGGATCAGGATTATTCCTCTCCGAACCACTGTGCGGCAACGGGAGACCGACGGCTCACGTGAGCTCGAATCGGGCGTATTCAAAAATCTCGTCTCAGATAAACTTTCCACGGCAAGCACGTTGCATGAATGGCCGCTGATAGTGTTCACATTGCTCGCGCCATTGCTTTGGGGATTGCTCACGGCATCGATTTTCCGTCCAATCGACATTGATCCACTGATCTTCTTCATTCTTGGCGTTGCGGCAATAGGAGCCAGTGCGTTGCATCTGGGAAGACCATTCAGGGCGTGGAGGTCCGTCACTCGCTGGAAGACATCGTGGCTCAGCCGCGAGATCCTGGCATACGCGCTGTTCCTCGCTTTTTCTCTCGGAGCTTTTCTGGTTCCATCGCCTGAGTTTTTTAAAGCAGCAGCATCTTTCCTGGGCTTCACGGCCATCGTTTGCATGGACATGGTGTACAGAAACGCGGAAGGAACTCCCGGTCCCGGAACGCACAGCGGAAGTGTCGTGCTCACGGGGCTGCTGTTTTTTTCGATCTTCTTCAATTCTTCATGGTATGTTGTGGCTGTTCTCGGTTTGAAGCTTGTCCTGTACGCGTATGAATTCATCCGAAGCGAAGAGCGGCGTTTGTTGCGGAGCATCGTTTCCTTTGCTCGCTTTGTTGTGGGCTTCATCCTTCCGTTGTTCGCCCTCGGCGATCCGTCCCGAAGTATTCTGCTCGTGGTACTCATTGTTGTCGCTGAGCTCATCAATAGGTCGGAATTCTACTGGGATCTACACTTTGAGTCGCCCCAGCGGAAGATTGTGGCGGACCTCTTCCGTCTTCTCGAACTCAGACAGACTGGAGCTCGATCGGCCTGATTCTTGTACTGAATGATCCATTTCAATGCCGCGTGTACGTCTCTGCCGAGGTCCTGTCGGAACTTCACGACCCGTTGAACGGTTGGAACCAGTGTCATCCATCGAGTTTTGAATTCGCAACTGTTGTTCGGAAATCCGAAATTAGCGTAAGTATTGCGCTGGTGCTTCCCATTCTGCCGACTGTACAACGATGTCCTCATTCTGAATAGAAAGAAATCCCTTGATCACTATCTCATTTCAACTCATCTCGACGTTCTTCATGTTCCTTATTACCTCGATGCTGGTGACGGATCAGCCTCAACAGAAGCCGGATCTCGATCCACCCGGCTCCAGGCTGGCAAAATACGGCGTTGTTCTTCCCGTCGGTCTGAACGGCGCGTGGGACGCGGGAATGGTCGAATGCCCGTCTATTTGGTTCGACAGTCAGCACAAGAAGTACGGGATGGTGTATACAGGCTACGGAAGATCAGACACGACAAAACGGGGATACAAGTTTGTGACGCGGCCCCAGGTGGGTCTTGCCTGGAGCAGCGACCTTCTTCATTGGACGAAGGACGAGCGTAGCCCGATTTTCACGGGAAGCGGCGTTGCCGGAGCATCCGATGCTGAAGGGGCAACGGGTCCGTTCATGTGGGTTGAGAACGGGACGTACTACCTCTTCTATATTGGAACGACGTCGCGGGGATACGAGAAGGGAATGAAGACGCTGAACGTATCAATCTCGACCGATCTCGTGACCTGGCGGCGTTCGGAGACAAATCCGATCATCGTCCCGTCTGGAGACGGCTGGAGGCGGGACGCCATTTGGCATCCTCATGTTGTCAAGGTGAAGGATACCTACTACATGTTCTTCAACGCGTCAGGAGTTGTAAATGGTCTGACAGAGGAATTTATCGGGTACGCCACCTCAAAGGACCTGCGTCATTGGTCCGTCGATGATGAACATTCACCCTTGATTGTTGGGAGTGCCCAGGCGGGGAAATGGGATGCATCGGGACGGGCTGGAGATCCAAGTCTTTACAAAGTTGGCACGACCTGGTACATGGCATGGTACAGCTGGGACAAGAAGAACTCGGCGGATGGCCTTGCCTCGACGAGCGAAGCGGAGTTTCCGTTAGGCTGGAAAAAGTTCGAGGGCAATCC
>DATJQB010000253.1:0-12672 GCA_035506075.1 Bacteroidota bacterium | reverse complement strand
GATCGGTTCGAGGCACGCGCAGGACTTCAAAAAATCAACTTCGGTTCCGCGACGCTGTTCCGGCCGCTCATGTGGTTCGACCGAATTGATCCGCGCGACCCGCTGCAACTCACCGACGGAGTGTATGGCCTGCTCGGGCGGTACACGTTTCAGAACAACGCAAACATCTGGTTGTGGGGTCTCTACGGCAACAATGACACGAAGGGATGGGAGCTCGTCCCGACGGAAAAGAATTCGTTCGAGTTTGGCGGGAGGGTGCAGTCGCCGTTTCTTTCGGGGGAAACAGGACTCTCGTTTCACCACCGGGGCCTTGATGCCGGCACCGCAATGCCGGGCGGCGCACCTGGAAACCGGACCGAGGATCGCTACGGGCTGGACGGCAAGTGGGATGCTGGCGTTGGTCTGTGGTTCGAAGGCGTGCTCGTGAGTCAATCGCAGAATATCGGCGGACATTTCTATCAACGAATGCTCACGCTCGGGACCGATTACACGTTTGGCATCGGCAACGGGCTGACCGCAACGATGGAATTCTTCCGGTCCGACAATCCCGCGTCACCACTGGCAGCCGGCGAGGGAACCGATTTTTCCGGCCTCTCTGCGACATATCCTCTTGGCATCGTTGATCAGGTCGGAGCAATCCTCTATAGAGATTGGAAGAACAAGGAGTGGTATCGGTTTCTGAACTGGCACAGGACATATGACAACTGGATTCTCTACGTCCTTGCATACTGGAATCCTGATACGATCGGGCTTTACCAGGGGCAATCGGGGGGAAACGCCTTCGCAGGGAAGGGGATCCAGCTGATGGTCGTGTTCAATCATTAATTGCTTCTCGTGCGAGCAACGGACGCTGAAGCACAAACCAATTGCGGATGCATTCATGCAGAACTCAACGCTGATACTGACAGAACGGCTCAACAAGACGTATCCCCTCGGTTCCACAAGTCTGAAGGCCTTGGACGACATTAATTTCTCCGTGGTGAAAGGAGAATTCCTCGGCCTGGTCGGACCGAGCGGTTCGGGCAAGACGACGCTCCTGAACATCATTGGATCGCTCGATGCCCCCTCAAGCGGAACCGCTGAAGTACTTGGACACAGGATTGAAACGCTCTCGCACAAGGAAGCTGCAGCACTGAGGAACATACATATCGGTTTCATATTTCAGACATTCAATTTGCTCCCCGTTTACACGGTCTATGAGAATGTCGAATTCCCGCTGTTGTTGCAGGGAATGGAATCTGGCCGGAGAACACAGCTGGTCCGGCAAGCACTGGAATGGGTGGGTCTTGCGGATCGGGCGGATTCGAAGCCGACGCAGCTATCGGGAGGACAAAGTCAGCGCGTGGCGATTGCAAGGGCCATCGTAAAACAGCCGGAAATAGTGCTGGCGGACGAGCCAACAGCGAACCTCGACGCGACAAATTCACATCATATCATGAAAACAATGCTTCAGATCAACGAGGATCTCAAGACCACATTTGTCTTTGCGACTCACGACGAAAAGGTGATCGGGTATCTGAAGCGTAAGATCACGCTCGTCGATGGGAAAGTCACGAAGGACGAACGCTTTGACAAAAGCCTCGCCGGATGAGGTGAACCATGCTCACTCTCAAGCTTGCAATCAGGAACATACTCGGTGCAGGGCTTCGGACGTGGCTGAACGTCGTTGCACTCTCGTTCGCGTTTGTCGCCATCATCTCACTTCAGGGTTTCTATCAGGGGATGAACGATCAGGTGGAACGGGCGACCGTGGACGCGCTGTACGGCGGCGGCCAGTACTGGGTGAAAAGCTATGACCCATACGACCCGCTCTCACTCGAAGATGCCCACGCCGGGGTGCCGACCGCGATCCTAAAACTCATCGAACAGGGAACAGCGACGCCGATTCTCGCGCGCACAGCCTCCATCTATCCACACGGGCGTTTTCGTTCTGTTCTTTTGAAAGGAATCGATCCCCGGCAGACGATTCTCTCCATTCCATCCGACAGCTTGCAGGGGAGTGATGGGATAATCCCCGGAGTGATCGGAAGCAGGATGGCGAAGAGTGCAGGATTGAAAAAGGGGGACATCGTCACCGTCCAATGGCGCGACGTCCACGGCACGTTCGATGCCCGCGATGTGAGCATCGTCGAAGTGTTCAGGACAAGCGTTCAGGAAATCGACAACGAGCAGCTTTGGGTTCCGCTCGAAAGTCTGCAAAAACTTACAGGGCTCGAACACCAGGCAACGATCATCGTTCTAAAAAAGGGAACGCAACAGTCCGGGGACATCGCAGGATGGGATTTCAAAGATCTCAATTTCCTTCTCAGCGACCTGCACTCGCTCGTCAGGATGAAGAATATCCAGGGAAGCATCATGTACGCGCTTCTGCTCTTCCTTGCCATGCTCGCGATCTTCGATACACAAGTGCTCTCCATCTGGAAACGAAAGAAGGAAATGGGAACCCTGATGGCGCTGGGGATGACAAGGGCGAACCTCATCGCGCTCTTCACAGTCGAGGGAGCGTTGCATAGCATCCTCGGGGGAGTTGTCGCGGCCGCGTACGGCATCCCGCTGTTGACCTATGCCGCGAAGACCGGACTGACACTTCCCGCTGCAGCCGACAGCTACGGTATTGCATTCGGAGAGAAACTCTTTCCAACCTATACGCCCGCGCTTGTCGTCGGAACGACGCTCCTGGTGTGCATCGTGACGACCATTGTCAGTTTCCTGCCGACGAGGCGAATTGCAGACCTTAAACCGACCGATGCGCTGAGGGGAAAAATGTCATGATCAAGTTCCTCCTCAAGGGTTTGTTGCGTGACCGGTCGCGGTCGCTGTTTCCATTCCTGACAGTTATGGGAGGCGTCATCCTCACGGTCGTCCTGCACGCGTGGATGAATGGCGTGAGCTCGTCGTTGATCGAATCGACAGCTCATTTCAGTACGGGTCACGTCCGCGTAATGACGCGCGCATACGCAAAAGAGGCCGACCAGGTACCGAACGACCTGGCATTGCTCGGCATCGACACACTCATGCACGAGCTGCGGGACCGCTACCGGGATCTCTTCTGGGTCCCGCGCACGAAATTTGGCGGCCTCCTGGACATTCCGGACCAGCATGGCGAAACCAAAACACAAACTCCTGTCAGCGGTCTTGCAATCGATCTTCTTTCGCCTGGAAGCCCCGAGTGGAAACTTCTGAACATCAAACCTGCAATTGTGCACGGACGGGTACCGAGTCAGAAGGGGGAAATCCTGATTGGAGAAGACCTTGCGGAAAAGCTCCGCGTTCAGCCGGGGGACACCGCAACGCTCATAAGCTCGACGATGTACGGGAGCATGAGCGTAACGAATTTCGCTGTGGCAGGAACGGTCCGCTTTGGCGTCGTTGCAATGGACAAGGGAATGGTTCTCGCGGACATTGGAGACATTCAGCAGGCGCTCGACATGCAACAGGGGGCCGGCGAAATACTGGGCTTTTTCAACGATGATTTGTACCGTGACGACCGGGCAAATGCAATAACGGTCGATTTCAACGGACGGAACCAGGTTTCGCCCGGGGATTCCTTGAAGAAGGATCCTGAGTTTTCTCCCATCATGGGGACGCTCCGAAGTCAGGGCGGATTGTCGGACTATCTCGATCTTGTCGACGAGGTAACGTCGGTTGTCATCGGATTTTTTGTCGTCGCAATGTCTGTCGTGCTTTGGAACGCCGGATTGACGGGCAGTCTTCGCCGCTACGGAGAAATTGGTGTCCGCCTCGCCGTTGGCGAAGACAAGACGCACGTCTATCTTTCACTTCTCGCCGAATCGCTTACAGTCGGACTGCTTGGATCTCTTTTCGGCACCGCCATCGGACTGAGTATCGCATATTACGGTCAGGTGAAAGGGCTCAACCTCTCTTCCTTCATGAAGGAAAGTACAATGTTCATCCCCAGCGTCGTCCGGGCACAGATCACTGGTGTCACAGTCCTGCTCGGGTTCTTTCCAGGAATGCTTGCGACGTTTCTTGGGACCGCGATCTCGGGCATCGGTATCTATAAACGAAACACCTCGGAATTGTTCAAGGAGCTTGACGCATGATACGCACCATGGTAGCGCTCGTCGTTGCAGCAACGCTTTCCTTCGGTTCGCCAGGTCAATCCGGCGATGAGATCCTCAGAAGAGTCGACCAGAATATGTTCTCGGAAAAGAAGATCGTCGTCTCCCGGATGATCATCCACGGACGCAGGGAAACCCGGACGGTGGAATCGAAGTCCTGGCAGCGCGGCACAAGCGAATCGTTTACCGAATTTCTTGCCCCGGCGCGCGAAAAAGGCACGAAGATGCTGAAGCTGCACGACATGCTCTGGGAGTATTCTCCCTCGACCGACCGGACGATCATGATTTCGGGACACATGCTGCGCCAGTCAGTGATGGGATCCGATCTCTCCTATGAGGACATGATGGAGGATCCGCATCTGCCCAACCTGTATTCGGCGACGGTGCGCTCCTCAGAGACCGTGAATGGTCGAGAGTGCTGGGTGCTGGACCTGCAGGCGAAGAAGGAAGACATTGCGTACGATCATCGGCAGGCGTGGGTGGACAAGGAACGGTATGTGGTTGTGAAGGAAAACCTCTACGCGAAGAGCGGCAAACTTCTCAAGAGTGTCGATGTCCGGGAGGTCATGCGGGTTCAGGAACACTGGCTGGCAAAATCCATCCTCTACAGGGATGTACTCAAGGACGGCGAGGGAACGGAGTTTCATCTTGATTCGGTGACGCTCGACGCGGAAATCCCCGAATACATGTTTTCAAAAGCTGCGCTCCGTCGATAACACAGGACATCGACCTACTCCACCATTATTTCATCCACAAACAACCACGCCTTCTCTCCGGCTCCGGCATGCCAGGGCGGGCACACGCCGATGTTCTTTGCGCTGATCTTGACAAACCTCGCCCGGACATCTTTCACCGGGCACGTGTAGTCTTTCACAACGACCGACTCGGTCCTGGAAAGAGAATTCTTCCGCGCTCCAACCTCAACCCACCGATCTCCATCGTCTGATACAGAAAATTGCACTTCGTCCGGCAGAAAAATCCAGGAACCCTGTTGCTGGAGGAAACCGGCAATGATCGAGTGGATATCTCTGGCAAAACCGAGATCGAGTACGGCAACGACATCGTCCCCGAGAAATCCAATCCACTTCTTGTCCTGGAAATCCAGCGAGCCGCGCTGCCCGTCGATTAGTATCGATGGGCCGATCGCGGAATACTTGACGTTGGCCTGCTTTTCCAGGCTCAGCTTCTGCACCTTGAAGCACTTCGTAAACTGCGCCTCTGAGATTTCCGCACAAAGCTCTCCATTATAAGACGCCGCAGCCTTGATCTGTGCCGAACGAGTCAGCTCAATTGGTCCGCTGTAGCGAAGAGACTGGAATGTCGGTTGGGATCCGTCGAGCGTGTAGTAGATCGACGCGTCCCGTGTTTCGGTTGCGAGCTGCACCTGGGTGCTGGTTTCGAACGATCCGCCGCCTGGCTCAATCGTGACCGTCGGTGGAGATTTGTAGAGTCCAAACGTTGCAAGCGTCGGAGTTGCGCGTGATGAGTCTATGACGAGCCGGACTCTCTTTGAGGCGACAGGCGGAAATCGCAGGAGCCGCTTGTAACCCACAGTGGTACCGTGTGTTACCGTCTTCCAATGGGTCCCGTCCCAGGACTCTAGACGAAATGATTCAATGCGCTGTCCGACGCGGAGTTCCTCCTGGAGCACAAGCCGGTCAAAGATCCGGACTTCGGGCATCCGTACTTCCAGCAACGCAGACAGGGCTCCCTCCGCGGCGATCCAATACCGGTTTGAGGACTTCTCCGTTACAGAAGCAGCGGGATGACCGGGTTGATCACTTGAGGCGAGGATTGTCGCATCCGCTGCGAGATTGGTTTTGAATGTCTGATCGAGGATCGTCCGCATTCCCCGGAGCGCTTCGATATCGGAGTCGGAGATTTTCCCGCGCTTGTCAGGTGGAATATTCAAGAGAAGGAGGGAGTTTCGTCCAACCGAACTGCAATAGATGTCGACGAGTTTGGCCGGCGACTTGACGAGGTTATCCTGTTCGGCATGATAGAACCAACCCGGGCGAATCGACACATCGGTTTCGGCGGGATACCACAGGAGTGTGCGGGCATGCATAATCTTCGGCCTGCTCCCGAGATCGTCCATCATCAGGTCGCGTGGCGCGAACCCTCCATCGACAACATCTTGCTGCGAGCCTGATGCGGTGGAACCGAGGTTCTGGACGATATCCGGAACGACGCTCCATTCCGTTTCGCGGCCGTACCCCGATTCCGTTCCAACCCATCGGACATCCGGCCCCATGACAGCGATGATGGCGTTCGGTTGAAGCTCCCGGATCAGTTTGTAGTACGATTGCCAATCGTAGATCTGTTTCTTCCCGTTCGGGCCTTCACCGTTTGCTCCATCAAACCAGACCTCAGCGATGTCGCCGTAGTTGGTGAGCAGCTCGCGAAGCTGGTTGCGAAAGTGTCTGTTGTAGACCGGTGAATCGCCGTACGTCGGCTCGTGACGATCCCAGGGTGAAAGATAAACACCAAACTTGAGGCCGGCCTCCCTGCACGCGTTGGATAATTCACCGACAACATCCCCTTTACCGTTCTTCCAGGGACTACGCGCGACGCTGTGAGTTGTGTAGTTGCTTGGCCAGAGACAAAACCCGTCGTGATGCTTCGCCGTAATGATAAGCATCTTCATGCCGGCATCCTTGATCACCCGAACCCATTGGCGCGCATCGAAATCGGTTGGATTAAACATCGCAGGATCTTCTGTTCCTTTTCCCCACTCCTGATCCATGTATGTGTTCATGCCGAAGTGCGCAAACGCGATGAACTCCAGACTCTGCCATGCCAGCTGCCGGGGGGACGGTCTCACCGCGGCCGCCTTCATGAGGATTGTCGAGGGGGAATCCCCGGGCGAGATGACGATGAAGTTGTTTTGCGACCGGGAAATTGTCGCGGCCAATGCGATGAGAATCATCAGCTGGACAGGTCGCGCAATCAGGCAATGGAGCTTCATGAGAGTGGTTGATCCTCGAGTTGAACACTAATCACAGGAGCCTCGCCGATCGAAGAAGCCGTAAAAATCCGTACCAAACGATGTCATCTGTGTTCGATACACACGGTCGATGCTATTCGACGATAATTTCATCTGCAAAAATGTACGAATCGCTTCCGGCAGACTGGTGCCATGATGGCAGCTTGCCCGGATTTTTGGCGACGATCCGTATGAACCTGGTGGTGAGTTGCGTGAAACCAGCGGCAAAGTCCCTGATGATTGCACCGTCTTCCCTTGGATCAACAGTATTGAGGATCTCCTTCGTGAGGACGTACTTCTCAGGCTCATTCGAAACAAAGATCTGGACCTTTTCTGGCATCAGGATCCAGGAGAAGCTGTTTTGGAGAAAGCCGATACTGATGTTCTTCACCGGTGTCGATGTTCCGAGGTCGATGACGATGTCGAGGTCCTGACCTTGGTATCCCTGCCAGCGGCCATCGGCAAAATTGTCGGAACCGCGCAGGCCGTCAAGAAGTCCCATCGTTCCGCCTGCCGAATATGCCCGGTTGTAACGGCTGAACGTCGAATTGAGTTTGTAAAGCTTGCCTATGGCTTTGTGCATAAGCACATACTTCTCCGCCAGGGGATATGGCTGCCGGCCGATGTATACGCGGGCGCGGATGAGGGTGCTATGATCAATCGTGAACGGCCCGGCATACACCGCCGAGCGAAGCGTCGGTTCCGATCCGTCTATCGTGTAGTAGATCGGCTGTTCATTGAATGCTGTTCTGAGCGCGACAGACCGCGTGGTGCCTGTAAGGGTGGAAGATGGCTCAATGATGACGGCCTTATCGAGATCGACGAGTTGATTTCCAAGCTGGTCGTATTTGTCGAGAACCTTGTCCAGCCACCAGGATCGATTCTCTCTCTGCCAGAGGCCGACATATTCGGCTTTCAAGGAATGCAGTTCTGCAAGCAGTTGTGCGAGGTCGGCTTTCATTCCGGGGATCTTCGCGACTTCGCCGAAATGCATGATGCGGTGGAGGGCAATTCGTGCAGAAACCTTCTCCGCGGTAAAACGGACTCGCTTCGCGGCGAAGGTCGCAAAGTCGAGCATGTCGCCGTTGCGCCGGACCTGCACTTTCAAGACTGAAAGCCGAGCGAGAAGATCCTCCGCCATTTTCGAGGCACGATCGCAGGCAAAGCTCAACGGCTCACCGGATGGATTGTCGAGATCAGGCTCCAGCATGCTGCTCCACACTCCGTAGTCGCGGACGATGCCTGGAACCTGAACATGGCGGAGCGTGTCGAACTGGAACAAGGTCTCCGCAACCCCCTTCGTTCCGAAGAGAAGTTCATCGAAAGATCGATTGAAAGCATCCAGCCGGCGCTCGCGGTCCCTGCGCGCGTCGTCGCCTGTCAGCGGCTGAGCAGGATGCCAGGAGCATTCGGCGCCCCAGAGCAGACCGTGCCAGTTGTACGTAAAGAAATTCTCGCCATCGTCGTCCCAGGCAGTGTTCATCATTCCCATCGCGCCGAGCTTTGCCCCATCGCGCACATAATTGGAAATGTTGATCGCCGCAGCCGACATGTTCGGCCACACCTCGGTCCAGCAATTCACTCCCGGCGAGATCATGAAGTCGAATCCGGTCTTCTTGAAGGGAAGAATAGCCGCTTCGAAACTCTCCTCCGGATCATATCCCCATGAGAGGACGACAAGATCTTTGGGGAGTTTTGGAATGATGGAGGGATTTTGAGCCGCGATGTCTCCCCACATGAGAATTCGTTTTCCGTACGGCTTGATCAGGTCGTTAATCCGATTGATGTGGTATGCGTAGACGGCGGGCATTCCCATCGAATCCACCATGCGTTTGCCGGGCCCGAGACCCAATCCGTACACCTCGTCGCAGTTGATGTGGAACAGTGTGCTCTTGTATGCCGGGACGATCTCGTCGTATTCTTCCTTCAGGAATTTATATGTCGCTTCGGCGGCCGGCGTGACAACCCATGGATTTTCCTTGATGTCGTTGTAGAACGGAGACCGCAGTTGATTCTCCATGTGGCCGAACGATTGAGCGTTGCCGATGAGCTCGATATGATACTTCTTTGCAAACGCCGTCAATTCTGCAATGTCCTCCGGTGTGATCCCGTCAGCGGGTGCAATTTCAGGATGAGACTTCAGCCGGAACACATGCTCGGTGTAGAGCGTGAAGAAATTCTGTTTGTACTCGGCCAGTCGTTGTATGACCTGCTTGAGGAACGCCACGGTGGGAATTGGACCGCGGCTGATGTCGTTCATCCAGCCACGATACCGCAATGCCGGCCAATCGGCAATCGTGAGACAGGGAAGGGCATTCCCCTCCCGGTTCGAGCGGATCATTTGCCTGAGCGTCTGCGTTCCGTAAAACACACCTGCGGCAGAGTGGGCTGCGATCAGGATCGATGTCGGTGAAATGTGGAGAATGTAGCCCTCGTCGCCGAGTTTGTCGGGAATGTCCACGTGTGCTCTGGACAGCGATTGTTGAACAGTCTTATCTCTCTCGATGTTGCCGAGGAGAACGCTCTTCCCCTTCGTCGCAGCGACGGCGGGAATTGACAAGCCGAGCTCCGAGCGAAGTTCGTCGGAAAGCTGGCTCGCCGCGAATTGATCATCCACATTCTTCGGGCTGCCGAGCACGATCTTCGTATCGGCCGTGAAAACGAATGCACCCTCTCCGCGGGAAATGATCTGCGGAGTAGGAATGAGCTGAAAGGGCGGCGGTTGCTGTTGTGCCGGCAGAGTCGAAACTACGCCGATACACAGGCAGAAAACGGAAAACAAGGTGAGTGATCTTGAACTGAATCTCATAGGGGCCTCAGAGCAATGGACTGATATAGAACTCGTTCACAGCAGAGCGCGCGGTGATTCCGTCCTGCGATCCGCTGTACACGATTTGCAGCGCGAAGTCGGTGTGCCGCCTCAGGAAATGCGTCCGCGTCGCTCGCAGAATCTCTTACTTCTGACTTTGTGCGAGGCCGTAGTGCGGAAGCCCTGCGGACGGATCGTTCTGCGAGACCTCGAACGTCAGCGGTTTCACGGCATCGATGTGCGTTGCTGCATCAAAACTTTTTCGCCCATAACCGTTGAGCACAAACGTTTTCAGCAATACTTCCCCCTTGAGAACCGCGATGGTGACGGATTTCTTCATTCCTGCCCGCTTCACCGAGACTGTGCCATAGGCATAGCCGTTGGACCAGAGAGAGCTTGTCTCTTTCGATGCGACCGACATTTCCTGGTTCACCGCCGAGAAATGAAACCCCGTGAGGGCCAGTATTTCCCCCCAGCTGATCATGGCACGTCCATAGTGATGGCCGCACTCGGCTTCGTCATAGGGATTTCGTTTCAGGCCGTCGTACCGGTTGCGCAGGTTGGTGATGCAGGTAAGTCCGTTTTCTCCCATCCCGTCGTACAACATTCCGATTGCGGCCGTATATTCGAATCCGGTCATCACTTCTGTGAAGTAGGGGAAGGGATTGCTCGGACGATCGTGCGGGTAACTTGCCATGAGAAGCGCCGCCTCGTCGCCGAGAGCGAACGTGCGGAGGCAGTTGAAGTGATCGCTGAGCGATTTCCTGTAGTTGTACTTCATGATGCTTGCAAGCGTTGAACGGACATGTTTCGGATCGGTAAGATAACCGAGTCCGCTCACGTGCGCCATCATCTGCCCGATAAGCTGGTCGACAAGACAGGCGTTGCCGAGTTGATAGTCGGGATGTGTGAAATCGCTGGACCCCATGCCGACGAGCAGGCTGGGAGCGATGTTCGTCTTGTCACCCGGCGGGATGATCTTATGCACGTAGTACTCACCGTTGAACAGCGCGCTGTCGATCCATCTGCTTCCGTGCTCGAACAATGACCGGCAGGTGGCTGCAAATTCCTTATCCTTCATGAAGAGAGCCATCTGTTCCGCGGATTTTAGAGCGCCGAGGTACCAGATCCCCATCTGTGGATTCGGACCGTAATATTCGACATCCATTGTGTTATGCTGGCATCCCTCCATGACGCCGTCCTTGTTCGCATCCCAGCCGCCTTTGATCCAGCAAAACTCAAGTGCCTTTTTGACATTCGGCCACAAAGCGGCTAGCATGGCGTTGTCGCCCGAAAGCTGCCAGTCGCGGTACATCTTCATGATGCACCCCATTTGCCCGTCCGCGGCTGCCTTTCCCCATTCTCCGCTGTCGATCGGCAGCTTGACGCGAAAGCTCATGAGTCCGGCATCGTCCGTTTCTTTGCCGAACTCGGTCGATCGCATTGATTTCGCGATCGATCCGAAAAGAAACGCGACAGCCTGCTCGTAATTCCAGACGTGGGTGCAGGTGCCGAAGCAGCAGCCGTCCTTGTCGCCGCATCCTTCCCACGCAAAGAACCTCCCGTCCCCGCTCCTGAAGCAGGTCTGCGTCCTCAGCGTGCTGAGATTGAACAGGGCGGATTCCTTGACAACGCCCGGAAGATCGCTCTTCGTCAGGGCGGAGACAAACTGCACCGTCTCGTCCTCGAGCTTGTCCAGCTGCGGGACGGTTTTCTCAACAACGTTCCATGCGTCCTTGTATTGCGTTGTGTAATAGTTGCCGATGCGCGTCGGCGACCACGCATACCGGTTCGGGAAATGCCATGTGATGAAGAACGTGAACTCCCTGGTTCCGTGTGAGGGAAGTCGCTCCTGCACTGCAAGCGATGCCTTGGGTGTGGTAGCGCCTGCGGGTCTGTTCTCAAGACGTCCGTCGTCGCTGAAGTCATCCCAAAAATCGAGTATCGGAGTTCCCCAGCCGGCGTTGAGCCATGCCGTGCGGTAGGAGACGCCGGTCGCTGCAGTTGTTGTGAGCGCCATGGTTCCCCAACGCTCGTCGTCCTGCTTCACGCTGTCGGAAAGCATGAAGATCCCCTGGAATCCATTCCCCTTTTTGAATTCGTTGCGATTGTTCGACGAAACATTCTTCACTCCGTCATTTCCTATGAAATTTTCCATCGTGCCGCAAACTGAGACATCAAGATCGGAGGAAGCAAGGTTCGTCACCTCGTACGTCACGACGACGATCGGGATGCCGCTCGCGTCGGGGTCTGTCGGGACGAGGGGATTGAACGCCTTGATCCGAACCTTGACGGGCATATCCGGATCTGCGAGGTTGACGATGCCGAAGGGATAGCTCGCATCGAAGCTGCAGTTCTTGAAGCAGGGGAGCGCAGGATTGGTTGCGTCTTTGACGCCGAACCCTCCATAATAAAGATGTTCGTCGACGGGTCCCTGAATGGCCCGTACTTTCGCGGGGCTGTCGGGTGTCTTTGTGCGTATTGCGAAAAACGGAGCTCCCGGATTGAATCCTTTCGCCGGCCGGTTTACGATCTCCCAATCACGCCAATCTCCTCTGCCTCCGAGTGAAATCGTTCCGGTTCCGATTCCTCCGATAGGAAGAGCGATCTGGCACAAGTGTTTTTGGTCGTAATGTTTGATGATTGGCCAGGATTTGCCGGTGCCGCCCGCGAGAAGCCGGGATGAGATCAAAAGAATGGCGGCAAGGACAGTACGGGAGGAAGAGAAGAGCGTGGCGGTCATGGGATACCTCCGGGTAGCGATACGGAGTGAGGAGTTTCGTCGCAGCAGCATG
>DATJQB010000252.1:0-8336 GCA_035506075.1 Bacteroidota bacterium | reverse complement strand
CGTAAGTCGCACGATGTCTCCCTTGTTCCAGGTCCGACGAAGCTCAACCCACCGCAACTTGGTTGTTGTTAACTCGACGGATTTGCCATTGATCGTTATCCCAGCAGCCGCACACCAGGCGGGAACGCGAAGCAGCAAAGGAAACGATGTCGGGCGTGAAACAGAAATGTTGAACTCTATGATCTCGCTGAATGGATATTCCGTCTTCTCAGAGATCTCTACCTCAGATCCATCGCCGATTGTTGCTTTCACTGTGCTCGTGCAATAGAGCGTTGCAGCAAGTCCGTTGTCGCGAGTCGCCATCCAAAGATGTTCAGCGTAGTACGGCCAGCCGAACGCGACGTTGTGTTGACAGCAACGATAGTAATCTGCCCGGTACGAAAACATCTCGCCGTCATTTTCGATCATCGGCGCTTTGTTTGTCCTGTCGAGCTGCACCATGTTTGGCGCTGTGAGGTAGTGCAGGCCTTTGAGATCGGGTGTCATCGCCGCGGGAAGAGAATTGAACGCCACATCTTCCGCGCGGTCTGCCCAGACCGGATCGCCGGTGATGCCGAGCAGCATCTCGTCGCTGAACATCATTTCGACCATCGAGCATGATTCGGCACCTTGTCTGGGATCGGCGTAGCCGGGCCGCGCATTTTCATCGGCGCCGAACATTCCGCCGGGAACCTGGCCGTACGTTGCCATCACGCTGTCGTAGATGCGAAGGGTTGCCTGAATGTAACGGTCGTCGCCGGTTTGCTGATAGTATTCCGCTGGCTCGCGGAATCCCTGACACAAGTTGACACCATGCCATGTCGGGACGCCGCCGGTCCAGTCGGCAGTGCGCTCGTGATTCACCCGGGCCACATCGAGCAGCCACGTTGCACCCGTCTGATTGTAGAGCCAGTAAATGTGATCGAGGTTGTCTCCTCCGCGCCACTTTTGCCAGCTGTCCGGAAGAATTGTCTCAAGCGGAACCGTCGAGAGCCACCGGAAATAGTTCAACATGAACGGAAGCACGCGAGCGTCGTGCGTGGCCTCGTAATGAGTGCGCAGTGCATAGAGCATGACCATGTTGGGCCAGATGTCGAGAGGTGCCATGTTCTTCCGCGGCCCGAAATAGCCGCATGAATCCTGGTTTGAGAGCACTCCCTCGATCCATTTGTTCGCTTCGCCGATGATGCGTTTATCGCGCAAAATGTATCCAAGATCAATGTAACCCTTCAGCCAGTATGGCAACTCTTCCCAGCCGTTCGCGCCCTGTCCGGAGGGACTGACCCATGCGCTCCCCTCGATTTTGCACCATTTGCTGATTTCGGTCAGGTGGCCTGAAAACCCGCCGGCCATAAGGCGCAGTTGCTCCCGCAGCCAGCCGCCCGGTTTGATGCTTCCGACAGGGAGTTTGACAAAGGGGCTGGGTACCAATGGCGAGCGATTGGAGGGATACAGCGTGTTCCGCTGGTCAGCAGACTGGGAGTGAGCGGCAGTGAAGCAAAATAAAAGAGTCCCAACGATGGCGGAGAAGCGAGTTCTCATGGAAAACTCCTTGCAGGGGGAAGTATTCAGTGCGGCGTGAAAGTCCCGATCATAATGCTGAATAGTGTTGAAGAATTTCCAGAGAAGCCAGATTAAGATATTCTAAGTTGACGATCACGCCATTCCTGTGTAGTATAGAGGAAGGGAACTCAACAATGAAGGGAGACGATTCATGAATCTGGGCGCACCGGAAGTACTGCTTATCATGCTGGCGATTTTGATCTTCTTTGGACCGAAAAAAATACCCGATCTCGCAAAGGGACTTGGACAAGGTTTGCGCGAGTTCCGAAAAGCTTCGCGTGAGATCCAGGAGGATATCGAACGGGAAATCAGCGTTGACGACAAGAGCTCCACAAAACAACTGCCTCAATCGCCCACATCCAAGAGTGATCTTTAAGAACAGCTGAATTCGCCGGGAGGAGGCATGCTCCTCCCGGCCAGGTTCTTCCGTCTCGATCCGCCATTAGATCCAAAGTTCCACCCGCATCTTGTCCCTCCCCTAAAATCTTCCTATCGTAAATTGAAATCACGAAGAATCCGAACGCGACCTGGAGCCCGATCGTTTCCGTATGCGCGACCTTGATCTTGAATCGATTCTCCTCGTTCTTCCGGGTATCATCCTTGGATTGACGATCCATGAGTTTTCCCACGCGCTTGTTGCGCTCCGGCTTGGGGATGACACAGCACAACGCGCGGGGAGACTGTCACTTAACCCGATCCGCCACATCGATCCGGTTGGTTTCATATTCCTGCTTCTTGCGGGATTTGGCTGGGCGCGGCCGGTGCTGGTCGATCCCACGAAGTTGAAACATCCGAAAAGAGATGACATCCTTATCTCCATCGCTGGTCCGGTCTCAAACTTCATTCTTGCGATCGTTATTGCGCTGCTGTTGAAAATGTGTGTGATGATTGCTCCTTACAATGGTGAGTCGGTCTACCGGGATTTGTTGAACGTCGGTATCGCTGCCGTCTACATCAACCTTGGCCTCTTCATTTTCAATCTCATTCCTCTTCCGCCGCTCGATGGTTCTCATCTTCTGACAAGTCTTCTTTCGCAGCGAAGTCTTGCGCTTGCACGGCTCTTCTTCAAGTACGGTGCCTATGCGTTCCTCGCAATCATAGTGCTCGAGCGCGTCGCTCACATCAATCTTCTTCCGATCAACGTCCTCGTAGAATTTATCGCAAATCGGCTTTTTGGGATACTTGGCATGTCCGGCTAGGCGAAGCGCGCGGTGTACAAATTGAGGAAGTGGAATCGGGGGAAGTTAACGAGTGTAGAAAAATTGATCACCACTCTGACGGTTTAAACGGTACTGCGAATTGGCGGAAAGGATATGCAACTCGCCAATCGATCTCCAAACCCGCCAATCGATTCTTCCTCACACCCCCATTCCACATACAAAACTCCTTCTCACCCATAAAATATTCCCCCTTCCAAGACTGGTCGAAAATCGCTATCTTGTCTCCAACACAACCGTCTGTTCAAATCCCGTCAAACTCAAGCGTCTGTACCCGCTTCACATCCATGGAGCTGCCATGAAACGCCTGCTCACGATCATCGCCACCCTCGCGATCGCCGCAACCATGCTTTACTCACAAGGGTCCCCCTTCAACGGCCAATGGAATCTCATGCGCGACAAGGGGACGTATCTCGACTACTTCCGTTCGTTCGTCCTCGACCTCTCACTCAAAAACAACGAGCTCACCGTCAAGCGCTCGTTCGGACCCAAACGTCCGCACCAGGATGAAATGACGGTCAGGATCGGCGGAGCGATCAACGAGGTGAAGATCACGGATCCGACGATCCCGACAACCCTCTTCCAGGCATTGCAATATCCCGTGGGAAAAAACAAAATCGTCACTGCTGCTCTGAACGATGGCAACACGCTGACGATCACCGAAAAGTACGATGTTCTGAGTTCGCAAGGCTCAAAACCGGAAGTCGTCAAGTACACCTACGAGCTCACGACCGACAAGAACATCATGACCTGCAAAATCGATCGGAACTCCAGGACTGGCGCCGACGCCGTTATCCTCTGGTTCAAGAAAGCAGGCTACAACAACGCCTATGTCTACCAGATGGCCGATGACTGGGACATTTTTTCCAAGCTCCCCGAACAGGCCTGCCTCATCTCCATCCAGGGAATCGTGAACGAAAACAGACCCAATCTCTACTTCCTCTACGGTCCACAATTCCCGTTCAACTATACCGAAGAACTCTACACGTATCTCGAGAAACAACGCAATTATTCCTTCACGCGGTTGGGCTCGCTTGAACAGGTTATCAGCGTGTTCAAAGACCAGTTCAAGGGATACATCGTTTGGGATAAAAAAGAACGGACATCGCTCATCGTTGCTTATACGCTGGCGGGATTGGAAAAAGGGATCGTAATCACCGAAGACCTGATCCCCATTGCACAGAAGTACGGACTCAAACAGATCGACGATTTCCGCGGCCGCTTCAGCGGATGGTCCGACTTCAAGATCTACACCTGGGCGAAAGAACACTACTGGGACCGCTGCAACAAGGAACTCATCATCTGGCTCGGCGGTCCGCACGGCACGACGATGATGCCGAACGTCGCAGACTACGGGATGTCGCAGAAGGTGTTCTTCACCGATCTCTCCGCCCGGTCAACAGACACGCTGGAATACAACCTGAGCAAAGAGCTCCTCTCGCAGATCAAACCGCTCGGACGCGTGATGGGATGGCATTCGTACAAGAAAGACATGGAAGAGGAATGGGTGACGCTCACATCGACGTACGCTCTCACGGTCGATGGACTGAACAGCCTCCCGAATACGAGCTTCCTCTATAAAGTGCCGGCGTCACCAGGGTTCAAGTTCAAGAACCACCACAACATCAAGCCCGGTGTGACATACACGCCAGAAAAGAAAACATACATCGCATTGGTGCAGACGGACGGGCTCGGTCTCGGCGCGTGGGTCAGACCGGGAAGAGGCTCAATCCCGTTTGCATGGGAAGTCTGCCCGAATTTTGAATGGCTCTCCCCTGCAATGATGGAATACTACTACACACAGGCGACACAGAACGACTTCTTCCTGGGGGCTCTCTCAGGCTCGGCCTACATGTATCCGAAGGCGTTCCCCAAGGAATGGCTGCCGAAGGAAATCGAGAAAGCTCACAAGATGATGAAGTCGCTCGATCTCAATGTCTATGAGATCATGGACTACTCCGGGCAGAAGACGGAAGCGGCGGAGAACAACCTGACGAAGGAAATCGTCGACGCATACTACGCCGGGATGCCCGATGCGCTCGGGTTCCTCAATGGCTACTATGCCTCGGAAACGTTCTCGGTCAGGAACAAGATTCCGTTCGTCTCCTATGACTACTATCTGCCCGCCGACAAACCTGAAGCCGAGGTCGCAGCGGACCTGAGAGAACTGGCGCAGATTAACTCCGACCGGCCGTATTTCATGCTTGTTCACGTGCGTGAGAACAGCGATGTGGCGCGTGTGAAATCGATCACCGACCGGCTTGGCAGCGGATTCGAGATCATTCCCCTCGATATCTTCCTCAAAATGGCGGGAGAACATCCGACGTTCAAAGAAAGGTACCTGGAGAAGAAGTAAATAAACAACGGAACGAAGATGCATTGATGCGATACGATCGACGCGGCTTCAATCGTCGCGCCTATCACCCGCACCCATGGCGTCACCCCGCCTGTCAACCCTGACCATCTGGGGAGGGCGGAAAGATCCTGTACCCGAAGCGAAACCAATCTCATACTGTCATGAACACTACAGCCTTGATTCTGGCGGCGCTGTTTCCGTTAACAGTTGCCTATGCCCAACCACTTGAGGTTGTCCCGTCGGTGGATCTGAACCGCTACACAGGTACGTGGTATGAAATCGCACGCCTTCCGTTCAAATTTCAAACGCAATGCGCCGGCAACGTGACGGCGACGTACACGCTGCTCGATGACGGCACGATCAGGGTTGTGAACCGGTGCATGAAACAAAGCGGGGAGATCGACGAAGCAGAAGGGCGCGCAAAACTCGCGAGCAGCGACGGTCCGAACACAAAACTCAAAGTGCGGTTTGCGCCGGCGTTCCTCTCAATTCTCCCGTTCGTGTGGGGCGATTACTGGATCATCGATCTTGCCCCGGATTACTCCTACTCCGTGGTGGGCGAACCGGGACGAACGTATTTGTGGATTCTCTCGCGAACGCCGGTCATGGACGAAACAGTATTCCAGGGGATTGTGGATCGGATCAAGGCGAAGGGATACGATCTGACGAAGTTGATCCGGACGAAACAGGGCCTGAAACAAGGAGAATAGAACACAGAGAACGCTGAGGCGATGATGATCACCGGGAAGCAATCGGTGGCGTTGAAGAACCCCGGGTTTTGAAGATCGTGGCTGCCGGCCACGATCGGAACTTCGGCGAGGCGCGACCGCTACTCAATTGAGCGTTGCAACCTGAACGGGAGTGTCACCGTTCTTCGTGATGAGCACAGCGACGGCGTTCTGTCCATCTTCCCCGCGCGGGGCGTCCGGCCCCCATCCGGCTGCATACACCTGCACAAATTGCCCGCTCCCGCTCACCCAGTAACCGATATCCGGCTCATCGAGAAAAAACTTCGGCAGCTGAAACCCGTCGTAACTCCCACCCCCGCCCCCCAGCTGCTTCAACCGGTATTTGTATTCATCAGCGTACTGAAGCAGCAGCAAACCTTCCTGGCGAACACGGTCCCGGGAATGTTCCGCCCTGCGCGAATCTGTTATCCGCACGGCACCATACACCGCCATGCCGACAATCAATACACCGAGAACAATGAGAAGGAGCTGTTGTTGTCCCATTGCTGTTCCATTACTTACTGAGCGGTCTGAAGCGTAATGCGTGCCAGCTCATCTTTTGTCGCATCGCCAAGAACTGTCAGCTTCTGAAATGTTCGGTTCGGTTTCGAACTGTAGTATGCCCTGAGGAGCGAAGCGATGCCCATCCTCTTGTCTTTCGACTGGCCGTCCCAGGTTGCTTCGTGGATGACGACAATGCCCGCTGTGTCTGCCGGTGAGACAAGAAATCCTGACCGGCTCCATTCTGTGACGGTCGCATCCTGGCGCATGAAATCGATCGGCACAATGGGACCCAGCTCTCTTCCAAAGAAATCTGCAGCGATCAGAAGAAAGCCGATCACGGCGATGGCGCTGAGAAAAAGAATGAGCTTCCACCGCCGCAATTCGCGCGCGTGCTCCAGCTGCGATTGCAGCGACACCTTCTTCGCGGGGGCAGATCGTCGATACCTGTCTCGCATGAGAGAGTTCTTGTTACGCCTTCAAGAAATTGCAGACCGCCCCGGCAGCGCCGATTCGGTTGATCAAATCAGTCAAATCGAATTGGCCGTACAGCCACTCTGAGAGTACGTTTCTTTTCAATTATTTTCCACAGACTCTCGGCGACATTGCCATACTGACAATGCGACTAAGGTTACATTGAGAATCATTCTCACAATTAAACCAACTGACTTTTCGAGCCTCAGTGCAGCTGTGCTCACACAAGACAAGCTCACTGTCGTTGTGAAAACGAACGTTGTTGTCGATTAGCAGAAGGGTGGGATTTGATTTGGACCAATCGGTGACGGGCGGTTGCTACTGCCGGACAAACAACAGCCGACGGATTGGGCATGTCTCGTTCAACTCCTGCAAACGGAAAGAATGACGGGGGGGTTGGGGTTTCAGAAACGCCATACAACTCCCATGACGAAGGTGTTCAGATACATCTTCATCGAGAGTGTCGGATCGGGGCGAGAGGAGGAGACGTAATCAAAGCGATAAACTCCCCGGAGTTCGAGTTGCCCGCCAAGGGATTTGCTGTACTCAATGTCGGTGGAAAGAACCAAATCGTCCCACAGATACTGCAGTGTTCCCCGGGTTGCCGCGTTGAGGAAGTGGTTGCCGACTTTCGTGTTCTCGTTGCTCAGCCAATGTCCGTTTGCCGGCCGCGACACAAGTGCCAGGATCGGTGCACGGAGCTGCACGGCAATTGCTCCCAGCGTTGCTGACTTTGTTTCACCGCGCACGACGAGATCAAGGGAGTGGGACCAGTACCAGGTTTGGTCGAACGACTGATACGATCGCGTCCAATCGAAGGAATCAAAATCAGTGTTCGTCACGAAGGATGAGAGTCCTCCGCCGACGAAGTATTGAACGGACTGACCATCGAGTTCAGCACACCCGATGTGGTGAAGAAATGTGTATGTGAGACTTCCGGCATGAACCGTGACATCTCTTGGATGTTCATCCGGGTTCATGGACGCCACTCCGAACGACCCATTGAACATGTGCCGGTTCTCCAACAGCCTCAGCTCAAACGAAGCATACACCGCCGGCATCGTACCGCTTACGACGAGGGGTGTCATATACTTGTCCTGCTGATGAAAATCGATAACTCCAAGACTTACTCCGATCAGGTTTGACGCCTGGTCTTGAGGCTGCAGGTTGCTCTCCTGGGCAATCGTCATCATTGTGGTTGCGGCCAGCGACAGGGCAATAGCAAACAATGCACGGGCACTCACTCTTGTTCTCCTTGAATTATTGGCCGTCGTTTTGATAGGTGATCAATCGGTTGACCGCAGGACCAAGCAGCCAATCTCCCCCGATCGCCCCTTGATTGGTCAACACAACGATGCCCCATCGCTTCAGAGGTGCGAGCGCAGCGCTTGAGTAGTTGTATCCGTTGCTTCCGCTGTGTGTCAGTGATTTTCCTCCCGACCAGCTGTCGTCCGTCCACACGCCCCACCCGAATGCGTAGTAGCTGCCCGGAGTGATCGGTGTAACGGGCGCCGTCAG
>DATJQB010000251.1:0-10119 GCA_035506075.1 Bacteroidota bacterium | reverse complement strand
TTCAACAGCTCCATATCGTGTAAGGAGGTCACCATGGTCCCCATCATGTCCCTTTGGCTCCCGATTCTTCTCTCCGCCGTTTTTGTCTTTGTCGCCAGCTCGCTTGTGCATATGGTCCTTCGCTACCATTCGACCGACATGAAGAGATTGCCCGACGAAGATGCAACTGTTGACTCTCTTCGGAAACTCAACATACCTGACGGCACCTATATCATTCCACACGCCGGCTCGATGGAAGCGATGAAGTCTCCGGAGTTTCAGGAAAAAGTAAAGAAAGGACCTCGCGCGATTCTTACAGTCTGGGGAGGCGGAAATCCTTCGATGGCGCCGTACCTGTTCCAGTGGTTCGTCTACATTCTTGTCGTGAGCGTCTTCGGCGCATACGTCGCGGGGAGAGCGCTGCAAGTCGGCGCGCCATATCTTTCTGTCTTTCGCTTCGTCGGGGTAACGACGTTTGCCTGCTACGCGGTCGGTGGATGGTCTGAATCGATTTGGTACCGGCGTGCCTGGTCGGTCACACTCAAGAATACGATCGACGGACTCATTTTCTCACTACTGTCTGCGGGCGTGTTCGGCTGGTTGTGGCCTCGGTAGAACCTCGCCGTGTGAACGCACAAGCTCATCCTCGTGAAAAAGCAAAGCCCCCGGTATTCGGGGGCTTTGTCATTTCGGAGCGCGAATAAGAGCGCTTCAATTGTCGCCTTTATTGTCGACATCGGCGCTCTTCTTCTTCATGTAGGGCCCGTACAGCTTCTCCTTGCACTCCGGGCAAATACCGTGTGTAAACTCCGCCTCGGAATGATCCTTGAGGTATTTTTCAAGTTGATTCCAATATCCCCGGTCGTCGCGGATTTTCTTGCAGTTCGCGCAGATGGGGATGAGTCCGCCCAGGACTTTGATCTGTGCAAGCGATTCGTCGACGCGTTGCTTCAGAATTCTCTCCTGTTGCAGGAGCATGGCGACGCGCCAGCGGTAAAGAACAAATCCGGCGGTCGCAATGAGAATGACACACAGGGCGAAGAAGTACGACGTCTGATAGAAGTACGGTTTCAACTCAATCGGCAGCTCGGTCCCCTGCTCATTCCATACGTTGTCATTGTTTCGCGCGCGAACGCGGAATATGTAATTCCCGGGAGGAACGTTGGTGTAGTAGGCCGCCCTGCGCGTTCCCGCGTTTCTCCAATCCTTGTCAAATCCATCCAGCTTGAACTGGAAAATCATTCTGTCCGGAATAACGAAACTGAGTCCCGCATACCGGATCTCGAGATAGCTGTATCCCGGTCCGATACTCACCGGTCGATCAAGACCCACGGAGAGGCTGTCAACTTTGAGCGCTTCAATGGTCACCTGCGGGGGGACCGTGTTTGAATAGATGTGGGCCGGATCGATGACCGCCACACCGTTAGTTGTCGGGAACCACAACTGACCATCGCTGGTCCTGAAGCCGGCGGGCTGAGAGTTGCCATTGCATTCACTGCTCCGCATTCCATCGGCGGTCCCGTAACTGATGCAGGAGATTTTCGTGATCTTCCTGTCGGCCACGTCATTCAAATCCTTCCTGCCAACGCAATAGATCCCCTTGTTCGAGCTCATCCAGAAGTTGTGCTGATCGTCTTCGAGAATCTGGTACACGACATCGTCAAACAATCCGTCTCGTGTCGAGATCTGCGTTGCCTTTTCATCCTTGAATCTGAAAAGTCCATCGCCGTAGGTGCCAATCCACAGCGTCCCATCCACATCCTCGTGGAGGGAGAATATATCTCCCGGCACGCCCGCTTCGCTGCGATAGAATGTCGCCTTCCTGTCGCGCCATCGGATCAACCCGTTGAGAGTTCCGATCCACAGCGTCTTGTTTCTCCCCCGATAAATGAGGCGGATGCCAACGGGGGGAATTCCATCGGCGACCATGTTTGTGATCTTCCCCTCCCTCAGCCGATCAATTCCGAGGATATTGTGGCCGATGAGGATGTTTCCGTCAAAATCCTCAGTTACCACACGCGAGTATCCGTCGACAAGCCCGGACTTCGTCGTGTAGTTGAAGAAGTGCTTTCCATCGAATCGTGAGACACCATCCCGTGTACCCAGCCACACAATCCCGCGAGCGTCGACGTAGATTGAACGGATCTGGTTATGTGGAAGCCCGTCCTTTGTTGTGTACGAGACCATCTTGCCATGCTCGAGCTTCGAAAGACCCGACTCCGTTCCGATCCATATGGTGTGGTGAGAATCCTCAACGATCGACCGTACAAGAGGTCCGGCAAGTCCTTCGTCTGTTGAGTACGTTTCGAATTTTCCTCTCCAGATCTCGTCGACTCCGTTGTAAAACGTCCCGGCCCAGATGTTCCCCTCACGGTCTTCGCAAAGCGAGATAATGTAGTTGGCTGAGAGGCCGTTCTTTGTCGTTAACGATTCCAGTTTCCCGCCGGACATCCTGAGCAGGCCCTGCTGCTCCGTCCCGATCCAGATATTGCCCGCCCTGTCTTCGAGCAGAGAGTGAATGCCCTGTGCACCGATTGCAGCCATCCGGGTGAATTTGCGCGGCCGCCCGGCAGGTGCCGTGTAGAGTCCCTCCTGCGTTCCCACCCAGAGCGTACCATTGGTTGCACGAAGGAAACGAGTTACAAATGCATTGTGCGGGATTCCGTTGCCGGCCACATTGATGAGCCGACCGTGATCGAAGAGCTTTGCCCCCGAAGAAGTGCCCAGCCAGAGTTCCTCGTCTCCATCTTCGCAAATGGTGTTCACGGAGAGCAAGCGTGGATTTCCCGGGATGTTTACTCTTCGTAGTACCCCATTGTCCAGGCGATACAAAGCGTCGCGTGCTCCGACAAGAATCTTTCCCGACCGCTGAACGATGACGGCATTTCCAATGAAATTTCCACCATCACTGTCGGCTGGCACCGACTCAAAATTCCCGTTACGATACCTGAGAATTCCCCGAATCGTCGTAAGCCAGAGCGTCGAATCACCCGTTTCCGCGAGCGACGTCACCTGGCTATGCGGAAAGACGGGAGTGTTCTTCTTATCGTAGATGTCGAACCTGGCTCCGTCGAACCGAACGAGTCCCTCCTGCGATGCAAGCCAGATATATCCATCGACCGATTGATGAACGTCCTGTATCTTGTCGTTCGGCAAACCATCGTTCGTCGACCAACTTCGGATGTTGTAATGAGAGAGCGGGACACCGGGGTTTGTCTGGGAATACACCGACGCGTGCGCGCACAGTGCTGCGATCGCAAACGTCAACGTGAGCGAGCGAAGGATCTTGCGATGTGTTCGGTCGAGGATACGGATATCCATTCCTTCTGCGGGAGCCTCTCCCGACAAGTGTAGCAAACTTGATTATAATAGAAAAAGGATGGATAGGATGCAATGAATCGGCAACGATTCACTATCGCGAGAAGGCGGCTCCCATTTTTCATGAAGCGAGGAGGGTTAAGTCTGCCGCAGATAAGAAATGGATCCGGACAGCGATGCGTTCAACGTGCGAACGTGTGAAATCCATGACGGAGTATCAATCTGATACGACTGAATTCGACAGCACACCGCCGATTCACAACTCGTACCAAGTTGATCGTGGAAGAGGCATTTTGAAATCACAGCCCGGAATGTTCTTGTCCTCTGTGCTTCGTAGGTTGAGAGATGTTTGTCCCGCGTCGTCGTCAAGTGACGGTGATGATTATTGAGCTATTCTTGATTATCGGTCTTCGCTGATAGTGCTCAAAGTATCCGGATTGTGTGAATTGGAATGAAACGCAGGAAAACCTCGACGCTCCCATCTCCAATCTGCGACTCTCAAGCAGGAAGAACCGGGAGACCCTCCGAGGATTCGACAGTTCATTGCGCCTAGCAACTTTGTCGGTCCTCTTTTGTGGGATAAGGAGTGCGTATTGAAAGGAAGGTGCAGTTTTCGAAGAGTCGCTTCCTCAAAAGCGTACGCCCCTGTCGGGCTTTGTGTACATTCTGTGCAGATGAGGAAAGAAAATGTCCTCAAAACAACGCCAAGGAATGGAACAAACGTTGGCACGCCTCTTGTTTCTATAAGTAGTTGGTACATTGATCAACATTTGCGTGTCTTAGTGTTCGGCCAAGCAAGGCAAAAAATAAGAGGATATGAGAAGGAGAGACAAACCATGAAACCCATTCTCTTTGTTGCAGGCTGTGTCATGGCCTTCTTATCGACGGGATGCATGACAGGCTATTATGCACATCATGAACGGAGGCAGATGGTTGAGCGAGACTCGCTGGCGCCACCGGCGATGACCGTCGATGACGTCATCGCGCTCGCACAGGACAGTGTGGGAGACGACGTAATCCTCGATCAGATCAAGGCAACGCACAGCCGTTTTCAGCTTTCCAACAACGATATTCGTGATCTGAAGAAGAACGGCGTCAGCGACAAGATCGTGCGGGCAATGATCAAAACTGCAAGTGAACCCCCGGCGAAAAGCCAGACTGTTGCTTCGCAGAACTACTACTGGTACCCCGATTACTATTGGTATCCGTATCCATCGTTCTATTCACCCTGGTATTCGCCCGTATATCTCGGATTCAGTTTCAGGAGCGGATACTACGGCGGCTCTCACTTTGGAGTAGGAAGGATCAGAATGCACCGATAGAGATTTCGGAAGACCTTTTCATCGGCCCTGGCACTCGCCAGGGCTTTTTTTTGCCTTCAACCCTGGTTCGCGCTCCCTCCTTATTCAACACCCTCTCCCCTCTTCTTCATTCTTTGCCCGCATCCCTGCAGATGAAGTGCCCCCGTGTCACAGTTTGACCAAGTCATGACAAATCAATGACAATTCTGCGGTGGCCAAGAGGTACGTTACGTCCAGATTACTTGACAACAACCGGCAGGACTCATGAAGACTCTGAAGGACAAAGTGATCGTCGTCGTTGGTGGGACGGGCGACATCGGCAGGGCAACAGCGGACCTTCTGGCCCGACTCGGGGCAATCGTCGTCATCGCTTCCCGAACGGTGACTGAAACCGACCCAAGATTTGCCCGCGTCAGGGAGATGAGCCCCCGAAGCAGTTTCTTCCAGGGAGATTTCAGTGTTGCAGAAACATGGAACGAGCTTCTTTCCTACCTCGAACGTGCCTGCGGCGAGATCGATGCTCTCGTCATGTGCGCTGGAACCTTGAATCCCTCCAGCTTCGAGAGCCTCAGCTCAAAAGAGATGGAGGCGACACTTCGTGTGAACTGCCTCAGCGTCATGTATGGAATGCAGGCAATGGCCCCGCTGATGAGACAGAGGCACCACGGAGTTATCGTGACGGTCGGATCCATTGGCGGATTAGTTCCGATGCCGTTCGGATCAGTGTACAGTGCCTCGAAGTTCGCAGTGCGCGGCTTCATGTTGTCGATGCAGGAGGAACTGAAGGGATCAGGGGTCGATGCATGCCTGCTGACTCTCGGCTCCGTCCACTCGAGAATGCTCGCAGTGGAGTCGGCAAACGATGATTGTGTCATCTCGTTCATCAACAAACCTTTGGATGTTCAATCGGCAGCGGGATCCATTGCAGACTTGCTGCTTCACCCCAGAGCGGAAGTTGTTCTTCCGACGATGACGGGATGGCTCAGCAAGCTTTGTGCAGTCTCTCCTCCATTGTTCAGCATTTGCTACAATCTTCTTCGCTCGGTTGGTCGGCGTCGCATGCAGAGCTATCGCCGTACGACATCCACACTTCATACAGCCTGACCCGGGAGATCCTCCATGTCAACTCCACAAAATACTGCACTTGTGAAAACAATCAGCACGGCCTTTCTCAGGGCTTACATCATCACTATGCGCCCATACCTCATGTTCGTTTCAGGGATCACCGGCCTAGTCGGAATGTCGTTCATTCCACGAATGACGACGTTTTCCTTCGTGCTCCGGTTCGCGGCCTCCTTTCTCTCGTACGGTTTCGGGCAAGCATTGACGGACTGCTTTCAGATCGACACCGATTCCCTTTCGTCGCCTTACCGGCCCCTGACACGCGGAATTATCTCACGTCTTCAAGCATGTGGCGTGAGTGTTGTCGGTTTGACGTTTTGCATTTCAGTGTTTGCATCAGGAAACCCGACAAACCTCCTCCTTGGAGTTGTGGCTGGCACAGGCCTTGCAACTTACACATACTTCAAGCGCCGATGGTGGGGCGGACCCTTTTACAACGCGTGGATTGTTGCCGTCCTCTGTTCCATGGCGTTCCTCTCCGGCGGGGGAAGATTTGCCGAACTCATCTCCCAACCCATGGCGTGGGTTCTCCTTGCGGTCTTCGCAGGGTACGCGAATTTCGTACTTAGCGGTTACTTCAAAGATATCGAGGCGGATCGTCCGACCGGTTATTTCACATTGCCCGTCGTGTTCGGCCGCCGCGCCTCAGCATGGATCAGCGACTTGTTCGCCCTCGTCGCAGCCGGATTCGCTCTTGTGGTGATCGCAGGCTCCGAGACGGGTTTACGATTGCAGATTGGGACTGCCGCACGTTGGGCCTTTTTCATCGGGGCAATCGGAACCTCTGCGCTCGCTCAATGGCGGCTCCACAAAGTGAACACTGACGCTGAGGCCCACCGTGCAATTGCTCCCGTGGTCCACTCCTATATCCTGCTCCTTTCAGCCTTGACGTGTGTTCAAAAGCCGGAGTGGTCGGTATTCCTTGTGCTGTTCTACATTTCTTTTATTCTCGTCCTGCGAATTCGCCCCGAGCAGCATCAGATCTGAGGATGCCATGGTACTCTTTCTCAATACACAAGCAGCCGGCGGATCGGCACTCGGGAAATGGGAGCGCATTGAAACGTGCTTACGTTCAAGGTTCAGCGCGGCAAACGTATTGACGCCGACAGACACGGATGAACTCAAGCGCCTGGTGCAGCGCTCACTCGAGCTCGGGGAGGAACAATTCGTCGCCGCCGGTGGCGACGGGACTGTCAATGCACTACTTAATGCCCTGTGTGCAGTCACAACAGCCCGTGAACGGGATCGTATTTGTCTCGGTGCATTGGGATTAGGCTCCAGCAACGATTACCACAAACCATTCCTGAAGGAACAGTTCATTGACGGCATCCCATGCAAATTGGATTTCGCAAACGCCTATCGACGCGATGTTGGGTGTCTCACCTTCGGGGAGAATGGGCAGCGTGCAAGTCGTTTCTTCCTCGCGAACGCAAGCAGCGGCGTCACAGCAGAGGCCAATTTATTTTTCAATGATCCGACGCCTGTACTCGCGTTCCTCAAACGCGTCTCGACTCCGACAGCGATTTTGTATGCAGCGATACGCACGATTCTGACATACAGAAACTTCTCCTGCACCATCCAGGCCGGGGATGACGACACTCACGAGAGCCAACTGACCAACCTGGCCGTCATGAAGAATCCACACGTGTCCGGAAGCTTCGTGTACGATACGCCAGTGGCGCCGAACAGCGGCTCGTTTGCTGTCAATCTTTCCGAGTCGATGTCCAGGACCGAACTCCTTCACCTGCTGTACTCACTCAGCCGGGGACGATTCACGTCGCTCAGAAATACCCGGGCGTGGACATCTCCATCGGTTCGACTGAACGCGGAGAAACCTGTTGCCATCGAATACGACGGCGAAGTGGTTACTGCCCGGTCTGCCACATTCACGGTGCTGCCAAATCATCTCAGAGTGTGCCCATGACGACGATCAGAGAGCTCGCGTTCATCGAAACGCTGACACAACGCTTCAAGCGGTCGCCCCTGCAGTTGAACGGTCTCCAGGAAGCAGACGCGGAGATCGTTCGGCTTGATCCGAGTGGATCAACGTGCCTGGCTATCACAACAGATACGATCGCCGAGGAGATCTCGAGCGGATTATACGACGATCCGTTTCTCATCGGATGGATGACCGTGATGGCGAACATGAGCGATCTTGCTGCCGTTGGGGCAACGCCCATCGGAATACTCATATCCGAGACGCTTCCGGCAAACCTGCCTGCAGAGTGGCTTTCCGAACTGCAGCAAGGCATAGCGCAGGCCTGCGACGCGTGCAATTCATTTGTCCTCGGCGGCGACACGAATAGCGGCCCACAACTGACGCTGAGCGGATGCGCCGTCGGAACAACCAGCCAGGAGCGACTTCTCACGCGATCCGGCGCACAGCCCGGGGACCGTCTCTATTCGACCGGGTTCCTCGGCCTCGGGAATGCTTTTGCGCTCGAGCAATTCGTGAAATCGCGGAGATCTCCGGATGAGAGCATCATGTATCAGCCTCATGCGCGGCTGACTGAAGGACGGACCGTCGCAGGCCTGGCATCCTGCTGCATGGACACGAGCGACGGCGCACTGAGCACGCTCGACCAGCTCATGCGCGTTAACCATGTGGGATTCGAGATTGGCCCTGAGCCCAAGGCTCTTCTTCACCCCGCAGCACGAGTTGCCGCCGAGTTGTCGGGACTGCCGTCATGGCTGTTTCTCGCAGGTCAACATGGAGAATTTGAATTGCTGTTCACCATCTCCCCGCGAGACGAAGCCAGACTGCTCGCTGCCGCCGAACGTTCACAATGGCTGCCTATGCTGGTTGGGACTGCAATCTCATCCGAAGAAATCAGGCTCACCCTGCACGGATCCCAGGTCGCGTTGGATACCGGGGCCCTCAGGAATCTTGCCGGTGTTTGCGGCAGTGACGTTGAATCCTACATTCGCGAACTCTGTTGTATCGATGCCCAGTACGAGAAAGGAGTATTGAACCATGTCTACGCGTAATTCATACCGGGGGGGAGAAAATTTCGACCTCCGCCAAATGCTGCTCTGCGGCAGGCGCCTCAAACTGAAGGAAAAGACGTCGATGTTCTCGGCATTCCTCGATGATCTGGCGGCGCACAATCATTTCACACAGATGCGATGCATCGCTTCTGCCGCTGACCGTGAAGTCACGGTGCTCGACTCTCGAACCGGCGAACCGAAACAGATGCTTATGTTTGGATCGAACAGCTACCTCGGTATCGCCAACCATCCGTATGTCAAGGAACGGGTTCATCAGGCAATCCGCGAGTACGGCGTCGGCATCGGAGGTCCGCCCCTGCTGAATGGCTATACCAAACTCCATCGTGAGCTTGAAGAACGCCTCGCCGCACTGAAGGGGGCCGAAGATGTCATGATCTTTCCCGCCGGCTACAGCGCGAATGTCGGGCTCGTCACAGGACTTGTCAACGAAACCGATATGGTGTTGTACGATATCTACAGCCATGCATCCTTCTGCGACGGGATGAAAATGGCTGGTGTCGGGAGCGCGCACTTCCCCCACAACAACATCTCGAGATTGAAAGCGTTGCTGGAGGCGCACGGGAACGAGGTGGATCACGAGCTCTTCGTTGGTGTGGAAGGGGTGTATTCCATGGATGGTGATCTGGCGCCGCTTGACGAAATCGTGCCACTGTGCAGGGCGCACAATGCGCTCCTCATCGTCGACGATGCACACGGAACCGGTGTCATGGGGGAACATGGCCGGGGAACGGCCGAACATTTTGGCCTGGAAGGTCAGATCGACATCACGATGGGAACGTTCAGCAAAACGTTTTCAGCCACCGGGGGATTCGTCGCGGCATCCAAACCGATCATCAATTACCTGCGGTTCTTCGCACGATCGTACATGTTTTCCGCGTCACTTCCACCACCCGTTATCGCGACGGTTCTTGGAGGACTCGATGTCATGGAACGTGAGCCGGAGCGATTGCGCCAACTCTGGGACATCGTGAACTACGCGCAGTCTGCGCTTGGCGAGCTCGGTTTCGCGTTCAGGTCAGAATCGCCCATCCTGCCCCTGATTGTGCCTGTCGGTATGGATTTACGGGAAGCAGCGCGCCGCTTCCACGACGCCGGACTCTTTGTCAATTCCATCGAATATCCCGCAGTACCGATTTCCCAGCAGCGGTTCCGCGTCAGCCTGATGGCAACTCATACAAAAGGCGACATCGATCGGCTTGTCAATACTGTTGGAGAAATCTGGTCGTCGCTTGCCCCGCGTGCGAGACAAGATGACGCGGCTGTTCAATCCGAAGCTGCCTGAGAATCAACGGAGGATGCCATGAAAAAGCCGAAGCTCCTTATCATCGTTCTTTTCCAAAATCTGCTCGATGCCAAACCGTACTACGCACGCAACCCGGCACCGCCGCTG
>DATJQB010000250.1:0-12686 GCA_035506075.1 Bacteroidota bacterium | reverse complement strand
TAATCCTTCGAGTAGCCGTGCTCGAGCGACTTGAGCAAGTCATCGAGCAGCTTGTTCGTCCCCTCAAGGGCTGAGGGATCGAGATCGCCGGGACTGCGGCGTGCAATCTCCGTCCCGGTCTGAGCTTTCCGTTTCTTTTCATAGTCCCGTTCACGCATGGACTTTGATGCGTCGAGCAACCTGGAGAGAATCCGCTCCTGCTTCTGGATGGTCTCCCTGTTGACGTTATTCTGCTCGAGGTTCTGCACTACTTCCTTCATGTCCTCAGCCACCTTGTCCAGATCGCCGAGCATCTTCTTCTGCTCGCCGCTCGCCTGCGCTTCCTTGTTCAACTGTTCCAGCGATTTCCGGACGGCCTCCTGCTCCACCGCCAGCCGGGCCGCTTCCGCAGCCTGCTGCATCGACTGAGTTTCCGAATTGATCGTCTGCTGCTGGCCGGCCATCATCTGGAGCTGCTGCATCAATCCCCCCATGCCTGATCCGGACTGATTCATCATATTCTGCATCGCGTTTTGAATCTGCTGGGCCGTCTTGTTCAGAGACGCCATCGCTGCACCCTCTTCCTGCGACGCGCCGAAACCATTGCGTCCTTCAAGAGCGTTCAACGAGCCCTGCATGTGCCCGATCGCCTCGCCGATGGATTTTCCCATCTCCGGGGTGACAGCAAATGACTTCTTCGAAAGTTCGCTGAGTCCGCGCACCACGTTGCCCATGTCCTGCATGACTCCCATTTGATCTTCGGCATTGTCGCGCAGCTGAGGGGAGTTCATCGGCGCACCGGCGGAACCCTGTTTCAACGATTCCTCACGCTTCGACAGCTCAAGCATATCGTTCGATGCACGGCGCAGGGCGTTCAGCGTTGCCTGTGTCTGCTTCTGAATCATCTCCTGCTGAATGGACTGCAGCTGCTTCGATTGCTGCTGCAACTGTTGTGATACCTCCTGCTGTGTTTGCTGAGCCTGCTGGTCTTGACCCGCCTCAAGCTGCTGGCCCGCCATCTCCATGGCTCCTTTGGTGTTTTGCTGCTTCGCCTGTTCGTTCAGCTTCTGCATCCTGTCGGCAGGCATTTCCGTAAAGAACTCTTCCATCCGCTTCTGCACATCGTTGTTGACATCCTGAAGCTCCTGTTGTTTCTCCGCGAGGTCCTTCTGCTTCCGGGCAAGATCCTTCCTGCTTTGCTGATCATTCGGTGATGACTTGGTCTGCTGGTTCAGATCGGATTGCGACTTTTCAAGTTCCTGCGCACGCTTACGTGCTTCGTCGAGCTTCTGCTCAACCTGGATGCGCTTCAGAAGTTCGATGGTTCGCTCGATGCTTTGCCGGAACCGTTCTTCCGAAAACGTCAGCTTCTGCATCGCCTGCTGAATCTGATCCTTGTTGAGATTCTGCATTCCCTGCTGGAGCTGCTTGAGTGCCTGCTGAAGCTCGGCAGAGTTCATCTGTTCGAACATCTGCTGAAGCTCCGTATACTTGTCCATTGTCTCTTTCGAGAGCACCTGCTGCTGATCCATCTTCTGGACCATCTCGTCGAGCCGCTTCTGCACCTCGTCAAGCCGTTTCTGCACGTCCTGGTATTTTTTCGACATCTCCTCCATCTTCTTCTGCTGCTGCCAGTCCGTTTGTTTGTTCTTTTTGATGTCCTGGCTGATTGACTCAATCTTGTCTTTCAGCTGCTTTGCATCCTGGAGCGTCTGTTTGAGGTCGTCGAGAGAGGTTTCGTGGTTCTTGTCAAGCTCGGCGAAGACTTCCTCGACGGATGGGAGGCGGAGCTGATACACCTGGCTCTTTCCGCTTTTTGGACCGTGGACAGCATCGTTGTCAAATACCTCGGCGAAATACTCGACAACATCCTCGGGTTCAAGGCGAAGCGGCGAGAGGTCCCACGTGTAGGGGAGCTCGAGCTCGCTGAACGCGCCTGCAGGGAGGGGAACGGTGACATACCGGTACGCATCCCACGGCTGCTCGTAGCGCGAGTGCGTCAGTTTATAGCCGATGCGAATGGACGAGATCCCGAAGTCGTCCTTCGCCTGCATCTGCAGTCGGAGAAACTTGTCGCCGGCGAGATCGATGTTATGTCCGGGCTGCGTGATCGCGATCGATGGTGCATCGTCGGGGACTATCTTCAGCTGATAGCGCACCGGATCCACGTTCTGCAGATTCTCGAAGTCGGACACTTCAATGTGATAACTTGTTTCCGTGTCGAGGCGGAAGGACGCGCTAAACCGCTGATCGTGCACCGTGAGCGGCACAGACGCGCCGGCGGCAAACCGAACAGCCCCTTCCTTCAGATCTTTGCTTGCAAGACCTGTCAGCGTGATCTTCGTCCCCGCAAGAGCCGACACGTCCCCGACAAACTCCTCCTGAACTTTCGGAGGAATTCTTGTGTACGCCGGGTAATCAAGACGCACTTGAAATGATCTGAACACCGGTCTGTCGACAACGAGCAGACGGTAGTGGGGACTTTCCGTTCCGGAAACCGAAGCGAAGTACTCCGTGGTTCCGCGAAGATTCTGGAACACAGTCCTGAACACACCGAGCGAATCGGGCCGGAGCCTCGCTGACTCGAACGATTGTGTTCCTTCAAGCCGCCAGGCAAGATCGAGCGATTGTGCATTGCGGGATACGGCAGGCGAAGCAGCGCGGACGTTCACAGCAATATCGACCCGCTGACCTTTTGGAACTTCCGTATTTCCCGGAGAGATTTCGAAAATGAATTCGGCCGGAGGAGCATACTCCCTGTTGAAATGAACAATGCGCCCGAGAGCATCAGTGAACTGCCGGGGAGAAGCCAGGACAAGCAGGGCAATGCCAGCGAAGCTCAAAGCGAGAAGTTTCAGAAGCCGGCCAATCGCAGATCCGTCCACTGCGTCAGCAAAGTCCACCCCACGAATCGCATCAGCGAGATCTTCAAAGGACGCGTCGATAAGCTCAGGGGAGTACAGTGAACCGCCCGTCGAGAGTTCGCGGTGGATTTGGAGAATGTTCAGCAGCCGGTCGTGTACCGCGGGAAAATGCCGTCCGATGGCAGAGGCGAGTGTGAACTCGTCGTTTGAACGCAGAACTCCCATCGAGCGAAGAGACGGCCTCGCGACGAACCATGTGAAGATCGAGAGCTCGAGGAGTCCGAAAAGAGAGAAGAGAATCGTTCTGCCTGTCCGATCGAACCCAACCCCGAGTTCCAGGAGTGCACCGACCGCAATCGCGAGAAGTGTGACGATCGCGAAGACCATCAGTCCGGCCTGAAGATCAACGGCATGCTGTCGACGTCTTGTGGTGTCGATCCTTTGAAGGATATCAGTCAGTATGGAGGATGAGGGAGACAATGGATGAGATCGCAGGATCAGTGGCTCAACGCCCACACAACGATATTTGTGCCGAACTGGAGGGCGGTTTGGCGGGCAGATTCGGGGTCGCCATGGACTTCCGGATCAGCCCAGCCGTCGCTTGGATTCGATTCGTAGGTATAGAACACGACGAGACGACCCTTGTAAAATATGCCGAAACCCTGAGGCGGTTTGCCGTTGTGCTCATGGGTTTTCGGTACTCCGTTCGGGAAGTTAAACTGGCAGCTGTACAGTCCGTAACTGAACGGAAGCTCCGTGAGCTCCTGGTCCGGAAAGACCTTCTTCATTTCGCGTCTGAATGCCTTGTCCATTCCGTAGTCGTCGTCGGCGTAGAGGAATCCGCCGTTCACGAGATAGGAACGAAGACGCTGAACCTCGTAGTCTGAGAACTGAATATTACCGTGTCCCGTCATGAAGAGAAATGGAAACGAAGCGAGTTTCTCGCTCGAGAGATCGACGAATTCATACCGTGGGTCGGCGTCGATCGATGTATTCTCTTTGATGAATTTCAGGAGGTTTGGTTCAGCCGACGGATCGTTGTACCAATCGCCTCCGCCGCTGTACTTCAACCGCGCAATTCTGAACTGACTTTCGATTCTTGGCTGTGCGTTAGCGGGCGGAGCGGCTGCGGACGTGCCGAAGACGATAAGCGCCAGCATCAGCCGATGGAAGACAACCGTGGGATGCCCTCCGCGTGCTTTGCCACGTACGATGTTCGTTCTTTTTGCCGTGAGCATAATAAGTCAATGTAGGAAAACAGCGAACGAGAATCAAAATGGATGATCTGATGACCGGAAGTGTCCGAATCTCAGCGATTTACTAAGGGAAAGTGCCTCCGGATGCAAGAACGTCGCTTTTTATAACAACGTTCTTGACAAACCGTGCCGGCGGTTGTATATTACCGTTGTCTTCGACGAAGACACGCAGCAGCTTATCAAGAACGGCTGAGGGAACAGGCCCGATGAAGCCGTAGCAACCGTCCCGAGCAATCGGGAGTCAGGTGCTAACTCCTCCCCGTGACGCAGTCACCGGGAAAGATGAGCTCGGAGAGTTTGGATCATACCTCTTCTGGCATATCGACCCGGAAGAGGTTTTTTGTTTTTATGACCTCTTCCGCGATCTCCCGTCTCATCACTTCTTGATACGTCCCGCGCACGCAGCGCACGATTGTCCGCCACGGTTTTGCAGGTGGGTGTCCGACCGGCACGTCCGGCGGTCACATACTGACGAAAGAGTATTCACAACACACTTAAAACCAATCACTCACAAGGAGCATCTATGAGCAGCAACGGGAAGTCAACGCAGAAGCATTTTGAAACTTTGCAGCTGCATGCGGGGCAGCAGGCCGATCCGGCGACACACGCGCGCGCAGTGCCGATCTACCAGACGACCTCATTCACGTTCGACAACGCGGACCACGCAGCGTCACTGTTTGCCCTCCAGCAATTCGGGAACATCTACACGCGCATCATGAACCCGACGACGGCGGTCTTCGAAGAGCGGATTGCTGCGCTCGAAGGCGGCGTCGCCGCCCTCGCGGTCTCTTCGGGCCAGGCGGCGGAATTCCTCGCCATCTCGACGATCGCGCAGGCGGGTGAGAACATCGTTTCGACAAGTCTCCTCTATGGCGGGACGTACAACCTGTTCAAGGTGACGCTGCCGAGACTCGGGATCGAAACGAAGTTCGTGGATGGGGACGCGCCTGCGGATTTCGAAAGACTGATCGATGGAAAGACAAAAGCTCTTTATCTCGAGACGATCAGCAACCCGCGGCTGAAAGTACCCGACATCGAAGCAATCGCGAACATTGCCCACGCGCACAAGATTCCTCTGATCGTTGACAACACCTTTGGGGCAGGCGGGTATCTCTGCCGCCCCATCGATCATGGTGCGGATATCGTCGTGCATTCGGCCACGAAATGGATCGGCGGCCACGGCACATCCATCGGCGGTGTGATTGTCGATTCCGGGAAATTCGATTGGGGGAACGGGAACTTTCCCGTGTTCACACAGCCGAGTCCCGGCTATCACGGCCTCAATTTCTGGGAGACGTTCGGCTCAAAGGGCCCATTTGGCAACATCGCATTCATCATCCGGGCCCGGGTGGAACAACTGCGCGACTTTGGACCTTGCCTGAGCCCATTCAATGCGTTCCTGTTCATCCAGGGACTGGAAACACTTTCGCTGCGCGCGGAGCGTCACAGCCAGAACGCTCTTGCATTGGCACGGTGGCTCAAGAAGCATCCGCTCGTCGAATGGGTCACGTATCCCGGCCTGGAGGATCATCCGTCATACGCAACGGCCAAAATGTACCTCCACCGCGGGCTGTTTGGCGGCATGCTCGTGTTTGGCATCAAAGGGGGAAAGGAGGCGGGGCGGCAGCTGATCAACAATCTGAAACTTGCGAGCCTGCTTGCGAACGTTGGCGACGCGAAGACGCTTGTGATTCATCCGGCATCGACAACGCACCAGCAGTTGAGCGATAAGGAGCAGCTCGAGTCGGGGACGACGCCGGATCTCGTTCGCGTCTCGGTGGGCATTGAGCACATCGATGATATCATCGCAGACTTCGATCAGGCGTTGAACGCGGTGAAGACCGGTGTGCCGGTTGCATGAGTTCCCGGCAGGAATGGGTGACCTCCCAACAATCAAAATCCCCGCGCCGGGATAGACCGACGCGGGGATGGAGATGACGCGTGATTGATGCGGGAAGGGTGGAAGCCCCCCGCACGCTCAATGATGCTGAGATAAAGACATCGCTCCCCCGACCGTGACGGGGGAACGATCTCTGTGATTTTAGTCCATGATCTTTCGCAGGAACGCCGGTTTCTCCGGATCCGCTTTGTCGATTTTCTCGTCCCCCTTCTCGGTCTCCCGCTGGGACTGGATGGAGATGTCGATGCCGCGGCGGAGGAATGTCGGCTCTTCAAACTTCTGAAGGTCGCCGGGTCCGGACGGTATGCGATCGATCAGCTTTGTTGCCGCTTTCGGCGGCTGCTTTGCCGCAACAGCCTTCTTGTTGAATCCGGTCGCTATGACAGTTACCATGATCTCATCCTTCATGTTCTCGTCGACCACGGTGCCGAGGATGACGTTTGCGTCATCGCCCGCGGCGTCGTGAATGACGCTCGTGGCTTCGTCCACTTCGACGAGGGACATGTTCTTGCCGCCGGTGACATTGATCAGGATGCCCTGGGCGCCGGCTATGGAGACGCCGTCGAGCAGCGGGCTCGAGATCGCTGCGTGCGCAGCCTCGGTTGCACGGTTCTCACCGGTCGCAACACCGGATCCCATCAGCGCATCGCCCATCTCACGCATGACGGTCCGGACATCTGCGAAATCGACGTTGATCAGTCCGGGAACTGTAATCAGCTCCGAGATCCCGCGCGTTGCGTTGTGCAGGACTTCATTCGCGAGGTCGAACGCTTCCATCAATGGCGTGTGACGGTCGATGATGTCGAGCAGTTTCTGGTTTGGGATCACGATCAACGTATCGACTTGTTTCTTCAGCTCTTCAATACCATCCTCGGCCTGACCAATCCGGCGTTTTCCTTCGCTGTTGAACGGCTTCGTGACAATGCCAACAACGAGGGCGCCGAGGCTCTTCGCGATGTTCGCGACGATCGGTCCGCCTCCTGTCCCTGTTCCACCGCCCATCCCGGCTGTCACAAAGACCATATCGCTGCCGTTGAGCGCGCGGGCAATCTCCTCACGGTCCTCCTCTACAGCCCGGTGGCCGATGGTAGGATCTGCGCCGGCACCAAGTCCCCGGGTCAGGTTCTTCCCGACCTGGATTTTCTGTGATGCCTTGTTGCGTTCCAGCGCCTGGGAGTCAGTGTTGACGGCAATGAAGTCAACCCCGACGAGCCCTTTGTCGATCATGCTATTGACGGCGTTTCCACCACCACCGCCAACACCAACCACACGAATCTTCGCCCCGCGGTCCGCTAAGGTGTCAAGTTCAATCACGGTAACATCTCCTTTAGTTAGTTGGTTGAGAGTTAAGTATGTATAAATTCTGTTTGTATTCAGTTCGAGAAAAAAGTGTCAAGTACTAAGTACCAAGTACTAAGTATGTGAGTAACGAGTGACAGAAGGAAAATTCCATTTACTCACTTCTGAAGACTCCTCTGGAGACCAATGAGCATTGCCACAATTTGATTTGTTTCGTCTAACAACTTCTCATACTCGTCAGTAGACACGTATTCAAGTTCCACAGCGATGTCTTCACAACCGCCACATTCGTATCCGGAACGGGTTGAATACCCAACGAACTTTGCAAATTCTTTTCTTGATGAACAGCCAGCCCCTTCCGCCAGATTCAAAACGATGGAATCGGATGCCCTGCGAAATTGTGATGTCAAACCAAAGACCTCTTCTCGAGGAAACTTAGACGTGACGCGGCGAACTCTCTTTGTGAAAAGGAGCGCTCGTTTGTAAACGTCGAGTTTTCGAAAATCATGCATGGCATTCACACTGTTTCTACTTACTACTTAATTACTTGCTACTCTCATACTTCCCGCTCTTTAAAGCTCATCAAACCAGGTTTTCATTCGGTTGAAAATGTTTTTCACCGAGCCCTTGCCTTTTTCGGGCGTCACCGTGGCGGTGATGGCCGAACGGTCGCGGTGCTTCAATTCGTGGATGACAAGTCCCACACCGGTCGCATAGATCGGGTTCTCAATCTCGTGGATCAATCCGGCGCTGAACCCCGACGGAATCCCGATCTTCACGGGCATGCCGAGTACTTCGCGCGCAAGATCGGCGGTGCCTTTGATAAGCGATCCACCGCCGGTCAGCACAACGCCGGCCGAGAGATGCTTTGAATAACCGGAGCGTTTGATCTCCATCGAGGCGATCTCCAGAATTTCTTCCATGCGCGGCTGAATGACCTGGCAGAGAAGTTTCTTGTCGATCTCGATGGGCGGACGGCCGCCGATGCCCGGCAGAACGATCGGCTCGTTGTTGACGATCGCCGGCATGAACGCATAACCGTGCTCCTGTTTGATCCGCTCTGCTTGTTCCGTCAGAATTCCAAGTCCCTTGCGGACATCGTCGGTTACTTTCTTGCCCGCGATACCGATCACCGCCGTGTGGCGGATTGTCCGTTCTTCAAACACCGCCAGGTCCGTTGTGCCTCCGCCGATATCCAGCAATGCAACGCCGACTTCCTTTTCTTCGTCGTCAAGGACTGCGTAGCTCGACGCGAGCGGCTCGAGGACCATGTCGTTGACATGAAGTCCTGAACGCTGCACGCATTTGTAGATGTTCTGCGCTGCTGTGACGAGCCCCGTGATGATATGGACGATCGCTTCCATCCTGACACCGGCCATCCCGACGGGATCGTAAATGCCATCCTGACCATCGACGATGAACTGCTGCGGAATGACATGGATGATCTTTCTGTCCGACGGGAGAGCGACTTTCTTCGTGTCTTCGATGAGGCGGTCCACATCTTCCTGCGTAATCTCGTTGTCCGGACGGCTGATGGCGACCACGCCCCGGCTCTGAAAACTCTGGATATGATCGCCCGCGATGCCGACCGTCACGGCTGTGATCTTCACTCCCGACTGGGCCTGGGCATCAGCGACGGCTGTCTGGATTGAACGAACGGTCTTCTCGATGTTCGTCACGACGCCCCGCGTCAATCCGTCGGATGGACTCCGGCCAATGCCGAGGATGTTGAGTTTGCCGGGATGATTCTCATCGGGAGCGGCGACGATGGCGCAGACTTTCGTGGTTCCTATGTCGAGACCAACAGCAATATCCTGTGTCATACAGCGATGTCTTCCTTTCAATCCTGAACAGAATTTTCAATCACCCCCGGCAGCGGGGTGAAGCCATCTAGATTTTCTTCTTGTTCCAGCGGACGACGACCTGGTCGTCAAACCGCAGGTCCACATACTGGAGATTTTCCGGTCCGCGCTCATTGACGGCGTTCTTCAGGAACGAGTCGAGCCGGACGAGTTTGTCTGCGATGGAGCCGTGGCCGAAGATGATCGGCACGCCCCATTCGGCCGCGTAAAGCACGATGTCTCCGCCGTTCCGCAACCGTACTTCCGAAATCATGTGGTACAGGTCTTTGTTGACAAGCCTCGACGTCGCAAGAATCTGCAGCGCTTCCTGGATATCCGGATGCTTGATCATCGTTCCGGGCGTCAGGCTCACGCCGTCGGGCATTCCGGTCAGCACCGGCAGATCGAACAACTGCTTTGACATCGAATGGGGAAGCACAACCCCGTCTTCATCGAGATACAGGATGTCGGCGCTGTTGATGATCGCCAGCGGCACGCGTTCCTTGATCACAACTCTCAGGGTCGCCGGAAGATCCTTCTCGACCACCGCGTCCTTGATGAAGTGATGGCTCATAATATCCCGGCGGACAGCAGCAAGGTCGACATCCTGAAGCTGCGTGTTCTTCGGCACTTTGATGAGCTGCGTAATCTCTGCCGTCTCAACAATCCGGTTCCCCTCGATTGTCACGCGCTTGACCTTCAGATTCGACTTCCAGAGGTTTGCCGAGACGATCAGTGCAACCGCCAGCAGGATCAACCCGGCAAATCCGAATTTGAGCCTTCTGCCCGTGCTCATGCGACTTTCTGCCTCACTTCTTCAGGGAATCCGACGAGCTTGACTTCAAGCTCGAGCAGCACACCCGTGTTCTGGTGAACCGTGCGGCGTGCAACGTCGACGAGTGTCAGTACGTCCGAAGCTTTCGCGTCACCAAGATTCACGATGAAATTTGCGTGCTTCTCAGAAATCTGTGCATTGCCAACCCGCTTGCCCTTCAACCCGGCCTGCTCAATCAATTTCGCCGCGTAGGTCCCGGGCGGATTCTTGAACATGCTTCCGGAGTTCGGAAGCGTCAGCGGTTGAGTGGTGTTCCGTTTCAGGATATACTCCCGCCGTTTGCGGATGAGTTCTTCCTTGTCTCCCTTCGGCAGCCGGAACGAGGCGCTCAGCACGACGTCTTTGTCAAATCCCGAGTGGCGGTAAGAGAATTCAGCCTGGTCTTTTGTAATTGTCTGCAGCCGGCCGTTCCTGAGCACGTCGATCGTCACGATATGGTCGGCAGTCTCACCGCCGTGCGCTCCTGCATTCATGACGATGCATCCGCCAACGCTCCCGGGGATCCCGGCGAGCATCTCGACTCCTGCAAGCTCTTGCTGGATGCAGAAGTCCACAAATTTCGACCAATGAGCGCCCGCCTCTGCAACAACCAGGTCTCCCTGGAGGAACACATTTGCCATCGACGATTCCAGGTTAATTGCTGCACAGCGGATTCCGTCGTCGCTGATGATCATGTTGCTTCCGCGGCCAAGGATCAGGAACGGATATGCATTCTTCTGGAAGTATTGCGCGATCTCGACGAGGTCCTGCCTGTCTGCCGGCTCGACGTAATAGTCGGCCGGACCGCCAACACGCATCGATGTGTATTTCAACATCGGCTCGTTGATGGCGATATAGCCCCTGAAGAACTGCTTGATGTCGCTCAGCGTGACCATGTGCCGTGAGGAATCGATCAACCGATCGAGTCCTTTTTATCCCTTCATCTTCTTCAAAAACTCTTCGCCGAACTTCCAGATATCACCAGCGCCCATCGTGATCACGATATCCCCGCTCCTGACGATCGAAACCAGATGGTCGGGGATGTTCTTCTTGTCCTGGATGTAGTGCGCTTCCTTGTGTCCGAATCGTTTTGCTGCGTTGACGATCAGTTCTCCCGTGATTCCCTGGATTGGTTCTTCACGGGCAGGATACACATCAGTCACAAGCAGCACGTCGGAAAGAAGGAACGACTTTCCAAACTCTTCATAGAAATCGCGCGTCCTCGTAAAGAGGTGCGGTTGAAACACGCACACGACGCGCCGCCGCCATCCGGCTTTCGCTCCCGCGAGCGTTGCACGGCACTCGGTTGGGTGATGCGCATAGTCGTCGTAGAGCGTCACACCTTTTGCTTCACCCTTCTTTTCCCACCGGCGGTAGACACCGGCAAATTTCTCGATGCCGTCGCGAACCTTGTCGAATGGAACGCCAAGCTGCAGTCCCACGGCAATGGCTGCGAGCGAATTCTGCACATTGTGGTTGCCCGGGACCTGGATTGTCACCTGCCCAAGATCGACGCCGTCACGGACGACCATGAACGTCGATGTATTATCCTTGTGCCTGATATCGACCGCCTGAACGTCGGCCTGCGGATTGAGCCCGTAGGTAATGATCTTCTTCTTGACAAGCTGCGGCATGATATCAAGCAGGGCCGGCTCGTCGAGGCACAGCACAACAAATCCGTAGAACGGAACTTTTGAGGCGAACTGGATGAACGCGCCCTTGATGTCTTCGAGATCACGGTAGCAGTCGAGGTGATCGGTTTCGAGCGTCGTCATCACCGCTATCGTCGGAGTGATCGAAAGAAACGAGCGATCGAATTCGTCGGCTTCGACGACGATGAAATCACCGTGGCCGAGCCGCGCGTTGGTTCCACCGAGTCCGCTGAGTTTGCCGCCGACAATGACCGTGGGGTCGAGATTACCCTCCATGAGCACGAGGCTGACCATCGAGGTCGTGGTGGTTTTTCCATGCGTGCCCGCTATCCCGATGCCATACTTCAGCCGCATGACTTCGGCCAGCATCTCTGCGCGCCGGATGACGGGGATCTTGCGCCGCTGTGCCTCAAGGACCTCCGGATTGTCCAGCGAGACGGCCGAGGAGTAGACAAGTGCGTCCACGTCGTCGGCGATGTTGCCGGCCTTGTGCCCTTCGTAGATGGTGGCACCAAGCTTCAGGAGGCGTTCGGTGACTTCAGAGAGACCGCGGTCGGAGCCGCTGACGCGGAATCCCTGATCGAGCAGAATCTCGGCGATGCCGCTCATGCCAATTCCGCCGATGCCTACAAAATGTATTTTCTTGATCGAAGAGAACATTGTTGTTCAGATTGTGTGGTTCGAGGATCGAGTATCAAGTACCAAGTACTTAAGTACTTAGTACTTCCTACTTCCTACTTCCTACTTCCTACTTCCTACTTCCTACTACTTCCTACACCTTCCCGTCCCTCTCAAATCGACTTTCTTCTTCTCATGCCGAAGCGCCGGTGACGTCCCTTCGGAACACGCTGTGCGATGCGTTCCATTTCGGCAACAAGCTCGCGGTCCCGCTCGTAGCGTCCGACGCGGATCCTGAACAATCGCTTGCGCCCGTTCATCTTGAAGACGATAAGTTGAAAGTGACCGGCCGTCTGCACCATGCTCTCGCGGCCGATGTGCATCCACTCGATGTCGGAAAACTTGATCTCGCGCTCCCGGTTGCGGGAATGGAAGATCATCCGGTCGTCTGCGATCACGAGCA
>DATJQB010000249.1:0-9933 GCA_035506075.1 Bacteroidota bacterium | reverse complement strand
GGCTGCTTGATGATGTTGATCAGGACTGCATCGCGCCCATGGGCTGTTGTCCGAATGTATCGATCGGCAACAGACGGCTTGACAGTTGCTACGTCAGCAACATGGACCGGGACACCGTTCTGCATGGCCACGACGATCGATTCAACGTCGCTGATTGATTTCACAAGACCGGACGTAAGCGAGAGATACAACTGGTAATTGTTCTCGATCAGGCCGGACGATGAGATGACATTCGTTTTCGCGATCGCGTCGCTCACCTGGTCAGGTGCAACATGAAAGGCGGCAAGTTTTGCCGGCGACAGCGTCACGAGAAACTCCCGCATGTCGCCCCCCGTAATCTCCACTTTCGCAACACCCTTGACACGCAAAAGAGCAGGTCGAATCTGGTAGAGTGCAATGTCGCGTAGCTCAACGAGGCTCAGCTTGTCAGAGGTGAGACTGTAGCCGTGAATCGGGAACACGGCGACGAACATTTGCTCAGCCTGCACAGATGCGGTCGCTGGAAACTGATTACGGGCGTTGGAGATCTTTCCCTGCAGCATCTGCAGCGTCTGCTGAACGTTGCTTCCCCAATCGAGGCCGATCGAGATTTCTGTTGATCCTCTCCCGGTTATTGACCGAACGGTCCTGACTCCCGGGATGGAACTGGCAACTTCTTCAAGCGGCTTCGTCACTTCTATCATCATCCGTTCCACCGGCTCCTCCCCGTTGTCAGCCAGGACAACGATGCGCGGGAAGGTGACGTCAGGGAACAACGAAACAGGCATGACCCACGTGAGGGCGACGCCGGAAATTGTAAACATGATGATTGTGAACAGGATTGCCTTCGCGTGGCGGCGAACGTAGTCAAAGACTCGCATACGGGATCCTATTTCGCAACGGTGATGCGTGTGGAATCGGCAAGAGCATAATTGCCCTCGGTGATAATGTTCATCCCTGCTTTCAGCGCCGGTCCCTTCACTGCCGCAGTCGAATCGGTCATCCCCTCGATTTCCACCGGGATGCTGATCGCAAGAGAATCGGCGGCAAATGTGACGATCGAATACGCGTTTGCCTCATCGTTCCGCAGCAACGCGCTCTTCGGAACAATGAACGCTCCCTGCTGCATCCCTGTAATGATCTTTGCAGTACCAATCATGTCGGTCTTGACGAGCTTGCTCAAACTCCCTGGAGGAGCGGTGAATTTGAGACGCACTTTGAGGGCTTGACTGGCATAGTCTGTTTGCGGGTTGATGGCATCGACCACAGCCATGAGCTCCTTGCTTTGCTCAGACTGAAGTGTGATGATCGCTTTTTGGCCAACTGAAATTGAAGCGAGATCGCGGGAAGGGACATCGGCGACAAACACAAGTGTGGAAAAGTCGATCACGGTAAACAGTTCTGCACTTTCTGAAACGAACTCTCCTTCGCTGATCGAGCGCGTTGCCACAGTTCCATTGAACGATGCACGAATCGGCACGCTGTTCTCCGTCGACCGGGCCAGATCCAGCGCTTTTTGTGCTTCGGCCCGTTCTTCGGGGGTCTTGGCCGAATGGAGAATGGCTTCGGCTCCCGCGATAGCTGCCTGTGACTCTTTCGTCTGAATGACGGCGAGCACTTCACCCGCGGTCACCGACGCACCTTCGAGAGCCGTCAATGCCGTTACCCGGCCGGCCAGGGGAGCAAAGAGCTTCTGCTTCCGAAGGGCATCGACCTTTCCGACGGTCTCAACAACTCTCGGCATGTTGCCGCGTTCGAGCAAGGTACTTTTCACAGCGACCGTGGCTTTGACGTTTACTGCTTCATCCTCGTCGGAATGGGCTTTTTTCCCGCAGCCCGAGGACATGATTGAGAAAGCAAGAATCAAACTCACGCAAGTCAGTTTCATGGGATTCGTCCGGGTTACCGTGATGTAATTTGTTCGAGTTTGGCCGACAGTGACTCTGTGTCTGTCAGCGCATCGAGCTCGTCGATCCGAAGATCGGTGAGCATTTGTTGCGCCGACAAGACTTCAAGGGACAGCACGCCTCCTGCAGCGTATTTCGCTTTTGTAAGGGCGAAGTTTTCTTCAGCAGCTTTCAGACTCGTGCGGATCGATTGAAGGCGTTGGGAGGCGTTTGACAGCTGGAGCTGTGTTTTTCTATACTCGGCGGCCACCGATCGTTTCACCCCTTCGAGTTGAAGCGTCAACGCCCTTGTCGCAAGTTCGTGCTGCTGCACTCGCAGATCAGTTGCTCCCCACGTGAAGAGCGGCACTTCAAGTGTGACACCAACCATGTAGCCGTACACACCCAGCCGATCCGAAGGAGCGACCCTGAGGTTATCAAACGATGTCAGCAGTCCGGCGTCGGCAATTGCGGAGATGATTGGCATCCGCTCGCTACGGGCCAGTTCGGTTTCGAACGTGCTCTTGTTGACGTTGAGTTCGGCAAGCGCAATGTCCAAATTGTTCGCATATGCAGCCTGGTCTGGTCCGTACTTGTCCCCGGGCAACAATGCGCCGAGAGTTCCTTCCAGGACGAAGTTTGTGTCGATCGTTCCCCCCATAAGTTCGGCGAGGCCGTACTTGGCTGTGGCCAGCGATTCGTGCGCCTTGTGGATTGATCGCTCGGCGGACTGAAGCTGCAGGCGGGTTTTCAGAACATCCGTGTAGCTTGCCGCTCCTCCTTTTGAAAGTCGATCCACCAAATCGAGGTATTCCTGAAGTTGCTGGGCACTTTCCTGCTGCAGTGCTATCGAGCGCTGCGCTTGCAGCCCTTCGATGAAGAGCTGCTCAACAGCGAACTTCAGGTCGCGCTCGTCCAGCTCCTTCTCTTTCGTCAACGAGCTGTGCTCAACAGAGAGCTGCTCCGACTTCAAGCGCCGGACACCGCCGTCGTAGAGAGATTGTTCAACCGAAACTCTGCCGCCAACCTGCCCGCCGTCGGTGATTGCCGGGTCGTAACCGAACGTACCGGAATTCGGCGCGTAGCTTACTTCCGAATTCACCTTGAACTGCGGAAGAGCCGATTTCTGAAGCTCCTCCCGCGCAAGAACGGAAGCTCGTATGGCAGCATCTGATGCCTGGGATTTCAGACTGAACGCTTTCGCGAGCTCAACGCAGCGCTGAAGTGTCAGCCCCTGCTGGGCACTCGCTACGCTGATCGCTGCAAGCAGAACGATGATGACGGTGCGCATGCTTCTCATACAACGGTTCCTCTGTTGAGTATATTCCGGCTGCAATGATTGTGGAATCCGGACGTGTCTCCCGTGTGATTTCTGCCGTCTCACAAACAGGAAGGCGATTTATTCAATCTTCGTCTTTTTCTTCCTTCCCCTCTTTGCTCTTCTTCATTTCAGTTTTCGTCACTTTGCCCGTCGCGTCCATGACAACTTCACGCTTAGTCTTGCCGTCACTGATAAGAAACTCGTACTTCACCGTGGAGCCGGCCGTGATCTTCTCCGTTTTCAGCACCTTTCCCTTGCCGGCTTCCTTCGTCAAAGCCTTGCTCACTTCTTCGGGCAATGCGCTGACAGGGAGCGTTTCTTCGATTTCAATGCACGTGCCGTCTTCCTGATATGCCAGGTCACGGTTGACCTTGCCCTCTACGCTCTCGATCTCATACGTGACCTTTCCCTTCTCGACTTCGGAACTTGCTCCCTTGATCGTCGCGTTTGGATATGCCTTATGGAATGCATCGAGTACCGCAGAAGGGAGCTTCTTGGGAGAGATCTTCTTCTCTTGCGCCTGGGAGATCGCGAGCGCGCAAATCATGAGAATGAAGAGTGCTGTGAGAGTGCGAGCGAATTGTGAATGCAGTTGTTTCATAGTGCCTCCTTACGATCGTGGTGTTGAATAATGATGATTCCGCCTTGACGGTTACTACCAACATACGGTCGAAACATGAAATCATGATGAAAACTTGCGGCTCCGCGGAGGAGCATTGGGCGGCCTTTTCAGGGAAGAGGCAAACTGACCGTGAAGGTGCTTCCCTTCCCTTCCTCGCTCTCAAGCGATATCGAACCCCCATGGAGTTCCACAAATCGCTGAGCAATAGCCAAGCCAAGCCCGCTGCCGTCAGTAGTCGATCGCGGCTGAGATCCACGATAGAATCTGTTGAAGACCCTGGCTTGCTCAGCACGCGGAATTCCGATCCCATGATCACTGATTCTGATGGACGCAGTCCGCGCAGCTGCCTCCTTCCGCAAGTCGATGGAGACAGTTGTTTTGCGCTCAGAGTATTTGATGGCGTTCTCGAGCAGATTGAAGACGACACTCTTGAGTTTTTCCTGGTCGCCTGTGATCTCGATGGCTTCTTCGATGAAGATCTTGACTTTGACCCCCTTGCTGGCAGCTATCCCCCTCACCGCTTGAACCCCCTCGAGCACCAGTTCATCGAGTCGCATGGATGCCATCGTCAACTTCACACTCGATGCGTCAAGCTTCGCGAGCATGAGGAGATCACCGACCATTTTCGACAAACGATCAACTTCCGAAAGAGAAGTCGCAAGACTTTCCGTCGCAGACTTCGATCGGGTCGTACGAGCCACCGCCTCCAATTCGCTTCGAAGAATTGTCAGGGGCGTTCGCAGTTCATGTGACGCATCGGCGACAAACTGCCGCTGCGCACGGAGCGTTGAGTCGATTCTTCCAATCATCTCGTTGAGGGCTTGCCCTAACTGCCGAACCTCGTCATGCGCGGCGGGTAGCTCGAGTCGTGTATCAAGCCTTGCCGCGGTTATTTGTTCGGCGGTTCCTATCATTTTCGCTATCGGCTTGAACGCGTAGCGGGTGATGAAGTATGCTGCACCGCCGGCCAGGAGGAGACACCCGGGAATCGCAATGAAGAACAGAAGGCGGAGGCGGTCAAGAATCTCGTCAATTTCATGCATCGACGCGCCTACCTGGAGGATGTACTGTATACGATTCTCCACCTCGACCGGCCACTGAAGGACGCGATACTTGTGGTGCATCCACCGCGCCATCCCTCTCTGTACCCAACCCGATCCGTGGGAACTCCATCGAATGGGCGGGGAGGCGGTGAATTCAGAATCACTGAACACGACGGCTCCAGCCAGCGTCAGAAGCCTAATCCGTACGCCCCTCAGACCGTATGTCTCGATTGAGTCGAGCTCAGAACGATTGGGGAACCCGGGTTGCGCATGGTCTTCCTCCAGTTCCGTCTGCAGTTTGTCGGCGTGACTCTCGAGGCGAGCATCGAGCTTTGCCACTTCCGCATCGGCAAGGCTGTTGTAGATGACTATGGCGAATGCGCTTATGAGAAGACCGAACGATACGGTGTAGGCAGCTATGATTTTTGTTTTGATAGAAAACATGCAGAGGCCGGGTTAGTGTTTCTGATTCGAAAAAATGTACCCGCTGCCGCGACTTGTGTGGATCAACGGTGTGTCGAACCCTTTGTCAACTTTCTGGCGCAAGAACTTTATGAACGACTCGATGACATTGCTTCTTGGCTCGAAGTTCATATCCCACAGGTGCTCGGAAATTCGCTGTCTGGAGATGATCTCATTCGGGTGCATCATAAACAATTCCAGCAGCGCAAATTCCTTTGCAGATAAGGGGATTTCCTTTCCATCCCTGAAGGCGCGGTGCGACGTTATCTCGAGCCTGAGGCCGAACAATTCAATATCCGTTGTCCGGACTTCCGTCTGTCGTCGGGCAAGTGACCTGATACGCGCAAGCAATTCCCCGGTGTGGAACGGCTTTGGCAGGTAATCATCTGCGCCGCTGTCGAGCCCGCGGATCTTGTCCTCGACATCATCAAGAGCCGTAAGCATCAGGATCGGCGTGAGAACCTTCTGCTGCCGGATGTTTCGGCAGGTGGTCCAGCCGTCCTGCTTCGGAAGAAGAACGTCCAAGAGAATGACGTCGTTGTCATTGATCACGGCTAACTCCTCCCCCTTCACACCATCGTACGCCACATCGACAGCAAAGCCCTCCTCCTTCAGCCGCTTTTTCAGCGAGGCCGCTATCTTCCGATCGTCCTCTATTAATAAGATTCTCACGAGATTCTTTCTTCTCAGCCGGACAAAGAAACGTCAGCTCGAAAACTCGAATTGCGCACAGCATTCAAACGGAAGCCACGAACGTCATCTTGCTCAGCAGACCATGCCGGTTTCGGACCTGCAGCCCAACAGTGGGCCGAGGTCCGCTCCTGCTTCAAAGGCTCACTGTCGCTCCAGAATGACAACCATGAAACTTCCCGGCTCCATTTGCGCCCTCGGACGTGGCTGTTCAGCCGTGGGGGCTGGGGCAGGTTTGAACATCGCGCCGGACATGTACACTCTGTGCGTCACTTCGTCGAGAGCCATGGTTCGGCAGCGGGGTTGTGTTTTCGCATTTTCCACGACAGAGAATTTGTCAGGCGAGTCCTCGTGGATCACCGTCAGGGTTCCCTCACCATTGGACGCAAACGCGAGATGCAATTGGGGATCAAACGCCGCGGCATCCGTCCCGGAACCTGTTGGGATGGTAGTGACGACTTTGCCCGATGTCGCATCGACCACAACCATCATCTTGTTTCCGCATACGGAGAACAGGCGGTTGTTCTCCCGGTCGATCGCAAGGCCGCTGGGCTCATCGCCGGGAGCGATGGACCATTCGTTGAGCACCTTCAGAGTTTTCGGATCGAACACGGTGATGAGGTTCTTGTCCTCAATGTTCACGAATACTTTTCCCTTCAGATCCGTGACCGCAAATTCTGGCTTTCCTTTGAGCGCAACGGTTCCGATCACCTTGTTGGTCGCTGCGTCGATCGCTGTGGCGTTGGAGCTGCCGCCGTTGAATGTGAAGACTCGATTCGAAAACGGCTCGTACAGGATTGCGTCGGGATTCTTCTCAGTCAACTTGATCGAATCAAGAAGCTTCAGAGTCACCAGGTCAAATACTGTGACGGAGTTGGTTCGTCCGTTGCTGGTATAGCCGCGGCCGGCTTTCGGGTTCAAAGCGATTCCGTGAACCCCGATCGTGTTCGGTATCTCCCCCATGACAGTTTTCTTCTCATCGTCGAATACCACGACCTGGTTTCCGTGGGAGATATAGACCCTCTTCGCGGCTGCATCCGCAATGAGATAGTCCCAGCCCCCTTCACCGCCTATCTTCACCTTGTCGACGATTTTGTAACTCTTCGAGTCTTGCGCTACGGTTGACGCGACCAACACAACGATGAAGAGACAAAGTCCGACCAATCGTCCAAGCGTCTTCATGGAGGCTCCTTTGAATAGATTATGATGGAATTACATCGCACCGAATGAGTCCTTTAAGAACTCCCAAATCCAGGCATTTTCCAGAGTGGAAGACAGACAAACGTCCGGGTGCACTCCGAATTGCAGCCACATAATAAGGATTTGAAATGAAATGGAGATGAAAGGATCTGAGAAAAATGCTGACGAAGAGAAATCTACTAAAGAAAATGCCCCCGCGCTTGGCGAGGGCATCGTGGTGGAGGTGCGGGGAGTCGAACCCCGGTCCGAAGAGAAGACTCTCAAAACCCCTACGTACATAGCCCGCCTTTTGAGGTTCGCACCCGGAAACTCCGGTCCCGTTTTACCGGGATCCCGCAAGGCGGGACAGGCAGGATTGGCCGAGTGCTATCCGAAGAGGACCCCGCTTTTGACGGGATTTCGCCCGATCCCCTTCGAAACGAGATCGGACTATCCTGTCTTATTCGACGTTCGTATCGATCCCAACAGGAGAGAATCGAAGGAACGGGTTGCCTAATTTAATTAAGCAGCCAGTGCGTAGTTGTAGTTGGCACTTGAGAGTTTACCGCTTTTTTAACGTGGACACGGAGACCACGATACGCAGTTCTGAGCTTCCTCATCCCCGTCGAATCCAGGTCACCCCCAAGAGGAACATGAGCGGTTCAGAATCAACTGGTTGGAAGCAAAAGAAATATAGCGATTTTTCTCAATGAATCCAAGAGTGCTGACTCAGAGGTTCTCAACAGATTCGCCAGGGTAGTTCTTCTTTATTTCATGAAAGAGAATTTCGAATGCCTCCTCCGGCGTGTCGGCGAATTTGAAGACATGCAGATCTTCTGGACTGATGAGTTTCAACCTCACGAGGTTGTCGAAGTTGATGGTTTTCTGCCAGTAGTCGCGGCCATAAAGAATGACGGTCACTCTCTTCTTCAGCTTCTTCGTTTGAACCAGCGTGAGAACCTCGAAGGTCTCATCGAATGTCCCAAACCCTCCTGGAAACATCACCATGGCCTTCGAAAGGTACACAAACCATAACTTGCGCATAAAGAAGTAGTGAAATTCGAAATTGAGCTCGTCAGGGATGTATGGATTCGAGCTCTGCTCGAACGGGAGGCTGATATTGAGACCGACGGAGCGCCCACCTGCCAGCTTAGCCCCCTTATTTGCAGCTTCCATGATACCGGGTCCACCACCGGAACTAATCATGAAGTGATTTTTCTGCTTGAGACGTTTCGTCCATTTGGTGATCATTTGCGCCAGCTTGACGGCATCCTCATAATAGCGCGACATCTCGAGGTCCACGCGGGCTGAATCGAGCTGCAACTTCGCCTTGGTACTGATATTTCTCGCCTTTTCGATTCCGGCGGACAATCTCTTGAAGGCCTTCAATGCAGCAGCTCGAGGCATAATCCGTGCTGATCCAAAAAAGACGATCGTGTCTCTGATTCCTTCATGTTTGAATCTGCGGGCTGGTTCGAGGAATTCCGCAATCAAGCGAATGACCCTCGCGTCCGGGCTGTTGAGGAACTCTATGTTCTTGTAGGCTTTGACAGTCTTTCGTTTTGCCTCAGGCATGGAAGACTATTCCTTTATTGTCAAATACTTGATGATTGACATCTCCGAAATTAGATGAGACCAGAATCTCACTCCAAGTTAATGATTCAAAATCTCAACATCGATTTCCTTTTCTCTTCCAGTTCGAAGGTTCCCCCCCTCAGATCCCAGGAAAGCGACTTTCATGTAGCCAAGTGCCAGGCTCTCCGGCGCCATCAGCGTCGTTGTCGTCGTAATGGTTCCCACTTCGCTACTGCCAGAGAAAATTGGGGACGGAATCTCCGAGGGAATTGCCGACAGTTTCAATCGAACCAAACTGCGTTGGATTTTCTTGTATGTATCCAGCCTGGCGATCACCTCCTGACCGATATAACATCCCTTCGTCCAATCGACGAGCGCTCCAAGCCCCGCCTCAAGTGGATTATACTGTTCTGTCAGTTCTTTTCCGTACCAAGGGATTGTATGTCGTATTCTGAACTCATCGAGACCCTCCACGCCAACCTCCACAAAACCACTGCGCCTCAGCCAGTCAAGGGCCAGGGAGTGTCCATCTTTCGGACAAACCAGTCTAAACAGATTGCCGGAGGCGTTCGATTCGTCCAGCAAGATAAAATCCGAAGGTAATGCAGGGGCTGCTCCGGCTTCATCTATGGTTTCATCAGAAAAGAGAATAAACATTACATAAGAGGAAGTTAGATCATTGGTCCTCAGATCCTCCATGATGATGAATTTTTCGAGCCAGGATATTAATTGCTGCGGGTCGATCCCCTGGCCGACCAGCATGAGCGACTCTTGGTCTCTGCGAAAGAGAGACACCACGTCTATGATGCGCCCTCGTTCGTTAGCCAGGACGGTCCGCTTCATCCCGCCAACTTCGAGCTTCGAGACGTCGTTTGTCGATATTCGTTGAATGAAGTCAATTCCTTCTGACCCACTCAACTCGACGATCGCCCCGTTGTTCATTTTCACGTAGTCTGGCACAGCCTTGATCCGATCTGATTAAGCCATTCTTGTACGATTCTTGCGAGGTCGCGGACCCCGGTTCTCACGGATACATTGAGCGCAAGAAAGCCTTCAGGTCATCAAAAGAACCGAATATTTTCGTCGTGCAGCCGAGCACCCAGCCTGGAATTTCAACCAGAGGCATGGTTGTGACCATGTAGACAGGCTTGTGCGTGAAGTGAGCCATCGTTAGTT
>DATJQB010000248.1:0-2158 GCA_035506075.1 Bacteroidota bacterium | reverse complement strand
ATACGGCCGTGCACCTGCAATCGCCGGCGGGACAGGAAAATCCTCCCGGTGAGCGATTCGAGTTCTGGACTAACGCGGAACAAATCCTGGCAATCGACGAGGAGCAGGAAGTTGACATCGACAGTCTTGCGCAGTCGGCAGCAGATGAATGGGGAATGAACTGCGTCAGTGGATGGGACGGGCAAGAAACAACGCTCATTCAGGGTGTCCGTCCTCTTTCGGAATTCCTGGATGGCCAGCTGAAGGTCTGCGTAGCATCCCCGGACAACCTCGAGTACCTCATCTCGCGTACTCTCGACAGTGATGCCGACGGTGATCAGCGGCTTCTTGATAAATTCCGGAACGCCGTTTCCCCGCTCATCAGGGTCTTTCAGCAGGCGGGTCTCTACAAGCAGGTCGAGTGCGCATCAAATTTCGCCTCAACGCACACGTCGCTTGCGTTCTGCGTTTTCAAAGAGGCGATTGATCGCCTCCGTCCCGGGCTGTCACTTTCGGACCGCTGGAAGGTGCACCTACAATTACTCGTGCCCGCGCTCATGTGTTCGGTATCCAACCTCTGCCGGATTGACGCGTGGCTCCGCGTCTTCTCTGCCCTCGAAGAGGAGCTCTCTCCCCTTTGTTCTGACAACGACGGCAACATGAGCATAGAAGAAATAGACCGATTCATTCGCCTCGGAAAAACCGCCTTTGAGGCGGGCGCTGAATATTTCCTGGTCGCAGGCGACGTTCTGTTCGTCATACCAGCGCCGGGCATCAAGCTGGACGATTCGGAGGAACTCCACTGCGAAGACGGTCCGGCGTTGGTCGACATTTTTGGCAAGGCGAATTACTTCTGGCATGGAGAGCGCGTCAGCGAGAAAGTCATAATGTCGCCGCTGACCGTTTCTGACGATGAACTAACCGGGGAAGTCAATGAGAGAACACGCAACTTGATGATTTCGAGACGCGCGGAGGCACGCTACGCGTGGCTCGCAAACGGTTTTTATCTGGATCCGTCGTTCCTTTTTCAGACATCAATACGAAAAGGAGGGAAATAACTATGTTGATCCATGACGTTGACGTCTCACACGTCGCTCTCTGCGCCAGATGCGGCGGATTGAAAGGACACATGCCCATGCATGGAAAGAACCACGATTTGCACTGCAGATGTGACCGGAGCGAACCCGAACCGCGAGAGCAGCTTCCCGGGGGGTATGACTTTACTCCGTTCGTCGACCTTTGTTTCTGCTGCGGCTTGACTCCTATCAAGAGCGGTATTCGATGGTCTTCCTTCTTCTGTGAGGAATGCATGGAGATGGTGAGGCGCCTTAATACAACCTTTGGTACTGCCGTCATCCCGGTGGGAAGACACTCGCTCATGAACTCGGTGATCTTGAAACCGAGCGAGGCGTTCGACAAGGAGAAGATCCGGGAGTTTGCAGACAGCGTGAAAGGATGCTTTCACAAAGTCGATATCGTCTACGATTGGAGAGACTTCACAGTCCTCCGCACGATCTCTGAACTGGACTTGCCGGAAAGAGAAGATATTCCGTTTGAACGATACATTCTTCACGCCGATGGCGCGGTCAGGTACCCATGGAAGGTGAAGGCATTTCGACGCCTGAGCGCTTACATGGACGTGCCGGACTGGTACTTTGCCCGGGATTCTCATGATTCAATTTCATCGAACTGATATCAATGGAGGAGACACCATAATGACAAGCGAATATTCATTCACAAGCGAATCAGTCTCGGAAGGGCACCCGGACAAAGTAGCCGATAGAATTTCCGATGCAGTCCTGGACGCTTATCTTCAGCAGGATCCATATGCAAAGGTCGCCTGCGAGACCCTGGTGACAGAAAATCTCGTCGTCATCGCGGGTGAGACCTTTTCGACTGCTCACGTTGACGTTGAAGCCGCCGCTCGCCAGGCGATCTGCGACATCGGCTATACGGATGAAGCGTCAAAATTCAGCCACCGGGTTCCGATCCAGGTTCGATTGCACACGCAGGCAGCCGAAATCCGTCAGGGGGTGGATCGTATTGACGGACAGATCGGCGCCGGCGACCAGGGGCTGATGTTTGGTTATGCCACACGGGAAACTCAGGAGTTGATGCCGTTGCCTATCGCGCTTGCACATGCGCTGATGCGCCGTCAAAGTGAACTCCGCAGGAAGGG
>DATJQB010000247.1:0-2947 GCA_035506075.1 Bacteroidota bacterium | reverse complement strand
GTGTTTGGCGACGCCGAAAAAAAGAAGAAGCTGCTTGCTCACCTCGAAGTAGAAAAGAAGGCAATCCGGTCTGAGCTGGGGCACAATCTTAGTCTCAAATTTACGCCGTCACTGACGTTTTATCTCGACGAGTCGCTCGATCACGCGATGCGCATCGAGAATCTGCTGAATCAGATTCACAAGGAATCACCCGGATCGAAGGAGGAATAGAGCATGTCCCTTGCTCCGCCTCCGGCGCAGGATGTCCAGGATGAGGGTGAGATCCTGCTGATTGATAAGCCGCTCCACTGGACGTCGTTCGATGTGATCTACAGGGTTCGGCAGTGGTTTGGCATCAAGAAAGTGGGCCATGCCGGTACGCTGGACCCGAGGGCATCGGGACTCCTTATTGTCTGCACGGGCAGGCAAACGAAGAGGATCGAGTCGTTCGCGGGATTGGACAAGGAATACGTCGGCACGTTTGAGCTCGGCATACGGACGCCAAGTTTCGATCTGGAAACCGAGATTAGTGAAAGAGGCGATTACAGCGGTGTGACGCTCGAAGGACTTCGGGCAGCGATCGATGGTTTTATGGGGAAACAGCTTCAAACACCCCCCATGTTTTCTGCGGCGAAATACAAGGGAAAGCCGCTGTACAAATATGCTCGGAAGGGGAGGACGATCGAACGGGAGCCGAAGGAGATAGAAGTTTCGGAGTTCTCTGTCCTCTCGTTTGTGCCGCCGGTTGTAGAGTTTCGTATTTCGTGCTCAAAAGGGACTTATATCCGATCTCTGGTGAATGATCTGGGAAACAAGCTCGGCTGCGGAGCCGCCTTGTGCACACTGCGGCGAACTCGCATCGGGGCGTTTAGCGTTGAGGATGCTCTGACGATCGGGCAACTGGACAATATGCAGGGTGAGCGAGCGATTTTGAAGAGTGTGAGCGATGGATATCGTATTCCGGCCTGAAGAGATCGAGTATCAGAAGAATTCCGTGGTCAGCGTGGGAAGCTTTGACGGCTTGCACCTGGCCCACCAGCAGCTTCTTCGGGATGTGGTCGACCGTGCGAAAGTGCGCAAGGGAAGAAGCGTTGTCATAACGTTTGAGCCGCATCCGAAGGAAGTATTGACCGGTAAGCCCGTTCCGCTTCTCACGAGCATAGAGGAACGGCAGCAAATTTGCGAGCAGCTGGGTATTGATGTTTTCTATCGCATCGGGTTTACGTATGAATTCTCCCGATTGACCTCGCGGGAATTCTATCTGAAATACGTCATCCAGGGATGCGGTGCCAGTGAAGTCGTTGAAGGGTATGATCATCATTTCGGCAGGGATCGGGAGGGAAGCGTTGAAGAACTCCTGAAACTCGGCCGGGAGTTCGAGTTCTCCGTCGCCGCCCTCAAACCGGTGTATGTCGACGAAGAAATCGTCAGCAGCACCCAGATCCGGGACCATCTGCTCAATGGGAAAGTCGAGCGGGCCAACAGACTCTTGGGGAGGCCCTACGCTGTCAGTGGAATGGTCATCAGGGGAGACGCCCGGGGACGCGAACTTGGATATCCCACGGCGAATCTGCGGCTGAGTGATCGAAAGTTGGTTCCGCAGGATGGAATCTACTTTGCCCAGATCGATTTTGAAGGATCCGTGTTGTTTGGAATGGTGAGCATCGGTGTACGCCCCACATTTTTTGAGCAGGGGATCAGGACGGTCGAAGTGCACATATTGGATTTTGCCGGCGACCTGTATGACAAGGTTCTGACGGTCCAGTTTCTCAGGAGGCTCCGTGAGGAGCGGAAGTTCAACGGGGCACAGGAACTTATCGACCAGATGCATCTCGATGAGGAGAACAGTAGGCGAATGATGGCAGAATTCAGATTAAAGATTAGCCGATAAATCATTACAGAGATTGAAGAAAATCGTTCATATTCATTAGTACACTTTAAGGAGTTACAATGCCTATCAGCAAAGAACAAAAGGCGGAGATTGTAAGCAAGTACGGGAAGAATGCCACAGACACAGGAACCCCGGAAGTTCAGATCGCGATCCTCACATCACACATCAACATGCTCTCTCCGCATCTGGAGGGACACAAGAAGGATCATCATGGGCGGGTTGGTCTTCTCAAGTTGGTTGGTAAGCGCAGACGCTTGCTTGAGTATCTCTCGAAAAAAGACATTAATCGATATCGCAAGATCATTCAGGAGCTTGATATCCGCAAATAGTGAGCGGAGTATTGAGTTCACACTTGAGCTGCACCTGCAGCTCTCATTGATAGAAAGACACACCTACTATGGTAGTAACAAAACAAGTTGAAGTCGGCGGCAAGACGTTCTCATTGGAGACAGGCCGCTTCGCCAAACAAGCCGATGGGGCCGTGATGGTCCGGTATGCTGACACAATGGTGTTGGCCACGGTTGTGAGTGCCCGGGAGACGAAGGAAGGACAGGACTTCTTTCCGCTCCAGGTGGAATACCGTGAAAAAACCTCGGCTGCCGGCAAAATCCCCGGTGGTTTCTTCAAGCGTGAAGGACGTCCGACGGAGAAGGAGATTCTGTCCTCCCGCCTTATCGATCGTCCAATCCGGCCGATGTTCCCCGAGGGATACTTCAACGAGACTCAGATCCTCGTGACCGTGTACTCGTCCGATTCCCAGCACGATGGCGATGTGCTCGGAGCCTGCGCTGCATCAGCAGCCCTTATGGTTTCCGACGCCCCCTTTGACGGTCCGATCGCAGAAGTCCGGATCGGAAGAATCGATGGGAAGTTCGTCATCAACCCGACGTATGATGAGTTGGAGCACAGCGACCTCGATGCCACAGTGGCCGGCACGCTGAGCTCGATCGTTATGGTCGAGGGGGAATCGAAAGAGATCTCCGAAGCAGACATGCTGGAGGCTCTCAGACTCGCTCATGAGTCGATCAAGGTCCTTTGTCAGGCTCAAGTTGACCTTGCAAAGGAAATCGGTAAAGC
>DATJQB010000246.1:0-2886 GCA_035506075.1 Bacteroidota bacterium | reverse complement strand
TCCGAAGTTCGTCGATGATGGGGGCTGCAATCCCTCTGATCGTGTCCTGGTCGGTCTTCAACTGTTCAAAAACTACAACTTCATTCTTCCCTTTGCGAAGGTATGGAGCCGGCACATAGAGTGTCTGTTGCGCGCCAATGTACCAGTATCGTCCGATGTGATGACCATTGATCCACACAGTTCCTTTTCCCCAAGGCCGCATATCGAACCACGTGTCGCCGGTTTCGTCGAGCGAAAAGAAACCGCGGCGCAGCACCGGAACACCGGCAAAGATCTTCCCAGAAAATCGTTGATCCGTCACCCGATCGAAAGGAAGCGTGAAGATACTCCAACCCCGGAGTTCGACACCTTCGAAAAGAACCGGACCGACAATGCCCTTCCGGTTGTCCGTCATTTTCTTTCCATAGTTGATCCGGCCGAGATTTTCCACCAGGATCTCCAGTGTGGCGTTCGGCGCATTTACATTCAGCTGAATCGAATCCTGTCCCAACCGCCGATCGAGAATCCCAACACGCTCCTTGTTGACGAACACAAGCGCGTAATCACGCAAGCCGCCGATCTTCAGGACGCCGTTCGACGGATGCGTTAATGTCGTCCGATAGAGAATATATCCATACCCCTGGTTCAGATCTTCCATCGAGAGAGGAATGTTCGAGACGTGCGCAGCACCAAGCAGCGAGTATAGCCCGGAAGAATCGCTCAACTTGAAAGCTGGAATTTCGATCACCTTTTGAGACGCTGGAACAGGAGGAAGTGTTTTCGCCTGATCAAGATGCTTCGAGAGCATCTCCCTGATTGCTTCATACTTTGCCGTCGGGCGACCGGCTTCGTCAAGCGGCGCATCATAGTCGTACGTCGTGGGCTGCGGTACGATGGGATGATCCTTATTGTAGTTCGCTCCGTTCATGAATCCGAACGTTGAGCCGCCGTGAAACATGTAGAGGCTCACGGAAGCCCCTTCCAAAAGGAGTGTATCGAGCTTGCCAAGGAAACTACCGACAGGCACAACGTTATGACGCTCACCCCAGCTGTCGAGCCAACCGGGATAAAATTCGGGAATAAAATAAGGTCCCTTTCCCGCATTGTATTTGTTGACCGTGTCCCTTAGCGAGGCAGGATTTTCCTCCCCATTGATTGCTGGAAGTACGCCGGGAAGATATCCTGCACGGCACTGGTACGGCCCGTCCGCAGTGAACAGAGGTACATCGAAACCGGCAGAACGGATCATGTCACGGACTTTCCCCATGTAGAGCTTGTCAGAACCGTACGATCCGTACTCATTTTCCACCTGCACCAAAATGATCGGACCTCCTTTGGTGATTTGAAGCGGAGAGAGTTCTTTACCGAGATGCTGCAGGTACCGGTCGCATGCTTTGAGGAATCGCGCATCCTGGCTGCGCACAAGCAGGTCCTTCTCCTTCAAGAGCCACCAGGGATAGCCGCCGAACTCCCATTCTGCACATACGTACGGTCCGGGACGAAGGATGACCCACAGCCCCTCCTCTTTCGCCATCCTGACGAACGAGGCAACATCGTGGTTCTCCGTCGAAAAATCGAATCTGTCAGGGAGCGGCTCGTGGAAATTCCAGAAAACGTACGTCGTGATCGCGTTCAGGCCCATCGCCTTCGCCATCTGAAGCCTCTGGCGCCAATACTGCCGCGGGATTCTGGGATAATGCATCTCGCCGGCGATAATCTGGAATGGCTTCCCGTCCAGGAGAAAATCCTTCTCCCCCAGGGCAAACGTATGTGTTGTCGGCTGTGCAATCAAGCCGATCTGAAGAAACAGAAGCGCGCCCGAAAGCCTGCCGAAGAATGTTCTCATGTTCATCTTGAGTATGATGCGATGGAACACATGAATGAACTATTGTTGGAACGGACAGTTGAATCGTCTTCTATAATGTGAACTCGATGATTCCGCCGGGTTCCGCATCGTATTCAACCCAGCCGTTCTTCAGCACAAATGAACTGATGTGTTCAGAATTGTTCTTGTAGGACTGTCCCCCGAACGGATCGGCGAGCTTCACGTGTCCTCCTTGTTCTGCGACAATTCTCAGATGGCTCAGCTTTCCATCCGAGCGCGTTGCAGAGACGAGGAGAGCTCCTTCAGCCCGGAAGTTCGTGAACGCGATACTTTTCCACTCAGCGGGTACCGCGGGAAAGACCCTGAGCATTCCGTTCTGACTTTGAAGAAGCATTTCCTGAATTCCCTCTGCGCACGCGAAATTTCCTTCGAGTGTGAACGGCCGGTATGTGAATTTCGATTTGCCGGTTCCGGATTGATCCCCGTTCACGTGGAAGCTGTTCGGAAGACAAAAACAGAGCGCAAAAGTCCTCAATGCTTCTACAGCTTTCGGTCCATTGTGTGCACGAGCCCACATGCTCCCCAGCCACGCATAGGAATAACCGCACCACCAATCGGTGCCAAGCCGCTCAAGATCCCCGAGTGAGGAAGAGATTGCCCGCTGATCCTGTTCGCCATTATCCCAATCAAGCAGTCCGAGAGGATGGATCGCCATCAGGTGGGAAAAGTGCCGGTGCGATTGCTTCAGTTCGATTCCGGGTGCGACGAGAAGTTTGCCACTCTGAGGCGATCGGGCGAGGTCGGGCCACTCGGATTGGATCTGTTTCCAACGAACCGACTCGTCCTTTTGGCCAAGCTCCATGGCGAGCTCCGACGCCGCCCCGTACAGCCAGCGGATCAACGCCAGATCGAAGTTCGTCGTCGATGTGAACCACGCGTCAACGCGATTGTCGTTGATCTCGGGTGATGAACTGAGAGGCAGCTTCCTCCGTCCAAGGCTGTCCCTTACCGATAGTTCGTCGAGATGTACTGCGACGGCCTTGATCCACGGGTAGGCCCTCCCGCGCAGAAACGTCCTGTCG
>DATJQB010000245.1:0-6521 GCA_035506075.1 Bacteroidota bacterium | reverse complement strand
GGACAGGAGATCGTGCGCCGGTGGTGCCCGATTACCTGGGAAGCATTCATGGACTATAAAGTCCGCGGATCTTCACTGACGAGACTTGAAATCGACATCATCCGCGCGATTCAGCTGGGACGCCCGGAGCAGGCCCGGGAGTTCGCAGAAAAATTCGGACTCCTCCCTCCTGTCGGACAGGAAATCAAGCGCAACCGCGAGCGGGAAGATCTTGAAGCCAAGCTCCTGATGTTGAACATGCCTGTTCCATGGAAGCAATCCTGAGTCCTGCTCCCGCCAACACAGCGATGTCGCTCCACCGTTCATTGTGCACCGTATGAGACTCATTCTCATCGCAGCGCTCACACACACACGGGTCATCGGGAAGGATCGCTCTGTCCCGTGGGATATCCCCGAAGACATGAAGCGATTCAAGCGCCTGACGCTCGGACATGTTGTGTTAATGGGTCGGGGAACATACGACACGCTCAGCACTCCGCTCACCGAGCGCCGGAATGTTGTATTAACCTCGCATCCGATCGATGGAATGGAAACATATCCGTCCATCGGCAAAGCGCTGCAGAGTCTGGAGCACGAGGGGGACGTTTACGTGATTGGGGGAGGACAGGTCTTTGCACAGCTGCTTCTTTCAGCCGCCGAGCTGAAGCTTACGCTTGTGGATAAGGACATTGATGGAGATACGTTCTTCCCGCCGTACGAGCATCTCGTCGGGTCGGTCTTTCAAGTGACCGCGCAAGAGGACCATTCAGGATTCTCGTTCATCGACTACGCGAGGATTGCCGGGACGACCTGAGTTTCCCTCCTCCCCTTCCACGACGGACTCAGTGAATTCCCTTCGCCGCGCCTCCGTCGACGAGAAGGTTGACTCCATTGATGTAACTTGCCTGTTCCGAGGCAAGAAACGTTACGACATCGCCGATCTCTTCAGGACGGCCCAATCGACCTGCGGGGATGGTCCTGGCGCTTTCCGAAAGATACTCCTCCAGCGTCATGTTCTTGTCCGCTGCGCGCGAAGCACTGAGCTCCTGCTGCCGCGCCGTCAGGATGAGTCCCGGACAAACTGTGTTGATCGTGATGTTGTCTTTCGCATATTGATTCGCGATCACTTTTGTCAGGCCAAGGATGCCCGGTCGCAGCGTCGACGAAATGAGCAGTTCGTTGATCGGCTGCTTTGCTGCGATGGAGACAATGCTGATGATCCTCCCCCAGTGCTGGCTCTCCATGGGAGGGAGCACCGTGCGGATGAACCTCACGACGCTCATGAGTGTGAGTTGCACCCCCTTCGCCCATTCCTCGTCCGTCATGTTCAGGATGTGACCCGTTGGCGGTCCCCCTGCATTGTTGACGAGCACGTGCACCGTTCCGAATTGTTTCATCGCTGTTCCGACGAATCGTTCGATATCTTCCCCGCGGCTTACATCGGCAGTCACCGGCACGACAGTTGCCCCTGTCTTCGATTTGATTTCCTCTGCCGCCCGCCGAATTGCCTGTTCGTTCCTTGAACAGATCACGAGGCTGGCTCCTTCTTTCGCCAGCGAAAGCGCTGATGCTTTCCCCAATCCCTGGCTGGCGGCGGCGACCAGTGCGATCTTGTTACGAAGTCCGAGTTCCATAGTTTGCTCCTTTGTGCCGTCACAGCTCAGGGGCCGCGACGATCCGGTGAGATCCGAAACAAGACAGCCGCGATCGGAATCAATCGCGGCTGGAGACTTTTTCTGAGAGAACGGGACCCCGAATTGAGCGCACGCTTGAACCGACGGCTGTGCGCCCGCAGCGGGCATCTAGGGAAGCTGAATTCCCTGCTGTTTCAGTTGTTCTGACACAATCCGGAGAACCTCAGCCGGTGCCAGATGCATGCGGGATCCTGAAGCGACGATCGCTTGTTCGAGTGTTCCCTTTCTGTCGACAAGCCACATCCACACATTGTAGCCGAGCCGGTGTCGATCGTTCGGTTCCTGGGTGGGGATTGTTGACACGGCGTTGTAGGCGATCTTCTCGAGTGATTCGGCCGGGAATGCGGTAACCTGTGCGGGGGCTTTCGTCGTCATAGCATTATTGTTGTCGTTGAAAAGAAAACTGCAACCGTTTTGTTCCTACAAGAATATAGAGAGATTTGTCGAAAAAGCAATTGGAGGAGTCCCCCGGATGCGACACGGCCCGGCTCAGATTCTCGACTTCACCACAACGACTGTGAGATCGTCGTTTTGTTCTTCGGCTCCGCGGAATTCCTCAACAGACGTCAGGATGGTTCGTTGAATCTGCTCCGCAGTCAACGAACGTTTTTCCTTCACAAGTTCGTACACAGTCTCTTCTCCGAATAGCGATTTCCGCTCGTTCATCGCTTCGGTCAGTCCGTCAGAATAGAACACGAAGATACTGTTCGGAAGCAGAGGGCGCGTGACTTGTTCGAGTTCCTGTTCGAACACCGGCCCTCGTTCAAGTCCGAGACCGATTCCTCCACCTTTCAGATACTCCAACGATCCGTTCACACCGATCAGCGCTTTGTTGTGCCCCGCACGGCAAATCAAAACTTCTTTCTTCTCCAGGTCAAACAACGCGAGGATCATCGTGATGAACGACTTGCGCTCCAGGCCGTCAAAGATCCTCCTGTTGACCTGTATCAGCATTTCCTTTGGATTCTTGTACATCGGCGCGATAACCTGAATCATCCCCTGGATTTTCGACATGTACAGGGCAGCTGAGACGCCTTTGCCTGAGACATCCCCGACAACAACGAGCAGCTTCTCCGGCGCGAGCTCGATGTAGTCGAAATAGTCCCCTCCGACTGTCAACGCGGGTATCGAGATCCCGGAAATGTCCAGCCCTTCGAGCGATGGATTTCCCTTCGGGAGAAGCCCTTGCTGGATGTGGCGCGCAAGCGCGAGCTCCTCCTCGATTCGCTGCTTTTCGATTTCAGATTTGTGGAGGCGGGCATTCTCAACAGCGATGGCTGCCTGTCCCGCGACCGTCGACAGCAGATCGATATCCTCCTGCGAATAGACCTTTCCGGACAATTTCTCGCCAACATTCAGGGCACCAATGAGCCGGCCCTGGAGAAACATCGGCACAGAAAGCACAGTGCCCGATCGCGCAAGCTTCTCCTTATCTTCCTTGTCCATCGAGTAGTATTCGGGCTCTGTCGCAAGCAGCGCGAACGATTTTGGTGTCCGGGTTTCACGGAGCGCAGCGAAGAGTCCGTTCGGTTCCTGTCCGAACGTGCAGTCGGCCGTGTTCATATTCTTCGAGGCAGCAACGCATCCTTCCTGTTCATCACACAGGACGACGGCAACTCGTTCCACATGCATCGTCGTTGAAATGCGGGAGATAATGGATTCGAAAATCTCATCGAGGTGCATCTTGCTCGGCAACTCCTGGCTGAACTCCAGCAGCGCGCGCTGGTAATTGTACCGCTCCTGATAGAAGAAGCGGTCGATCCATTCCTGTGCTCTTCGCTTGAACGGGTCGAAGGCGAACGCAAGGATGACAAACGCGAAGAGGTTGACGAGCTGGCTTTCCTCAGCGCCGACCGCATACGACATGGCCGAGCTTATGAGATACACGAGCAGCAAGTACAACCCCGCGAGCATGCCCGTGACCATCGCATACAACAGGCTCTTCTTCACGACGAGATCGATATCCATAAGCCTGTACCGAAAAATGGAATACCCGAGCGTACAGGGAAGGACCACGACGAGCAGCACCGGGAGCAACAACACCGGAGTTGTAAAGAGGATGAACTGGTTCGCCGCCCTCATGATGTTCGCGTAGAGGACAACGAGAATGACAGTGAGCACCCCGATAAGAATCGGTCGGATTTGTTTTCTCCGCGTTCGGTTGACACCCGTGAAATAGGTGATCGCGAAGAACACCATTCCTCCGATGAAGAATGCAAGAGGTGTATAACTCGTGATGTACGAGAGAACCGGGGGAAGCATTCCCTTCCACCCAAAAAAGAGACGTGCGACATTTGGGATGACCGTGAGAGCCGAGAAGCTATAGAGTAACACCCTCAGCCACAGAAGGTCGAACGCCTTGCGATGGACCGGGAAGCGAAGGAAGAAAAGGAAGAACGTCGGCAGACCGACGATCCACGCGAAGACGAACGCAGAGGTGTACGTGTAGTACATGAGCGGTGTCTCACCCCTCAGATCAAACTGTGAGAGACCGAGGAAGAGCATCGCCAGAATTCCGAACCGCCCGAAGATTCTCTGAATCACCCCCTGCGGGCGCGTCATCACCACGATATAGCCCACAACGAGAAATCCAAACCCAAGAAGGAAATCTGAGAGATAGTTGATGTCGAAGACCTTCAGCACCTGGACGCGCGTCGTGAACGTCGCGCCATCCCGCTCGACAAGGTACTCGACGTAGTCGTTCCGCTTGACGGCATTGATGATGAGCATCGCATCCTGGCCATCGGCGAACTTCTTTCCATCGATGGCAAGCAGAATATCACCGTCCCTGACGCCGGCGCGGTCAGTCACGCCACCGGGAACAACCTGGGTGATGAGAACGCCGGGAAGACCTTTTTCGCGCGGCAGCCATCCACACTGGTCGTTGCTTGTCGCCTTGAACACAAGAATGTTCAGGCCATGCACCAGCGTCACCAGCAGCACGACGACGGAGGCGATTGTGTAGATCGCCCGGATGGTCCTTGCAGACATCGTTTCCAGCAGGTTTTTCATAGCCGCCGTTGTGGGAAGGTTTCTGCAGGAGTTTACGGCAAACCGCCCGATTCGTTGCAGGGGCTAAAAGGCGAATCCGATGCTGAAATAGCCAAGCAACGGGCCCCGGCTGATGGGGGAATCAAGAATCTCCTTTCGGAAGAAGAAACTCTGTCCGATTGCGAACTGGACGGGACCGATCGGCGTTTCAAATGCAATGCCTGCGCCAATACCGTGCCGGAGATCGACGAGGCGCACTGCTGCCGCCGCGGGCCAGATGGAGCCGAGATCGTACCGTGCAAAGAAATGCGTGTCGAAGAAGATCTTCACCGGACTTCGATACCGGTACTCGATGCTGCCGACGAGCACTTGTCTTCCGCGGCTGTTGTCCTCGCGCAAACCGAAAAAGCTCTCCTCTCCTCCCAGCGAAAATTGTTCCGTCAATGGCAGCGTCTCGTCGGCGAATCCAAACCGAAAGCGGGGATGAAACGTCGAACGTCCAAGTGTCTGGAACCAGTCGTACGAGAACGACATCTTTGTGTAACCGGTGCCTCCTGTTGCAGGAATGACGGCGGATTCGTACGAGAAATCCATCAGGACGCCCTTGCGCGGAAACGGATTGCGATCCCTGTCGTCGACCATCACTCCAAAGCGGAGGGATCCGATCTTATATGTCTTGGTGTCGAACGGTGCCCCGTAGAAACTCCACACCCGCTGGTTCTCCAGCCGGCCTTCGACAGTAACCGTTCCAAGCCGCTCCAGCTGAGTACCGAATGTCGCGGACGCCCCCTGCCTGAGCTCACGGTACTCGCCGACACGAATGCGGTTCCATTGATCCGTCGTGTTGTTCGGATCGTCGGCATACTCGTTCACGTCGTGAATCAAATAATATCCTTTAATGCCGAAGGTCAGGTAAGAGTTAAAGATCCGTGTCGACTTGAACTCGGCGACGTAGCTCCTGTTGCGGGCCCCGCCAAATGCCCGGAATCCAAGATCGGCGCCAACGCCGAAGAGGTTCTCATCGCGCACGTCCGCTGAAGCCTGGATGCTCCGCTCGTCATCGATACGCATGCCGAGCCGGATGAGCTCCGTGCTTCGCTCTCTCACGTTGATGATCACGACCTGATGCTCGCCGTTTGGCCCCTCGACCTTTGTATCAACCGACACCTGCTCGAACAAATTCGTCCCATACAGGTTCGCGATGCCCTGGGCGATCTTTCGGACCTGGAAGACCTGTCGTTCTTCCCACGGGAGCTCACGCCAGATGACGTAGTCCCTCGTTTTCGACGTGCCGCGAATGTCCCTTCGGTACACGACTCCTTCGTCGATCACCAATGTCGCATTTCCTGTCGTGCGGTCAAGCGACGTCTCGCGAATCCTCGCGAGCGAGTAGCCTTTATCGCGATACAGCAGGAGGATCTGTTCGATCGCCTTTTGACTCTGATGAAAGTTGAGACGATGTCCCAGCAAGGGCCGGAAAACAGCCTTGAGCGTGTCGATACCGACGAGCTGATTTCCTGAAATCTCAACCGATCGGATAACAGGCGTGGGGACGGCGACAAGCGTCAGGTTGGTCGCCCCGGAGTCCGCTTGCACGTCGACGCGCACGTTTTCATAATCTCCCGACTCGTACATCTCATTGACAAGCGACTGGAGCGATTGTTCGGTGATCTCCGATTGCCGGGCGAGGGTCATGGCCGGCACAATCCAGGCCTGGTCCAGACTGAGGGCGTCGAATCGAAGATGCGCATTTTTGAAGACTCTTCGGTTGGCGTTTGTGCGCGCTTCCTCGGCCGATTCGCGGTAAAATTTTGCCCTGAGGCTGTCAAGGACCGTTCGCGCAGCCTCTTCTCCCGC
>DATJQB010000244.1:0-7720 GCA_035506075.1 Bacteroidota bacterium | reverse complement strand
CTTGAGGAGTATTTGAGAAACTACAACGGCGCAGTTGTTCTCGTTTCCCACGACCGTGCATTTCTCGACAGCCTTTGCTCCCGCACGTTCGCACTCAGCATGGGAGCGATGGAGCATTACGCGGGGAACTACTCGTTCTATGAAGTCGAACATGAAAAGCGGAAAGAGCTCAAAGCGCAGGCCCTGAAGAATCAGCTGCAGAGGATCAAGGAGACGCAGGAGTTCATCGACAGGTTCCGTTACAAGGCGACGAAAGCGCGTCAGGTTCAAAGCCGGATCAAGCAGCTTGAGAAGACGGAGCTCATCGAGATAGAGCCCGAAGAGAGCGGCATACGATTTGATTTTCCCGCTCCCCCTGCAAGCGGGCGCATCGTTGTGGAGTTGAAGGATCTCGCCAAACGGTACGGTTCGCTGGAGGTCTTCGAAGGGCTCGATTACAAGATCGAACGAGGCGACCGCATCGCGGTCGTGGGGCCAAACGGCGCGGGAAAATCCACGCTTTCAAGAATCCTGGCCGGAGTGGAAGAGTTCAACAGCGGACAGAGGATTCTCGGGCACAACGTGACGCTCTCGTACTTTGCACAGCATCAGGCGGAGGAATTGAATCCCGACCATGACGTTCTCGAAACGACCGATGAGATTGCCGAAGGGGACATCAGGAAGAACATGAGGACGCTGCTCGGCTCCTTTCTCTTTCACGACGATGATGTTTTCAAGAAAGTGTCGGTCCTCTCGGGCGGTGAAAAAAGCAGGCTGGCCCTGGCAAAGATGCTGTTGAAGCCCGCCAACTTTCTCATCCTCGACGAGCCGACGAACCACCTGGACATGAGATCGAAGAAAGTCCTCCAGGAAGCGCTCTCCCGGTACGAGGGATCGTTTCTGATTGTTTCCCACGACCGCGCGTTTCTCGAGCCGGTCGTCAACAAGGTGCTGGAAGTCGGGAAGGGATCCGTCAGGACATACATCGGTTCGATCTCCGATTATATAGCGAAGAAGCGCGCAGAAAAGGAGCACGAGACTTCAGCATCGGCGCAGTCAGAACAGAAGCAAGGTGCTTCGCGGGAGCTGAGCGACAAGGAGCGCAAGCGTATCGAAGCCGAAAAACGCCAGCAGCTTTCAGTGAAGCTGCGGCCGCTGAAAACGCGAGTCGAAGAACTTGAGAGTGAAATTGCCCGGCTCGAATCCCGGCACAAAGAAATCGAATCGGCGATGCTCGATCCTGATCTCTACAAGGTCGGTGCAGAAGCGAAAAAGGTTCTGGCCGAACGAAAGAACATCGAACAACATCTTGCCCACGCCTACGACGAATGGGAAAAACTCCAGACCGAAATCGAAACCGTCCGCTCGCAGCAGTAATTCTTTTCGCACGCCTACCTGTCCGCTCCTGATATCGCCTTCTTGTTCCGCATTCACTGGTTATTTTCCGTTTCTCATTCCTGCGACTGCACTGAAACCACATGCGCAATCCAGATGCAGTTTTTCATATTCTTTTATAGATTGATGAAGAACATCCAGCCGTCGCAGCGCCGGATCCGACTTTCGTACAATCACAGAGGTTTGAGCCATCATGTCTGCCACAGTTCAGCGAACCATTCCGAGGCTTTTTGAAGACAGCGTCCGTAAGTTCTCCGACAAAGTGATGATGTGGGAGAAAAAAACGGATGAGTACAAGGGGACCACGTACCGCGAGCTGCAGGAATCCGTCCACGCATTTGCGGCGGGGCTTATTGATCTTGGTGTCGAGAAGGGAGATCGGCTTGGGTTGATCGCCGAGGGGAGGAATGACTGGGTCATCGCAGAACTGGGCATCCTCTTCGCCGGCGCCATCAATGTCCCGCTCTCTGTCAAGCTCGAGGAACGTTCCGACCTGAAATTCAGACTTGCGCACTCCGGCTGCAGGATGGTGATTGTCTCAGGCAACCAGATGCACAAGGTTCTGAAGATGCGTGTGGATTTGCCGGATCTTGAAAAGATCATTCTGCTCGACACGAAAACCCCGCTGGCAGAAGATGAGTTGTCGTTCAGCGAACTCATGGAGAAGGGGCGTGAGTACCTTCGGCGGCACCGAAGTGATTTTGAGCGGCGCTGGCAGTCGATCCAGGAAAACGATCCCGCCACGATCAGTTACACATCCGGTACGACTGCGGATCCCAAAGGGGTGACGCTCACGCACTGCAACTACACGGCAAATGTGAAACAGTGTTCGGATCATCTGCCGCAGCCCGAATGGTACTCGTCGCTCGTGATCATTCCATGGGATCACTCGTTCGGCCACACCGCCGGTGTCTATCTGCTGATGAGCATCGGGGGAAGCATCGGCTCGGTCCAGGTCGGCAAGACCGGTCTCGAAACGCTGCGGAACATTCCTACGAATCTCAAAGAAATAAGACCAACCTTTCTCCTGAGCGTTCCGGCGCTGGCAAAGAACTTCCGCAAGAACATCGAGAAGGGGATCAGCGAAAAAGGAAAGGTGATCTGGAATCTTTACCGGAAAGGGCTGGAGATCGCGTACGCGCACTACGGGGACGGATATAATCACGGTTTGGACGTCGGGAAACCGCGCAACCCGATTTACTCGCTTTGTGATACGCTCATATTCCGGAAGATCAGGGCAAGCTTCGGCGGGAGGCTTGACTACTTTGTGGGAGGTGCTGCGCATCTTGACATCGAACTTCAGCAATACTTCAATGCCATCGGAATGCCCATGCACCAGGGATACGGCCTGAGTGAGGCCTCTCCCGTGGTCTCTGCAAATACACCCAATCACCACAAGTTCGGATCGTCAGGCCGCGTGCTTCCGCGCATTGAGGTGAGGATTTGCGACGATCAGGGGACGCCGCTGCCAACGGGGCAGAAGGGAGAGATCGTGATCAAGGGGGAAAACGTCATGGCGGGGTATTGGAACAACGAGCGTGCTACCCGTGAGACGATTCGCGACGGCTGGTTGCACACGGGGGACATTGGTTACCTTGATGAGGATGGATTTCTCTGGGTGCTGGGTCGCGAGAAAAGTGTGCTGATTGGCCATGACGGGGAAAAATACAGTCCCGAGGGAATCGAAGAGACGATCGTTGCGCATTCCCCGTTCATCGAGCAGGTCATGCTGTACAACAATCAATCGTCCTACACGGTCGGACTCATCGTCCCAAACAAGGAGGCGGTCCTGGGCTATTTGAAGCATCGGCACCTTTCTTGTCACACCGACGAAGGTCAGGCGGCCGCACTGCAGCTCCTCGCGACAGAGATCGACCGTTATCGGGAAGGCAACAAGAGCGCCGGGATGTTCCCCGAACGCTGGCTCCCTGCCGCCGTTGCAGTGCTTGGTGAAGGATTCACGGAACAAAACCGCATGATGAACAGCACGATGAAGATCGTTCGAAGCAGAATTTCAGAGTTCTATCAGAATCGTATTGAGTACGCCCTTACACCGGAAGGAAAGGACATCTTCAACCATCAAAACAAAAACATCGTCAAGAGGTTCGAGGAAGGGAAAAAATAATCCGTTTTCGGACCCCGGTCCGATTGAAGGTTCGATGCCCGGTGTCTTCGTCTGAAGCACCCGCGCAGCTGTCACAATGTTCCCCTGCAATCGCTCTTTTGTCACACACACAGAAGGAGGTGATTGCCATGGTAACCACAAAACACGAAGAGTGTCTCGGGTTCGTCGCTGAGATACTCAGCGTCCTCAAATCAACCCACCAGCACGAAAAAGTCCTGCATCTGATCGTCGATCGCCTCGTGCGGATGTATCATTGCCAGACCTGCGCAATCATTCTTGTTGATCCGTCGACAGAGTACCTGAATGTGGCACTGGCGCATGGATTGTCGCACACGTTTTCAAAGGAATTCCGTCGCACGCTGGCAACGGGGGCGATCGGGCAGCTTCTCTGGACTGGCAAACCGATTGTCGTTCAGAACAGCGCAGCCGAACCCGCACTTGCCCGGGACGTTCAGCTTGAACATCCTTATGGATCGGCCGTCTGCGTGCAGATCTCGGCGAATCACCGAAGCCTTGGGTATCTGCATGTCGACAGCGCGATGAACGAAGCGTTCACGCAATCCGACATTCGCGTCCTCCAGACATTCGCGGATTTTGCTGCAGTGGCACTCCATTCGTCGCGGCTCTTCGAGGAAAACCTGCATCTCGATACCATTGATCATGAAACGGAGCTGGAGAAGTATGCTCCATTCCTCGAGCGCCTGAAAGCAACGATGGAGCGGTCAAGAGTTCGCAACGAGAGCTTTTCTCTCTTAATCCTCGACGTCGACAACTTCAAGCATATCGCCTCGACGTATGGTTCAGATTCGTCGCGTGAGATGCTCAGGCAGATCGGCGCACAGATTCGCTCCAAACTCCGTCCGATCGATGCAATAGGCAGGCATGGATTTGACGAGTTTATCGTCCTCCGGTCGAATGCCGGCCTGGTCGAGAGTGTGCTGTTTGCGGATGAGCTGCGACAGATCGTGGACACGACATCGTTCACGAGCCGCGGAATCCGGACGTCCGTCAGCGTCGGGGTCGCGGTGTATCCCCGGCATGCTTCAGACTTGGAGGGACTACTCCAATGCGTGAAAGAAGCGTTGTTCGACGCCCAGCGCGGTGGAAGGAACAAGGTCACGCTTTTCGGCAGCGAGCAGATTCCGGAGAGCGAAAGGACGTTTCACGATTGAGGGAAGGCAAAACCGTTCAAACAGAGAGGCCGGGTCAGTCCCCGGCCTTTTCTTTTTGGCTCGCAGCTGGAGTCAGCGCAAGGAGTTGGCTGACAGTGACGAACGTGAACCCGCGTGCGCGGAGCCTGCTGATAATTTCAGGGAGCGCTCCCGCTGTGTGCCATCCCCGTTTGTTGATGTGCATGACGATGATGGATCCGTTCTGCGCCATCGACGTGACGTACCGGATCAGCCGCGCTTCCGTGAACCCCGGATCAGGATCGCCCGATGCGAGATCGAACTGTACTGTCCTCAGTCCCACGCTTGCTGCGACGTGAACGACGCGTTCATCGTACTCACCAAACGGCGGCCGGAACAACGTCGGCCGTATTCCCGTCAGCGAGTCAAGGATGTTCTGCGTGCGGACGAGCTCGCTCCGGATGCTCTCGTCGGAGAGCGCGTTCAAATGCGGATGTGAATAAGTGTGGTTGGCGAGCTCGAACTGCGGATGGGAAGCGAGTTGACGCGTATGTTCCGGTTCTTCTTCCATCCACCTTCCCCCAAGGAAGATCGTCGCAGGAGTCTTCGTCTCGATGAGAACGTTCGTGATTTGTTCGTCGTACCTGCTTGGCGCCACGGTGGAACACGCATCGAAGGTCAGTGCGAGCACTTTGAGATTTCTCGGACCATGGAGAACAACGATTGGCGCGACGGGTTGGATGGCGGGTGGCCCATTCGAAACGGGCAGCGCAGACACTGTAACGCTGTCGGGGGAAACTTTCGTGACGGGCGCGACCGGAGGAAGTGGTTCACCCGGTTGCGTGTTTTTCGAACCGAATGTGAAGAACAGCGCGGCTGTCGCGAGGGCAAGCGGTCCCTGAACCCACAACCGTTTGGTGCGCTTCATGACGGAAAAAATGAAGGTTGACATTGGTGGTCACGACGTGATATGAAGCGTCAGCCCGAGGAGTTCGCATCGGTGACTGCAATAGTGTGACGTTCGAGTATACCAAAAAAACTTGGAAAAATCTGTCGGGGGTTTCGAGGAATGAACGAAGCCCGGTGCATCGGAGGAGCAAGGCGTGGAGCTCAGCGGATCGGCGCGTATGAGGTGAACGGAAACAATAAGCGGGTGAGTATCGATCGCTCACCCGCCGCATTTTCCGGAACTAGGAGTGGGGAAGGGGTCAGCGACGTTCTGCAACCGTTGTCGGCGAACTTGCAGAGGGAATGAAAGCGAACGTGCCGTCAGACACGTAGAGATTGTAGTACCACGCGCAATGGAGCTGCACCTTCTGACTGTCATCGAATCTCACCGCTTGTTTGACTGCATACACACCGCGTTCATCGCCAATCTTACAGAGCGCCCATGCTGCAGCGACGCGGCATCGTTCGTCCGTACAGCTTCTCAGAACTCTCATCAACGGGATGACAGCGTCTTCAGCCTGGAGTTCACCGAGCTGATAAATTGAACTTCGTCGCAGCCCATCGTTCGTACTTGTAACACCAACCAACAGATTCTGTACGGCGACGTCATACTTCGCTTCACCGAGTTGCTTCTTCAAATTGTTTGCCGTTGCTGGCAGGGCCAGAATGACCGCCAATGCAATCACTCCGAAAATCCTTCCGCTGCGATTCATGCATCCTCCAAAACCAATCATTGTGAGGAAATGGCCCGGGTGTCAAGTTTCCAGGTGCTTGTAGATCAGGTTACGATGCGGGATTGGGCGGGTTCCACAAAAACGTCGGAGGGGGTCTGGATTGACGTGAACGGTTCCTGGACGGTGACGAACGGTGCTTTTTTGGGGGAACCATGTTCACACTTGCGACGTCTTATCTTTTGGAAGCCCAAATGCCTCTGAATCCAAGTCATCCTGAGTCCCCCGGGCTCTTGCTGCTGCGCCAGGTCATTGAATTTGCCACGTTCCACATTGTCGACCTCTCCTCCCAGCGCTCTTGTGCTGGAGGAGCGGTTTGATTGAGATGAAAGCACTGCATGTATGGACTCTCGCGTCGAAAAGGTAAAGATTGAACTCACGTGCGTCCGGTGCTCCAGGAAACTTGAATGGGCATGGGTGATTGAATACACGTCGTATCGATTGACACGTTTTGTCTACGTTTGTGGCCATTGCGGAGGAGTCATCAAGGTGACCAACTCCCGTCAGGAGACCGACGTCCGGCAACTGCCCGGGATTCCCACCTCTCTTTTTGTCGATACTTCTGCTCCTGCACGACAGTTGTTGTCCGGTCTTTGAGTCTCGGGAAGGCCGGAGTTGTTTTGAGGGATGGTCCGTTTTATTTTCTCTTTCCAGAATATTTGGTCCCGAAACCTTCCGGGAGGCCAGGCGTAAAAAATCAGCACACCTGCACCGTTCCCCAATTCCGGTTGCTCCGTCGTTTGAAAGGAATCATGATGCTGAATCTCACCGGCAAGATCGCCTTGCTGAGCAGTTGCTTTGCCTCTGTATTGTCGAACGTCAGCGCACAGCAAGAAGAACCGTTCAGCACAGGCGACCCGGCGGTACAACTTCGGACTGCAGTGACATTTCTCGAAGAGAGGCCTGTGATTGACGGAGTTCTCGACAGGTCGTTGGAGTCTCTCCCCGTACGGCACTTCGCCATTGTTTCCAAGCTTCCCTCTGAGAAGACTCTCCCGGCGAGTTTCAGGCTGGCATACGAAGCCGGTTTTCTCTATTTGTAGGTCGAGGTGGATGCCGATCAGATAACCTCAATGACAGGGGCTATCAAAACGTGACGGACTTGTGCTACTGATTGCGGAGCCGCAGGCGGAGGGGTTCGAGAAATTCAAACGATGGGCGTGCAAAACCGCTGGTGTTTTCCCCTGACAGGGGAGGGTCAATGAACAGAAGGTAACTTCTGCGGGGCTTGATCGTGTTGCGCAGGGTTTGTTTGAGATGAAGCCGTGGTTGACTGAATGGTCTCGGTGGATGATGCCGGGACACCGACCATCGACTTGCTTGCAAAGGCGAGAGTTTCGAGTTCCTCCCGCAGTTGATGGAAGTAGTGCTCGAGTTTCTCCCTGCCGCCTGCCTGAACATACGTGCGGAGT
>DATJQB010000243.1:0-2392 GCA_035506075.1 Bacteroidota bacterium | reverse complement strand
GCCGCAAAAGAACACGCGAAGCGATTTTGAGGAAGTGTGAAATCATCTGCACTATGGCCCGATTGAATTGTTGAGTTGTGAGTCTGAGATCTTAAGCTCCTGTATCGCGTTGCGGCGCATCCTGATCGACATCAAACGATGCACGAATCACGTCGGAAGGATCACGATTCCTTTTCTAACCAATAGTATTCAGAAATCAGCGTTCAGCATTCAGCTATCGGCTTTCGCTGACGACTGACCGCTGACAGCTGATCGCTGACCGCTAACAGCAATTCCCGAACATCATTCGTACCGGAGTGCCTCCACCCCAAAGGTCCGTCCAAAGGACCCCCATTGAGAAGGACTCCTTCGGAGGGGTCTACGCCACCTATTCGTACCGTAAGGCTTCGACCGGATTAGAGAGGGCGGCCTTGATGGCCTGAGCGCTCACAGTTACCATCGCAATCAACAGCGCAATGAGGCCGGCGATCGCAAAGATCGTCCATCCGATTTCAATCCTGTATGCGAAATCCTGAAGCCACCGGTTCATGACATACCAGCTCACGGGAATTGCCACGAGGTTTGCCGCCAGCACAAGCCGCACGAAATCTTTCGAGAGCAGTCCCACCACTTCTCTTTCTGAAGCACCGAGCACTTTCCTGATCCCTATTTCCTTTGTCCGACGCTCGGTGGCAAACACCGCAAGGCCGAACAATCCGACACATGCGACAATGATCGTCAAGGCGGAAAAGACGAAGAACACTTCTCCGAGCTGCTCGGCCGAACGGTACTGGGATTCGAGGCTCTCATCGAGAAACGTGTACTCGAACGGTGTCGCCGGTGCGAAGGTCTTCCACGTCGCCTCGAGCATGCCGAGCGTCCCGTGTAAATCCTCCTGCCGCACCCGGACCACCACGTAGGAGGCCGGAATTGTGTACGATCGTGAAGATGAATGGAACAGCGCAAACGGCGAGATCGGCGAATAGACAGACCAGAAATTGAAATCCTTCATCACACCCACAACTTTGAACTTCGTCCCATCCCCGCCGGGATAGGCAATGGTCGAACCAAGCGGATCGGACAAACCAAACAAACGCACCGCTGCCTCGTTCAGGATCACGCACGCCGAATCGTTGTATTCCTTCGAAAACGGTCGCCCGCTCAGGAGCGTGATTCCCATCGTGTGTATGAAATGATCGTCCACGAGGTAGGATGTCAGCTCGAACTTCTGGTCTGCCTTCCCTTCGACGGTGTAGTAATCCTGGAATCCCGAGAGAGGCGGAACGCCGTTGGAAACCGAAGCGTCGAGCACGCCCGGATGATCCACAAGCGCATTGCGAAAAGCGTCCGATTTTCCTGACAGGCGGTTGTTTTCGTTCGAGATGACGACGACGTTCCTTCGGTCAAATCCGAGATCGGACTGACGGACGAAGTCGAGCTGCTGTTTGACGAGAATCGTGCACGCAATGAGCCCGATGGTGATCGCGAATTGCGCGACCACGAGGAGATCGCGAAGCTTCCGGCCACCGGCCGGCAGTGCAGACGACCCGCGGACAGTCACGGCCGGGCGCAGGGACGAGAGGTAGATCCCCGGATAGCTCCCCGACACAACACCGACGACGATGGAAAGAAGCAGCAGGGCAATCGGCATCCATGCAGGCTCAAAGAGATGGAACGAAAGCGACTTCCCCGACAGATGATTGAACGGCGTCAAAGCCACTTCGACGAGGAGCAATGCCACCGGGGTGGCGAGCAAGCTCGTCGTGATGGATTCAAGAAGGAATTGACCGACCAGGTGTGTCCGTGCTGAGCCCAGCACTTTTCGCACTCCGATTTCCTTGACTCTGCTCACGGATCTCGCCGTCGTGATGTTCGTGAAGTTGGTGCACGCAATCGCCAGCATGAAGAACGCAACAATCGAGAAGAGGTAGAGCTGCATCCGGTTGCCAAGAGGACCAAGCCTGTTGCCGATGGTAACCGAGCCGAGATAGACGTCAGTCATGGGCTGCAAAACAAAATTCCAGCGCCCCCCTCCTTTCAGCAGGTCATCATAGGGAATTCCCACACGACTGAACCCTGCAGCGCCATACTTCTTCACGAGCGTCGGAATCTGCTGCTCGACCGAAGCCGCCGAAGAACCATCGTTTAGCTTCACGTACGTCACCACCTGCATCCAGACCCAGCTCCAGTTGAACCAGGCGACTTCGGGATACGACGCCATGGATGTGATCATGGAGAATTGGATATGCGAGTTGGCGGGCGGATTTTCCACGACTCCCGTTACTGTGAAGAGGTTCTGGTAGACTCCATAGCGATTTCGCTTTTCTTCGTCGATCAGAAGCGTTTTTCCAATCGGCGACGTAGTGCCAAAGAGCTTGATTGCCAGATCCCGGGTCAGGACTGCGCTGTTGGG
>DATJQB010000242.1:0-4600 GCA_035506075.1 Bacteroidota bacterium | reverse complement strand
ATAGGAGACGGTGAATCGCGGCCAGCCGTTCACATAGACTCCTGGAGTCAACCGGTAAAAGGTCGGCTTCTCATCCTTAGCGGTGTCCTGAGCGTGACACGGGGCCAGGAAACTCCCCGCCAACGACGTAATTGCCGCGACCATCAATCCGACGCTGGTCTTTAGCATAGGGCCTCCTCATTTGCGCAGATTTATCGGGCTCTCCCCTTTACCCATCGTCCGTTCTTCCTCCACCAGCGCCCAGATGCACGCAGCTTCGCTCCTTCCTATCGATGGTGAGCAGGTGCGGAGGATTGGGCAATTCTTTCTTGAGAAACCGGATGTTGTCCACGGATGGGGTGTCTGTATCTGCGGCCTGCCGGTTCGCATCAAGAATATTTCCTCGCTCGTCGTGCACAAAGAATGCGTCGGTCGCCTGATCCATAAAAGCGCGGAAGCGGGTCTCGCTTTCGCGGAGCTCATCCTTGGCATGCTTTGCCGCCGTGATGTCGGTTACGGCACCAACAAACGCGCAGTTGTCTGATACATGCACAACACGAGCTACAACGTGGCCCCATTTGACTCTATTGTCCTGTATCAGCGTGCGGTGCTCAAAGTCAAGACGCACGAGCGATAATCTGCTGCACGAGAGCTCTATCATCAGGATGAACTTGCTTGAGGACCACGTCCAAAGCGTCAATCCTTCTATTCAGATGATAACTACGCCCGTTAAGAAAGGCAACAAGTCAACGGATTATTCTTGTCGGCAGAGCGACATAGTGCTATGCTCCAGAAAACATCCTTTCCTGCGATCCCCGGTAGACACCTGAGAGGCAAACGGTAGGAGGGGGAGTGTCTTACTCCCCTGGCGCGAGCCTCTCTTGCGGGGATTTGTTGTCTATGGCGAGGTGCCATCTAGATGATTATAAGGCGCAGCTGGCTTGGTATAGGTTCTGTCACGCTTGGCCTGTTGCCGACTGCCGAATTTACCACTGTCCGGCTTCGGGGCCTGGCGAGCGGCGGTCTGTTACAAAGCCTGGATCCGGTGTCGGGAGCAGTCTATCACGTTTTGCTCCGGGCGTTTACGATCGCACCATCCCTGGTAGATGTGTTCCGGTAGCGCTCAACCGCCCCATACCAAGTTTGTCGTGCATGTCGCCCCAATCTTTTCATCCTGAGTATACGCGGTCAGGCCGGTGCGGAAAGTCGTCCGGCACCGGTCTATTCTCAGAAAAGGCACGATAATCAATGTTGGGGAAGATATTGTCCTGGCTCTCAATGAGCGAAAGCCAGCCCTCGTCAATTCCCGCTCCCTCTATTTCATGGAATATCCGATCCAGTTGCTGGAGATGCACATTGGTTCTCCTGGTGGCGTACTCGGTCATGACCCCTGAATTGAGCATGAATGCCCAGTCGCTTGCCTGCGCAAGCAGCAACTCCCGTGCCGCCTGGTTCAGGGCCCTCCGTGTGAGCCCGTCTGCCTGCGGGTGGTTCCTGGTCATTATTTCCATCAGCTCGCTTGCCCGGTGCAGGTGCGGGTATATCCAGTCATTGGTCCCGTTCAGCCACACCTCGCTAAAACCCTTATACCCCCAACTGGATGCTGAAGGGGTCGAAACCTGGTTGATCGGATACTCATCTAGGTATTCCGAAAGCGTGATAAGTTGGATCATTCTGTGGCTCGACGCGATTTTGCGAATCACGTGATTGAGCCAGCGCGGACCTTCGAACCACCAGTGGCCGAAAAGTTCTGCATCGTACGGTGCAACAATAACGGGCTTGCGATCCATCACCGATGCTAGGAAGTCGATCTGCCCCGCTCGATTGTTCAGAAAGTTTTCAGCGTGGCTCTCCGCTTTCTTTTCAGCCCACTCGGGGACGTAGACCTCCTTGTGGTTCCCTTTACCCGTGACACGAAAATACTTGATACCGCTGTCGATCCGAACACCAGCCTGGTGGACATACGGTTTCACGTAGTCAAAGTCGAGATCATAGGCGATGTCCCGATAGAATTCACGATAGTCAAAATCTCCCGGGTAACCCTCGACCGAGCTCCAGACCTGTTTCGATGATTCCGGATCCCGCCCGAAGACGGCCACGCCCGAAGGGCAGTAGAGCGGAGCATAGACACCGTATCTGGGTCTCGCGTCAGCATGCGTGATCCCGTGGGTCTCCACGATGGTGTACCGAATGTCATCTTCTCTTAAAAATTGATCGACACCGGGGTAGTAACCGCACTCCGGCAGCCAGAACCCCTTCGGTGTTCGCCCGAAGATGTGCTTGTACTGGTCAATCCCCACCCGGACCTGGGCACGCACCGCCGAGGCATTGATGGAAAGCAGGGGAAGGTAGCCGTGTGTGGCAGCGCTCGCGATGATCTCCACGCACCCCAGCTCCTGTAAGTGCTTGAACGCCTGAACGAGGTTCCGGCTATAGCGATGCAGGAACGCGTCCTGTACCTCCAGGAACCGCTGGTGATACGTGCGGGCCAGCGCGTTGAACTCGGGTTGCCCCTGAGTCCTGTCTATTTCTTTCGCTGCGAGGTCGATCTGACGATCGAGTCTTCTCAGGTAGCGGGACTGCAAGAATGGATCATCCAGCATCGACGCGAGGGTCGGCGTGAGTGAAAAGGTCAGCCGAAAATCAATCCCGTCGGCAATGAGGTCGTCAAGGACAAGCAGGAGAGGGATGTAGGTCTCGGTGATCGCTTCGAAGAGCCAGTACTCCTCCAGCGTGTCCTCGTGCTCGGGATGTCTGACGAAAGGGAGATGCGCGTGGAGAACGAAGGCCAGGCAACCTTTTTCCATCAGCGGTCCGTCCTTCCGGTTGATGGATGAATCAGCGCCGAAGAAAGGCCGCTGACGAAAGCCTTTTCGCATAGTTCGGTCAGGTCCAGACGAGCCTTCCCTTCGAGAGAACTTTTGAAGAACCGGATGAAGGAGCTTGCCTTCTGAGAGTCGCGCGTCCCGTGTTCGGCCCGTACTTCATTCTCCGCGGGATCGCGTTCGAGCCCTATAGCCGAGGATGGTCCCGGCCCATACGTAACTCCCTTTCCGGTGGCTTGCCCTATTTTCAGGTGCTGTGGAGCACCTCCTCTCTTGTCAATCTTTCCGATTTGTATAAGGTGCTCATTGGTTGGGCTTTCTCCGACCGAAATCCGCCCAACGCGCTTGTAATTCCCCTCCACGAGCATATAGCATGCTTCCCTGCTTGACGAGACAGAAGCCCGTGGCGTGACCGCCACGTTCGACCGTGCAAGGGGAAAGAATCGACCACCCTCGGTTCTCAGTCCCAAGTCAGCACAGTACGATTTTTCCGGGCTCCAGAGATGCACGTACCAGTTGTGTGCCTCGAGATCGACGCGAACATCAAAAGAGCCATGGGCGTTTGAACCATCAAACACGACGTGCGTGAGATCATGAAACCGCAGGATAGGGTAGGCTCGCTTATGATCCTTCGTCAGCATCAGTTCTGCTTCCACAAGGCTGTCCGGAGAAATAACCCAATAGGCATGGATCAGGTAGGGATCAACGGGAAGCAAAACGAGTTTGGGCTCGTCAGGAGGCTCAGGTCGGCCGCTAGCTCCTCCTGACCATAAACGACCTCCATCCCCAGGCGGGGCCTTCTGCGCCCTGTCCCTTTTCCGCGCCCTCGATCGGGCTTGCTCCTTCCGTGTGCCGGAGTGCTCTTTAATCGTGTTGGGTTGCAAGGTTCGTGTGAGGTCGGTGTAGCCTGGCTTAAGCATCTTACCTACGATACCACATGATTCGAAAACAGCAAAGTCTTTCCATGCGTCCTGCTTGGGTCCATGAACATCCTCATCTTCTACCTCGGGCGTTCAGATTATCTAGCCGAGGACCTCAGGAGCCGGGCATATAGATAACGTAAGGCCACTACGGGAAGAAATCCATGTATCGAGTTGTCGCCTGACGTAAGAGGAAGGCTATCCGTGCGTGTTCTGCCGAGTGATCGCGCCTCTCCACCATAATGGCACCATACTTGCTTACATTCCAGACAGAGCCCAGGCTTCTATGCGGAACATGAACGACTATACGTGCACGCGGTGCGGCTTTACCCTCCCCGGTGGCCAGACCGGACAGATGTATGTGACGGACCATGATGGGAAAAGAAGCATCTGCCCGCACCCCGGCGAGGAAGCGCATGTGGCACAGGTATTGGGAGTCAAGGAAGAAGCCTTGATACGCGCATTCGTGCAGGAAGGCTCGGGAGAAGGTGGCCCCGCCAGACACCAGCGTGGGAGCCTCTATCACTTCGCTCTTTCGAGGACCGGCTTCTTGTCGGAATGCCTATGCCGGGATTGTCTGGCGCAATTCAAGCTTGACGTGCACAGAGATGCCAAGCGGTGCCCTCATTGTTCGTCATCTCGGGTGAAGACCGTCAGGGAAGTCCTGAGACATCGCTGCCCGAAGTGCAGGGAGGGAACGATTGAGGAGTGCAAGACAGGGAAATGGCGTAGCCATACGTCCCCAATGGGGTCAGAATTCTCCCGGCGGGAAGATTTTTCCTCCCTCGATTTGTAACCGCTCCCCGCACCCATAGAGAACCGGCTTCTCTTGAAAGTTGATATATGATCGTTCTCTACAACAGGCCGTACCTTTCG
>DATJQB010000241.1:0-6936 GCA_035506075.1 Bacteroidota bacterium | reverse complement strand
GATATTGGTGTCGACGCGATCCGGGAACACGTCGTGAACAACCTGAACGGGCTCCGGATCGCCCCGTACTACGGATGCCAGATTGTCCGGCCGGATAAGACCTTCGACGACAAAGAAGACCCTGTGCTGCTTGATAAGATGTTCGCGATTTGCGGGGGAGAGTCGGTGTACTTTCCCATGAAGGTCCGCTGCTGCGGCGGCATGCTCATGACAACATTTGAGGATACGGCGCTCGCGCTCAATCGCGACCTGCTCCAGTGTGCTGTCGACAACGGCGCAGATGTCATCGTGACGACATGCCCCCTCTGCCATTTCAACCTCGAGGGATACCAGTCGAAGATCAATAAGCGGTTTGGGACCCGGTTCAATATCCCGATCCTCTACTTTACACAACTGCTTGGATTAGCGTTCGGTCTTTCGGCCAAAAGCCTGGGGCTTGATGCGTCGTTCATCCCCATGGGCAGAAAGATCACATCGATAGCGGAGGCTCATTATGCATGAGAGCGCAACACCGTCCAATGGCAATGGCCAGGTAAAGATCGGCGTGTACATCTGCCATTGCGGAGTCAATATTTCCGCCACTGTCAACGTGGAGCAAGTGCGGGAATTCATCGAAAAGGCACCGAACGTCGTGATCGCGCGCGATTACAAGTTCATGTGCTCCGATCCGGGTCAGGACCTCATCAAGCAGGACATCAAGAACCTCGGCGTCAATCGTGTGGTTGTCGCCTCGTGCTCCCCTTTGATGCACGAGCTGACATTCAGGCTGGCGGCGGAGTCAGCCGGGCTGAACAGGTACCTCGTGCAGATCGCGAACATTCGCGAACACTGTTCCTGGGTGCACGATGACAAGGAAAAGGCAACGCAGAAGGCGATCGCACTCGTCAACGCGGCGGTCCGCAGAGTTGCGTTGCAGCAGCCGCTGCAGATTACAAGGATGCCTCTGAACAAGGCAACAATGATCATCGGCGGAGGCATTGCGGGAATCCAGGCAGCGCTTGAGATCGCCAATGCCGGGCATCATGTCTATCTCATCGAGAAAGAGCCGACGATCGGTGGAAGGATGGGGCAGTTCGACAAGACCTTCCCGACACTTGATTGCGCCGCCTGTATCTTGACACCGAAAATGGTCTCGGTCGGGCATAGAAAAGACATCACGCTCCTGACGTATTCGGAAGTCGACAGTGTCTCCGGCTACATCGGCAACTTCAAGATCCGCGTGCGGAAAAAAGCACGCTATGTCGACACAGAAAAATGCACGGGGTGCGGGCAATGCTGGAGCAATTGCCCCGCGACGCGCCTTCCATCAGGTCGGTCCGTGCTACTGGGCGACAAGCTCGTGAACGAAAAGTCGACGAGGCCCAAATCATAGTTCACCTATAAATCTTCAATGGCGATGAAACCTGAGTTTCGAGCGATACGGATTAATCCCGAGAAATGCATGGGGCGCATGAAGTGCCTTCATGCATGCCCGACGCAGGCGATCCGTGTTCGACGCGGTAAAGCTCAGCTGCTTGCCGATCGTTGTATTGACTGCGGGGAGTGTGTAAGGGTGTGCCCGAATCACGCCGTTGTGCCGCAGACAAGTTCGTTCCACGACCTCTCATCCTTCAAATACACAATTGCCCTTCCTTCGCCCGTGTTCTACTCCCAGTTCGGCAAGGAGGTGCAGCCGGCGACGATCCTCAATGCACTCAAGTCCGTTGGCTTCGACGACGCCTACGATGTCACGTGCGCGTCTGAAGCTGTGAGCATCGCCATCCAGGAATACCTCGATGCAAATCCCAACCCGCGGCCGATGATTTCGCCGTTCTGCCCGACCATCGTCCGGCTCATCCAGAGCAGGTATCCCGGGCTTCTTGACAATCTGATCCCCATTGAATCCCCGATGGAGATCGCTGCCCGCGAAGCGAAACGCCTCAAGATGAAGGAACTCGGACTGAAGGAACATGAGATCGGTGCGATCTATCTTGCGCCCTGTCCGGCGAAGATCATTGCCTTGAAGAATCCGCCGCGGAAGAAACATTCGTTTCTTGACGGTGTGATTCCAATCTCGGAGATCTACCCCAACCTGCTGCGCGCGCTGCCGAATACGGAACCTGAGAACGGAAGGAAAGACATCAGGGGGCTCGGCCTCGGCTGGCCAAACGTTGGAGGGCAGGTCGCCTGCCTGAGAGCCGAGGACTCGATTGCAATTGCAGGTCTCGCAGATGTCATGCGGGTGTTCGACGAAATTGAAAACGGGAAGATGAGAGACATTCAGTATATCGAATGCCATTCTTGCCCGACAGCATGTGTTGGCGGCTCGTTGAATGTTGAGAATCCGTATATCGCCCGCGGGAGAGTCCTCCGCTTGGTACAGAAATACGGCTCCGAGCCGTGCGAGGCGCCCGAGAAGATCCAGGTCTTGTACGAGAAGGATTTCTTTTCGCTCGTCGGGACGATTGCGCCGAGTCCTGTTGAGCCGATCGACCAGGACATTTCGCGCGGCATGCAGAAAATGCAGCGGAGGACGCAGATTTACGACATGCTGCCGAAGATCGATTGCGGGGTCTGTGGAGCGCCGACGTGTCTGGCATTCGCCGAGGATGTTGTCAAAGGGGATGCGGAGACGGACGAATGTGTGTTCCTGACCATGAAGACTTTTGAAACGCTTTCGACGAATCTCGTGGAGATCGTCGGGAAGCAATCGCGCAAACTGCGGGGGAACGTTGATGGACGCGGCCATTCGGCTTGAGGACATTGTGCGTGAGCTGAACCTGAAGGTGCATTGCGGCCAGGAACTGCTGAAGCGTCAGGCTTCCGGTGGCTACGTCGGCGATCTCATGAGCGACGTGCTGGCCCACGCCCGCCCGGGAAATGTCTGGGTGACTATGCAGGTTCATGAAAACACCGTCGCTGTGGCGGTCCGGAACGAACTCGCTGCGATCATTATCAGCCAGGGGCGCGAACCCTCGAAGGAAGCGCTGCAGAAAGCTGCAAGTCATGAGATTGTGCTCCTGACGTCCAACAAGTCGTCGTTCGAAACAGTCGCTGCACTTGAGCGACTTGGTCTTGATGCAAGGAACTGAGTCCGTGGAAGATCTCTCGTTGCACATCCTTGACATAGCGGAGAATGCCGTCGCGGCGGGCTCCAGGTTGATCCGGATCTCGATCACTGAAGATGCCGCCCGGGACCTTCTCTCTCTTGAAGTCAGCGACGACGGAAATGGGCTGCGCAGAGAAGAGCTGGAGAAGGCAGCAGACCCGTTCTTCTCGACAAAGTCAGGACATCGCACGGGCCTCGGTTTGGCGTTGCTTCACCAAGCGGCCATCGAAGCAAACGGAACGATGGAGTTGCGGTCTGTGCCGGGACGTGGCACAACAGTGTCGGCCAGTTTTCAGGCGAGCCATCCCGATAGGAAACCCGTTGGCAACATGGTGGACACGATTACTGCGTTGTTGAACGCGTGTCAGGATCTCAGTCTTGTCTACGTGCATTCGAGAGACGGGAAGAGAATAGTGTTTGACTCGCGCGAGATGCGAGAAGAATTGGCGGGAGCTCCAGTCCATTCCGCGAAAGCGCAAATGGTGATTCACGGGTATTTGAATCAGGAAGAAGAATCTCTGACTCACTAACGTCGAGGTGATGCATGGACACCCAGGTTGTTGATTCTGTTCTCCGCAAGCACCCGAAGGACCCAAGCTCGATCATTCAGGTCATGCTCGATATCCAAAATGAGCTCTACTATCTTCCGAAAGATGTCCTGATGTACATTTCGGGCTATCTGAATGTCCCCCCGAGCCGGACATATAATCTCGCGACGTTCTACAAGGCTTTCAGTCTCAAGCCGAAAGGAAAGCATCCCATTGCGGTCTGTACCGGGACTGCATGTCATGTCCAGGGAGCGACGAAGATCATCGATCAGCTTGAGCGTGAACTGAAGATAAAAGAAGGGGAGACCACTCCGGACAACAAGTTCAGCCTTGAGAGCGTCCGCTGCCTCGGATGTTGCGGGCTTGCGCCTGTGCTTACAGTCGGGAAGAACCTCCATGGGAAGGTACCCGCTTCAAAGGTTTCAAAAATCCTCAAGCAATACGAATAGGAGGAAGTGAGAGATGGGAAAACTGACAATTGGTGATTTGGAGACGATTCGAAATGAAGCTCAATACCAAACGGCTGTTCGGTTGGGAGCAGGCCGTGTACGGATGATCGTTCACATGGGAACCTGCGGGATTGCGGCGGGTGCGCGTGGAATCATCAAGGCAGTGATGAACGAAATTGAGCAGCGCCATCTCACAGACGTCATCGTGACAAACGCGGCTTGTGCGGGAGAGTGTCCGCAGGAGCCGATGATGACAGTCGAGGTGCAGGGGGAACAAGCTCCCGCAAAGTACGCCGCCCTGACACCCGAGAAGGTGAAACGGATCTTTGACGCGCATGTGCTCAAGGGTGAGGTCGTGCGCGAATATCTCATCGCTCGCAAGAGCGAGAAGACTCACTCATAAAGTGGTTGCTACAAAGGAGACGCTGACATGGCGTATAGATCGTATTTGATGGTTTGTGCAGGTACAGGGTGCGTCGCGAACCAATCAATGAAAATCAAAGAGAAGCTCGTTGATGAGATCCGCAAACAGGGGCTTCAGGATGAAATCGGAGTCGTGACAACAGGCTGCAATGGATTTTGCGCGGTGGGACCGCTCATGGTAGTTCAGCCCGAAGGGATTTTCTACCAGATGCTGAAAGAATCCGACATCCCGCATCTTGTCCAGGAGCATTTTGTCAAAGGGCGGCCCGTCAAGAAGCTGATGTACACCCCGACGAACGAGAAGCTGCCGATTCCCAAGATGGCTGAGATTCCGTTCTTCGCCGATCAGGTTCCTGTCGTTCTCCGCAATCGCGGAATCATCAATCCCGAATCCATCGAGGATTACATCGGCCGGGGCGGCTACCAGGCGCTCGCAAAGGTGCTCACGACGATGAAACCCGACGATGTCATCCGCGAAATCAAACTGTCCGGGTTGCGCGGCCGCGGAGGTGGAGGCTTCCCCACAGGCATCAAGTGGGAAGCGTGCAAGAACATGCCGGGGGATGTCCACTACATCGTGTGCAATGCGGACGAAGGAGACCCGGGCGCCTTCATGGACCGGAGCACCATTGAATCCGATCCGCACGCGGTGATCGAAGGGATGTTGATTGGAGCATATGCGATCGGTGCGAAGGACGGCTATGTCTACATTCGCAATGAATATCCGATTGCCCTGGAGCGGCTGCAGGTCGCATTGAAGCAGGCGCGTGAATGCGGATTGCTCGGGAAAAGTATTCTTCAGCAGGACTTTGAATTTGAAATCACCATTGCCCGCGGTGCCGGCGCATTTGTATGCGGAGAATCAACCGCGCTCATGGCTTCGATCGAAGGAAAGCCCGGAGAGCCGAGAGCGAAATATGTCCATACAGTCGAGAAGGGGCTCTGGGACAAGCCGACGTGCCTGAACAACGTCGAGACATGGGCAAACGTCCCGCAGATCATGCTCCACGGGGCGCAATGGTTTGCCGGGATTGGAACAGGCGATGTGACCGCTGACCCGTGGGGAGGAAGCAAGGGCACAAAAGTGTTCTCGCTTTCGGGCAAAGTAAACAATACCGGACTGATTGAAGTACCGATGGGGATTACGCTGCGGAAGATCATCTTCGACATCGGCGGCGGAATTAAGGACGGAAAGAAGTTCAAGGCTGTGCAGACGGGCGGGCCGTCAGGAGGATTCATCCCCGAGAGTCTGCTGGACCTTCCGGTTGACTACGAAGAGCTCACGAAGGTTGGCTCCATGATGGGCTCGGGCGGGATGGTGGTGGCGGACGAAAACAACTGCATGGTCGACATGGCAAAGTACTTCCTCTCCTTCACGCAGACGGAATCGTGCGGAAAGTGTGTGCCATGCCGCGAAGGGACCAAGCGCATGCTCGATATCCTCGAGAAGATTACTGTCGGCGAAGGGACTGAGGATGATCTCCTCCTCCTTGAGGAACTGTCGACGATGGTCGTCGAGTCATCCCTCTGCGCGCTCGGCGGATCTGCGCCGAACCCGGTGCTGACAACATTGAAGTACTTCAGGGATGAGTACGAAGCGCACGTGAAAGAAAAGAAGTGCCCCGGACACGCGTGCAAGAAACTGATCGAATACAAGATCGATCCCGTGGCGTGTGTTGAACACGGACACGGTTGCCACGTTTGTGCGAAGAGCTGTCCTGAGGGGGCCATCACGGGAGAAACAAAACAGGCGCACACGATCGATGTGAACAAGTGTAACAAGTGCGGCATTTGCTACGACGCATGCAAATTTGATGCAATCTCAGTCGAGTAACGAGCGAGAAAACCATGGTAACGATGACAATTGATGGCAAGTCAGTCGAAGTTCTCGAAGACACCACCATTCTGAAAGCTGCTGAGAAGGCGGGGGTGTGGATCCCGACGATGTGCAACAGCGAGTACTGCGAACCATACGGTGTCTGCCGACTTTGCAGCGTTGAGGTGATTCGCGGCAAGCGCAGCCGGATTGTAACTGCCTGTAATTTCCCCGTACGCGGAGGCATGGAGGTACGGACAAATTCCGACCGGGTGAAATGGCTCCGGAAGGTGATCATGGAGCTGATGATGTCCCGCTGGCCGAACGTGAAAATCGTCCGCGAGATGGCGGAGAAACTCGGCATCGACAAACCCAGGTTCGTCAGCCTCGAACGAGACGAAGCGGAAGATGCGTGTATTCTTTGCGGAACCTGCGTGAACATGTGCAACGATGTCGTGAAGGCAGGGGTGTTGGGATTCGCGAACACGGGCATCAAGCGCGAGGTTGTTCTTCCGTTCAACGAGAAGTCGGATCGCTGCATTGTCTGCGGGTCGTGCGTTCGGGTGTGCCCGACCGGCCACATGAAGATGGTGTATGAAGAGTACCGGGGTC
>DATJQB010000240.1:0-8692 GCA_035506075.1 Bacteroidota bacterium | reverse complement strand
AGCCAGATTTCACTTTCCCTTATGAACCCGATGGATCATGAGGAATGGTACGAGCTTTATTCAAAGCTGACCGGCTGGGACATGGAGCTCGACGAGCACCCGGAGCTCGGGTTACGCCAGACGCTGCTCGATCAAAAGAGGGAGTGCAACGCGGAATTCGGCAAGTTCGTCGAGAAGAACTACAGGAACTGGATCAACCAGACGACGGACAAGCCCGTGCTGTCCACCCAGGTTGTGGAGCACTTCGTTATTCCAGAGCTCGACAAACCCGGACCGGTGTTCATGTTCATTATCGACTGCCTGCGGTTGGACCAGTGGTTGATCATGGAACATCTCCTCCTGGATTACTTCTCCATCGAACGGGGGTTTCAATTCAGCATCCTGCCGACGGCGACGCCGTATTCCCGGAACGCGATCTTCAGCGGTTTGTTTCCGCTTGAGCTCGAACAGCGGTTCCCGGAAATCTGGGCGCCCGGCGACGATGATGAGAACAGCCGGAACCGCGATGAACACCTTCTGCTTGACAAACTCATGGAGCGGAAGAGGATTGTTCTGAAGCCCGAGCTGAAGTACGTCAAGATCCTGGATGCCGACTTCGGCCGCCAGGTCGAAGGAAACATTCTGTCGTATACAAAGAGCAAGCTCACGGCCGTTGTCGTGAATTTCGTCGATATGCTGGCGCATGGGAGGTCCGATTCTCCGCTCCTCAAGGAAATTGCTCCCGACGAGGCGGCGTATCGCTCGCTGACACGCTCGTGGTTCCAGCATTCGGCACTGTTCGGGATGCTCAAAGCTCTCTCGACACAGAAGGATGTCCGGATCATTTTGACCTCCGATCACGGGAGTGTTCGCTGCCTGCGGGGCTCGAAGGTGATCGGCGACCGGGAAGCGTCAACAAATCTGCGTTACAAGTTCGGGCGCAATCTCCGTGTCGATGAACGTCAGGCCGTGTTCGTGAAGCAGCCAAAGGATTACAAGCTCCCGCGCGCAAGCGTCACGACGAACTACATCCTCGCCAAAGAGGATTACTATTTCGTGTACCCGACCGATTATCACAAGTATCTGAACCAGTACCGTGACAGCTTCCAGCACGGCGGCATCTCGATGGAAGAGATGATGCTGCCTGTTGTGACGCTCACGCCGAAACGATAACAACAACCACAACGATCGCGGGCCGGTCCGGTCAGGAGAATCATCCCGGGCTTCCCGGACCGCGGTGACGGTTCCTGATTGCCAGAGACTCCCGTGGATGACGATGTCTGAAGAATACGTGACGCACTCTGAAGAGGAGACCCTCGCGGTCGCGCGCGTCTTCGCTGGCGGGCTCGAGCGGGGAGATGTGATCGCGTTGTGGGGGGAACTTGGGGCGGGCAAGACCCGGTTTGTGAAGGGCGTGTGTGAGGCGTTCGGGGCAAACAGGAATGTCTCGAGTCCCAGTTTCATCATTCTGAACCGTTACCAGGGAACCGGCCGAGACGGGAATGAACTGCTCGTGCATCACCTTGACTTGTACCGCGTCCGGTCGGCGGAAGAGATCTACGATCTTGGCTTCGAGGAATTTGCATACGGCGACGGCATCACGCTGATTGAATGGGCGGAACAACTGGGCGGCCTGCTTCCGCAGAAAAGGTACGATGTCCGGCTGTCGTACGGCGAGCACGATTCGGATCGCTTCATAAGAATCACGCGCGTGCTTGATTCTTCAACCGCCGGACAATCGGCAACCGTCTCATCACGATCATGAATATCCTCGGTCTCGAAACATCGACTGCAGTCTGCTCGGCCGGCATCGTACGGCAGGGGGGAGATCCGATTGAGCGCTCAATCCGGGAGTCGCACATTCATTCGGAGAAGCTGCTCACACTTGTGCAGGATGTTTTCAGTGAGGCAGGGCTCAACGCCCGCACACTGGATGCGATCGCCGTCTCGATCGGCCCCGGATCGTTCACGGGGCTGCGGATCGGATTGAGCACAGCCAAGGGGCTCGCGTATGCGCTTGGGAAACCGCTCGTGGCAGTGCACACCTTCGATGCGATCGCTGAGGCAGCGCGCCTTCGGAAACACTCCGGCATGAAGAGCCTTGCGGTGTTGATCGATGCCCGGAACAACGAATGGTATGTCGGCAGGTTCGATGTGGAAGGCGGAACGAGGGCCCGGGGTCCGGTGGACATCAGCCCGCTTCCGGAATTGGTACAAGCGCTCAGGAACGATCCCCCTTCTCTCATTCTTTCGGATCGGCCGGCGCTCATCGCAGAGGCACTTGACATTGCGGCGACGATTGAGGATGTTCATGTGTATTGCCGGGGCGACGTCGTTGCATCGCTCGGAAGCGTGAAGGCTCTCCGCCGCGAGTTTGACGATGCTGCTTCACTTGAACCGATGTATTTGAAGAATTTTGTGGTCCGTTCCGCACCGTCGGTGCTGTAGACACCGGTGCCGCTGGTCAGTTTCGACAAAGGAGAGCTCAATGGCGTGGTTCAGACGATCCAAGGAGAATATCTCATCAGAAGGGCCGAAGAAGGATATTCCCGACGGCCAATGGACGAAGTGTGATGGCTGCGGAGAAATCGTCCATAAGAAGCAGCTCGAGCAGAACTTCTTCACCTGCTTCAAGTGCGGCTATCATTTCAGGATCGGGAGCAAGGAATATTTCGAGTTCCTGCTGGATGAGAAGACGTTCAAGGAGATGGATGCGAAGATGCGCTCTGTCGACGCGCTGAATTTTTCCGACACGAAACGCTACACCGATCGCCTGAAGGATTCGACACGCAAGAGCGGCCTGAACGACGCGGTACGCACCGGGTCTGCAGAGATTAATGGAATTCCCATCGTGATCGCGTGCATGGATTTCTCGTTCATCGGCGGGAGCATGGGATCTGTGGTGGGGGAAAAAATATCGAGAGCGATAGATTTCGCGTTGAAGAAACGCTACCCGTTGATCATCATCTCCTCGAGTGGAGGAGCGCGGATGATGGAAGCCGCCTACTCGCTTATGCAACTTGCGAAAACAAGTGCGAAGCTTGCCCAATTGTCCGACGCCGGTGTGCCGTATATTTCGGTCATGACCGATCCAACCACAGGGGGCGTCACGGCAAGCTACGCCATGCTCGGGGATATCCATATCGCCGAGCAGGGAGCGCTGATCGGGTTTGCCGGTCCCCGCGTCATCAAGCAGACGATCGGACGGGATCTGCCGAAGGGGTTCCAGCGCGCGGAGTTCCTTGAAGAAAAGGGATTCGTGGACATCGTCTTGCATCGCAAGGACATGAAGGAGACGATTACAAAAGTCCTGAAGCTTCTTCAAAACTGACGTTGTATGAAGATTCGAATCATTGGTGTACCGATGGACCTTGGCGCCGGGCGGCGCGGAGTCGACATGGGCCCGTCGGCGATCCGGATCGCGGGAATTGCCGAACGCCTGCGCTCCCTCGGCCATGAAGTGACCGATGAAGGCGATATCCCGACAAAAGGTCCGGAACTGCAGCACATCCGCAACGAGAAATTGAAGTACCTTCCTGAAGTTGTCCGAGCCTGCACACTCCTCGCGTCGAAAGTCGAAAAAGTCTCGCGTGCCGGCGAAGTGCCCCTCGTGATCGGGGGAGATCACTCGATCGCCATGGGTACGATCGCGGGCATCGCAGCCCACGCCCGTTCTTCGAACAAGAAACTGGGCGTTCTGTGGATTGACGCACATGGTGACTTCAACACGGACTCGACGAGCCCGTCGGGCAATATCCATGGCATGCCGCTCTCCGCTTCCGTCGGTCTGGGTGCGCTCGAGCTGACGTCGATCGGCGGGGACTACAGGAAAGTTGACCCGCGCAGGGTCGTGCTTGTCGCCGTGCGCGATTTGGACGAAGCGGAAAAGAAGGTCATCCGCCAACGCGGGATTACGATCTTCACTATGGAGGATATCGACAAGGTCGGCATGGCCGTTGTGATCACGAGGGCGCTCCGGAAACTGAAGGACGTTGACAGGCTCCATGTCAGCCTGGATCTGGATGCCGTTGATCCGGAACTCGCACCGGGTGTCGGCACGCCAGTGAAGGGCGGACTGAACTACCGCGAAGCCCACTTGCTGATGGAGACGCTCTCGGAGCAGGGGAGGATGACGTCGATGGAGATCGTCGAAGTCAATCCCATTCTGGACGACAGGAACCGCTCAGCAGAACTTGCCGTCGAACTGGTCACCTCCGCGTTTGGAAAAAGAATTATTTGATGGATCGCCAGAAACTTCACATGATCCCGGGGAGAAGTGCATGCTGAACGAACAAGGGAACGGTTCTCAACGAAAGATCGCCGCCGTGATCATGGCTGCCGGCCAGGGAAAGCGAATGAAGGATCCCTCGCGGGCCAAAGTCATGTATGAATTGAACGACAAGCCGATGATTCACTATGTTGTCGCTCTTGCACGGAGCCTCGGTGCTTCCAGAACCGTCGTTGTAACCGGCCATCAGCGGCAGATTGTCATGGAATATCTTTCCAAAGCACATCCTGAAGTTGTCACCGCGGTTCAGGATCCTCAGCTGGGTACCGGTCACGCTGTCATGCAGTCTCTCCCGGGCCTCGCGGGATTCGAAGGAGATGTCCTGGTCCTTTCCGGCGACGTTCCGCTCCTTACAAAGTCGACGATGGAGAACCTCCTGAAATGTCATTCGGAGACTGCGGCCGTTGCGACGATTCTTACGTCTAACATGAAAGACCCGACAGGGTACGGGAGGATCATCCGGAATCCCGATGGTTCTGTGAAGAAAATCGTTGAACACCGGGACGCTTCAGAAGAAGAGAGGAAGATTGCGGAAATCAATTCGGGGATTTATGTGTTTGATAAAGAGAAGCTGTTCGACGGTCTGAACCACATCACGCCGAACAACGCTCAGAACGAATACTATCTGACGGACGTGTTCCAGTATTTCTGGGAGCATCAGTGGAAGGTGTCAGCGCTCGTTGCAGATCACGAAGACGAAATCCATGGGATTAACACGTTCGATCAACTCGAACAGGCAAGAACGATCCTGAATGAGCGGCTCGCGGGCTCGAGAGTGATCTGACAAACGCTGGAAGTCTTGACAATCACTCCACATTTGAGTACCATTCCGAGGGATTTGTTCATTGGAGGGCATAGAATGAAGAAGATGACAATGAGTGTCGTGCTGCTCGTCGTGATGCTCTGCTTCACGACCGCTTCAGCTCAATTCAAGACATCCATCGAGCCAAAGTCCACCGTCTCAGGGTCGATTCTTAAACCCGACAACGACGGTTTTCTGTTCGGATTGATCAATCCGGACAACTTCAGCATGCACCACAGTTTTTCGCTGTCCTATCAGACGTTCGGCGGGCAGGGTCTCTCGATGGGAATGTACACCAACAGCATGGCGTACAAGTTCTCTGACAATCTCGACGTGAACGCCGACATCAGTCTGATGGCTTCGCCGTACAACACGCTGGGGAAGCAGTACCAAAGCAGCCTGAGCGGATTGTTCCTGAACCGCGCAGAGCTGAACTACAGGCCCTGGAAAAATACGCTCTTCCAGATCCAGTACCAGCAGCTTCCGGCATCGTATATGATGGGTTCCGGATTTTACGGCGGCAATTACTTTCTTGGCGGACTAAGTCGCTATCAGGACGAAACTCACTGACACTTTGAATCGAACCTCTGCTTTTTCCACACCGAGCGTGTTCGGTCCGCGATGGCGGATGAGCGCTCGGTTTTTTTGTGCCCATTGCTGAATGGTGAACGATCCAGAACAACCGTTGAATGACGCCGGGCCGCAGCCGGACGAAACCCGGCAGCAATCCGAACCGCCAAAGCCGAAGAAGAAGCCGATCCGGCTGAGCTGGAGGTGGGTCGGAAGCAACGGCGTTATCCTTCTGTTCGGACTCGTCGTATTGTTCCTGATTTGGTCATTCGTGCACCGCATGTTTATCGAGCCTCCTGTAAATCCGGAGATTGAGCAGGGGGGCAAGGCACACACGATTCAGCTTGATGTGCAGAACGGGTCCGGGGTCCAGAGGCTCGGACAGCGCTTCACGGATTATCTGCGCGCCCGCGGTTTCGATGTGGTTGAGGCGGGAAACTACAAAGATTCGAAAGTCGAACAAACGCGCGTCATCGATCGCGCCGGCCACATGGAGGCTGCTCAGCAGGTTGCCGAAGCGCTCGGAGTTGCCAAAACCAACGTCGTGCAGCAAATTGATCGTAATGCGTTTCTCGATGTCACTGTCGTCATCGGGAAAGACTACCGGCTTCTGAAACCGTTCAAATGAGGGGAGATGGAAATTTGACTTCCAGAACTCTTGCCAAGAAAATTGCGGAGTTTGCATATTCCAAGAAGGCCTTTGATGTCGTGTTGATGGACCTGCGGAAGCTCCGGGCCCCGTCCGATTTCTTTGTCGTGTGTTCGGCGGACTCGGACACGCATGCCCGGGCGATCGCCGATGCAGTACGAGATGGCACCGATGCAGCAGGGGTTTCGTTATGGCACTCGGAGGGGTACGGCACGCTCTCCTGGGTTCTTCTCGACTACGTGGATGTTGTTGTCCATGTCTTCAAAAAGGATGTGCGGCCGTTTTATAATCTCGAACGACTCTGGGGCGATGCTAAACTTATCGAAGTGGAAGACACAGTTCCCGAACCCCATCCGCAACTAACGAAACACGCGAAGGCATCGCCTCGCAAGGCGAAGAAACCACATTCGTGACTCAGTAGAATTCTATGAAGCATTATCTCGGTGAAAAAGTCTCGGCAGCATTATCCTCGCTTGGTTACCAAGGGGGTGCGAAGCTGACGTTTGAAAAGCCGCGCGAAGAAGCGCACGGTGACCTGACTACAAACATTGCCATGCTGCTGGCAAAGCAGGCAGGAAAGAACCCGCGGGCATTAGCTCAGGAGATTACTGGTGCGCTGAAAATTGATCCCGAATTTATCTCCAACGTCGAGATCGCCGGCCCGGGTTTCATCAACTTCCGGTTCACAGAGAAGTTCTTCAACAGCCAGGTCGGCACCCTCCTTGCGGAAGGACCGAGATTCGGGAGCTCGATCCTCGGCGGTCACAAAAAGACACAGGTCGAGTTCGTCAGCGCAAATCCGACCGGGCCCTTAAGCGTCGGACATGGCCGACAGGCGGCGATTGGCGACACAATCGCGAATCTGCTCGAATGGACCGGCCACGATGTCACGAGAGAATATTATTACAACAATGCCGGCAGGCAAATGCGTATGCTGGCAGAATCGGCGTACGCCCGCTATCGTCAGATTGCAGATCCCTCGTTTCCATTCCCGGAGGACGGGTACCAGGGAGCATACATTACCGAGATTGCCCGGAGATTGAAAGAAGAGCGAGGTGACGCTCTTGAGAAACTCGAGAAGGAGCAGGCGATCGAGGAATGCAAATCGTTTGCCGAGCAGAGCTTATTTGAGGCGATCAAAGGAGTTCTCGCCCGCATGGGTGTTAAGTTTGACGTGTTTTACAACGAGGACTCGCTTTACAAAAGCGGCAAGATTCAGGAAGTTATTGCCGAATTCAGGCGGCAGGGACTTGCCTACGACAGTGAAGGGGCTGTCTGGCTCAAGGCAACAGCTCTCGGACTGGATCAGGACCGGGTGATTGTAAAGAGCACCGGCGAGCCGACGTATCGTCTGCCCGACATTGCGTATCACCGGGAGAAGTTCCGGCGTGGATTTGAGTTCGTCGTGGATATCTTTGGCGCAGACCACATCGCCACGATCCCGGATGTTCTCGCTGGTGTCAAAGCGTTGGGCTATGACCCCGAGAAGGTGAAAGTTGTGATCCACCAGTTTGTGACTCTGTGGCGCGACGGGCAGGAAGTGAAGATGTCAAAACGGACCGCGAACATGGTGACGCTCGACGAGCTTATCGAGGAAGTCGGATCCGATGCAGTGCGATTCTTCTTCCTCATGCGGGGGGTCTCAACCCATCTCGCATTCGATCTCAACCTCGCCCTGGAGCAGTCCGACAAGAATCCCGTCTATTATGTTCAGTATGCTCACGCACGCATCGCGAGCATTCTCCGGTTTGCAGAGGGAGAGGGACTGTTTTCCGCCTCCTCAGAGACGACACAGCCGCCCGATTGTTCGCTGCTCGTTCAGCCAGAAGAAGTTGCTCTCGTGAAGCTTCTGCTTGAATTCCCCGAGATCGTTGACTCGGCGTGTTTTGGATTCGAGCCTCAGCGGATTACGACCTATCTGCACGACGTGGCAACGGCATTCCACAAGTTTTACCACGAGCATCGCGTGGTGACTCCGGATCGCGCTCTTTCCGTCGCGAGACTTGCGCTCTGCTCGGCGGCGAAGACGGTAATTGGAAATGGGTGCAAAATACTCGGAATTTCAGCGCCTGAGCGCATGTGACGCATTCCAACCTTCAGGAATGCATGGTTGACAGTTGTTCATTTTTTCCCTACGTTATTTCAGCACCAACAACAATGCTGAGGCCCGACAGACCTTCCTCTTGTTACTGCTTTGCAGTTCCATCCATCGTTCTCTCGTACCGGTACACTCATAAGTGATTGATTTTGAATGCGTCAGGGTTCATGGCGCTTTTATCTTCATGCATTGTTTTGTAAATTTCACTTCTGTGATCGGCAAAGTTCGGTGCGATTGACCACCTAAACGGTTTAAGTGGTAGGCAGCTCTGGTGGATCTTCCGTCTGAGGCTTCTGCACTCACATA
>DATJQB010000239.1:0-3367 GCA_035506075.1 Bacteroidota bacterium | reverse complement strand
GATTCAGCCGGCTTTTCAAAGAGCGTGTAGCAAACGAACAGGGTGGAGATCAGCACAAAAAGGGCCGGCGTCAGGGGATACCCGAGAGTTCGGTACGGTCTGTCTGCGTCGGCACTTCGCCGTCGGAAGATGAAGATGCTGAACGCCGCAAGCGCGAAGAAAATCCAATCGGTGAAGACAACATATGAGATCAGGCTTTCGAATGTTCCCCAGAAAAGAAGAAGAACGATTGCCCACGATGACTGCAATATGATGGCGAACATCGGCGTGCGGAACCGTGGATGGACATCGGCGACCTTTTTGAAGAAAAGCCCGTCGCGCGCCATGGCGAAGTAGATACGCGGAGCTGTCAGGGTATAGATGCCCGTGGTTCCAAATGTGGAGATGAATATGACAACAGCGATGACGCTTCCCCCGACCGGTCCGAGCACGCGGCCGATAGCGTCGGCTGCAAGAGTAGGTGAGCCCGCCATCTGTTCGGGCGACATCAGGAACATGTATGCTACGTTGGTGCTGACATAAATGAGCGTCACGGCAAGAGCACCGAATATCAATGACAGGGGCACAGTGCGCCTCGGATTCTTGGCCTCAGCGGACGTGAACGTCGCGTGCTGCCATCCCCCAAAAGACCAGAGAATGCTTACAAACGAAAGCGTCAATGCACTTGCCAATCCGCCCGGCAAGGGACCCAGAGGAGAGGCGAAGTTGGTCGTCGAGGACGAGCCCCAGCCAAGGCCGACAACGATGAGTCCGATGATGCCTGCGACTTTGAGAACCGTGAAGAGATCGGAGAATACGCCACCGGCTTTAACTCCGAGCACATTGATGATTGTGACAAACACGATGCCGAGGATTCCAACGAGGAGGGTGTGGGTGCCGGCAAAGGGGAAGAAGAATCCGAGGTACGTCGAGAATGCAACTGCGAGTGCGGCAAGCGCCCCGGTGTTCACGACAAGAAAATACGCCCAGCCGTAAAGAAAACCCGTCAATCCACCATATGCTTCGGAGAGAAAATTGTAGACGCCACCAGCTCTCGGCATCATGCCGCCGAGTTCGGCGTAGGTCAGGGCTCCGCACATCGTCGTGATGCCGCCCACAGTCCAGATGCCGATGATCCAGGCGGGAGACGGGAGAGCTTTGGCGATGAGTGCCGGAGTCAGAAAGATGCCGGAACCGATCGATGATCCGATTGCGATCATCGTCATGTCGAAGAGGGAAAGCTCCCGCCGCAGGTCTGCCATGTGCCGGATGTGGTGGTGGATGAAGTGAGAGTCTCGTGGCCGCTGTCTAGATTTGAATCTCGATCGGCCGCCCGATTTCGCTTTCCGCGTGCTGCTGATCATCGAGCGATACAGTGAACTTCCGTTTTCGGATCGAGACGCCGAGGCGTCTCCCGCGGATGAGAACACCCTTCGCCTCGACTTCATCGAGCCCGAACGGGAATGGATCGACCACGACCGTCAAATCGTCCGGGCGAATACCGCACACGTACTTGATGATCAAATCGTTGACCCACGAGTGCTGATAATCGTCAATGCCCCTGTATTCACTTGGGTGACCGGTCTCGGGATTGTAGTGCTCGAAGCAATTCGGTCGATTCACGTCGCCGTCGAAAAACATCATCCTGACAAACGAGGTAATGAACGATGCAGTCTTTTTTCGCAGCCCCGAATCTGACGCCATGATGGCGGAATGCGCCAACGCCTCGGCGATGTGACTGTTTGTCATCGGCCACACTCGGCCGTTCCATGGGCAGTTCATCCGCTTGCCTTTCCAGGACGGCGTGGCTGAGAAGGTCTCGTCATCCATGCTTGTGGAGGCCACCGGATAGCGCGACCAGAACTCACGCTTGTTCAGAAGATGCCGTTTCAGTCCCGGCAGATGACGTGCGTCAACGATATCTGTGAAGTACGGATAGAAGCATGTTGCGGCCTTCACCATTGTCCGCTCTCCTGATGCCGGATCGACATCGAAGAACATTTCCTCGTCGGGATCCCACATCTTTTCGAGGACAGCCGTTTTGATACGGTCGGACTCGAGTCGCCATAGTTCGCTTTCGTCCGTTTTCCCGAGGGTCTCCGCAGCAAGTGAAAGCGCCTTCTTGAGTTCGTACAGATACACCGTCACGTCGACTCCCTTCAGCCGGAACACCTCTCCCCAATGTTCTTCGTCCGCTTTTGGGTGCACGGCCGTGTAGCGGTGCATATACTCCTGACCGGTCTCGTAGTGATTATCGATATCATAGAGGCCGCTGACTTCTTCATCCCGCTCTCTGTCAAAATAGCTGGCGTACTTTTTCAGTCCCTCATAGACCTCCTGGAGAAATTCGACTGAAGGATGGAGATGACCGAGTTGCCGCAGAGCATTGCCCCAGTTCGCATGATAGAACATTTCCTGTCGATAGTAGTTGACGTCAATGTATCCTCTGAACCCCCCATCGTCGCGCTGGTTGTCGAGAAACGTGAGAAGGCTGCCTCGCGCCAGATCAGGGTCGTGCATCCATCGGTTCTCGAGCATGTGGCATTGGGCGCTGTATGAAATCGGTGCTCGGAAGTAACCCACCCCTTCTGAAACGAAAGGACGTTTGTAGTGTCCCTCGCCTCCATATTGGGTGTTCAGTCGCAATCCGTACCATCGGTACCAGTAGTATTTGTTGAAATGCTCATCCGACGATGTGAATTGTGGAACGCTGCCAAAATAGTCCTTCCAGTTTAGCTCGCTTATCTCGGTGGGGTTTTCCTGTCGCAGCGCAGACCGTACTCCGCGTACAGTCTCGTCCAGGACCGGACCAGCGCCGAACGCAACGGGAATTTCCACCTCTTCGGCTGGCTTCAGCCTCAGGCTTGTTTGAAGAGCGAGATACAGCAACCCATCACTTGTCAGGTCTGGAGGCGAAGCTTTGCCCGATGCCTCCAGTCCTGCGTGGTTCTCCGACCATGGGGTGAACTTCCACCGGGGAAGGGTGGATGTGCGTTCGCTCAAGAGCGCCGAATGAGATGATTTGCGACAGCGCATTCCGAGTGCACATGCGATCTCGATGTGGGGTGACACAGAGGGGCGGACGAATTTCTTGAACGTGAAGACATCGTCCTGGAGTGCGGGTTCGGCCACCCAGGTTGTCGATTGCGATGGCATGTGTTCCTGAACTGTCCAGACGGCGAACTTCAATGTCCTTGATTTGCGCGAGACGTTCCTGATCTTAACCACGCTCACGGCGACGTCACTCGGGAGAATGGATTTCCGTTCGCGGATCAGGACGCTGCGGCGGCCATCGACGGTTCCGTCGAATGTCTGTTCCAAGACTGCTGGGTTCCAGCGTCGGTGTTTTGACGAAAGGATGACCTCCGTTCCATTCTCGTCGAGAAGC
>DATJQB010000238.1:0-5178 GCA_035506075.1 Bacteroidota bacterium | reverse complement strand
CCAGTTCGTTCACATGTACCTGCGCTACCTCGGATGGAACTACGTTGGAACGGAGGGGGATTGGAAAGACGCCGGAGTCAATTGGAAACAGTTGTACGGCATTCCGCTATTCCTGGGCCTCCTCGGGCTCATCGTCCATTGGAGGAAGGATCCAAAGATGGCAACGGTCGTCACGGCCGCGTTTCTCGTCATGGGCCTTGCGCTTGTCATCAATCGGAATTTTCAGGAACCTGAAGTTCGCGAGCGTGACTATTTCTTCGTCGGGTCATTTTTTGTCTACTCCCTATGGATCGGCATGGGGGCCCTCGGGCTCATCGACTGGTTCAGGACAAAGCAGCCGCCCAGCCGGTCCGCCGTTGCCGGCTTCGGCGTTCTTGCGCTCGCTCTCGTGTTCGTTCCCCTGAACATGCTTCGGACGAATTTCCCGCAAATGAATCGCACCGGCAATTACGCTGTATGGGATTATGCGTACAATGTGCTCCAGTCATGTGAGCGTGATGCCATTCTCTTTACGAACGGAGACAATGACACCTACCCTCTCTGGTATCTCCAGGACGTCGAAGGAGTGCGGCGAGATATCAGGATCGTCTGTCTCAGCCTGCTGAACAGGGATTGGTACATCACACAACTGAAGCACGAGCAACCGTTCGGAGCAAAGGAAATTCCAATCAGCATGTCGGACGCGGAGATTGAGTCTGCTTCCGGCCGGCTCTTTTCCCCACGCACCGTGGCCCTTCCCGTTCCCGCTCACACGCTCAGACAATTCAATATTGAGGAACCCGCTGCGCGACGATCGCCACTGAACGGAGAGGAGGCCATCGATACCCTGTCGTTCACTGCACCCGCCACGATCGAATTTGAAGGCGGCAAGGCTCTTCGAGTGCAGGATGTTGCGGCGAGCGACATCGTGGTGTCGACGGCATGGCAGCGTCCCATTTACTTCGCGATGACGGTCCCGACTGAAGGACAGATCGGCCTGAACGAGTATCTCCAGCTCGAAGGACTTGTCTTCCGGCTCACGCCGAGGAGACGAACCTCGCTCTGGTCGAACGTCGATGACATACGAACGCGCGCACATCTCTTCTTTACTGTCAATGCTCCGTCAACCTCCGCCGCAACAGGCTGCCGGTGGAGAGGATTGCAGGACAGCACAACACACCTCGATGAAGATGTTCGACACTTGTTGTCGAACTATCGCCAGGCCTTCATCCTTCTGGCGAGACACTACATCAGTGAACCCGAAAAGGCTCCACAAGCGGCAGAGATCCTCGACAGGATGGAGAAGGTCCTCCCCCGGCGCACGTGGTCGATGGACTACCGGACCAAGATGTACGTTGCCGGCCTCTATAAGTCCGCCGGAGCCATCGACAAGTTCAATCGAGTGTGCGATGAGCTCGTGAGCACGCTCATCCCTCTTGCGAACAAAGAGGTGGCGGGACCTCTTACAGGAAACAACCCGTTCGTACTCCTGCTTCAGACGTACGAGATGATGGGACGATTTGATGACGCGCTCAGCGTCAATGATGTCATTCATTCCCTGTACTCCGGCGAGAAGAATATTGAATTGATTTTCGGACAGACCCGGTCAGTCCTGCTCTCAGAGCAAGCATCCGCACAACGGCCGGATTCACTCGCCCGGGCGACTTCCTCAAAAGGAAAATGAATCCTGGCCGTCGCCCAACTCACCGCGAATGGACGGCGATGAGGTTCGCGCGGGACTGGCCAGAGAGATAAGTTTGCTTACTGCTTCGTCCGACAATCGCTACGTGGATTCAATGGAGAAACAAGAGAAGAAAAAGCACATGCACGGCACCCCCCCGAAGGTGCGGTGGCAGATCCCATCGAACTACCAGCACGTTGCTGCCGGGGTCGTGCTCCTGCTGAGCCTGATTATCTTCCTTGCCCCCGTGCTCTTCGAAAACAAGACATTTCTGGGTAACGACGCGGTTGCGTCGCTCTCCTGGAGCACGATCCTCAGGGAAGCAGGTGCGCAGGGAGTCATCCCGCTGTGGAATCCCTACATCTTCTGCGGGATGCCAGCGTATGCCAACCTCACGTTCAGCATCAACCACGCGTTTTACAATATCAGTGCTCAGTTCGTCATCGTGGCTTCCCAGGTTCTCCAGTACATCCTGGCCAATCGCCCCATTGGCTACGTCGTCTTCTATTACCTCATGCTTGGTCTCGGCATGTATGCGCTCACGTTCGACAAGGTGAAAAGCAAATTGATCGCCGTCCTTGCCGGCTTGGGTGCGATGTTCTCCACGTATGTGATTATCTGGGTGATGATCGGTCACATCACGAAAATCAAGACAATATGCTGGCTCCCCTGGACGATACTTCTCATCGAGAAACTACGGATCCGTTTCGACTGGAGGTACACCCTCCTCCTGATTCTCTTGTTCCACTTCACCTATTTCCCATCCCACTTTCAGATGATCTTCTATTCGTTTCTCATCGTGGGACTTTACTTCCTCATCTTTTTCATCAATGTGATCAGAAAGAAAGAAGAGTGGAAATCATTTCTCCGGACGACTGCCGTCGTGTCCGCGACCGCGGTGATTGCCCTGGCGCTCGATGCCGACAAGATTTTGACGGTATCAGAATACAGCAAGAGCTCCATCCGCGGAGCCCCCTCAGCGTTACAGCAAACGCCATCGGATAGGGAATCGCCGGAACGCAGGCCGGACTACGCATATGCAACAAACTGGTCGTTTTCTCCGGGCGAGATGATGACGTTCGTTCTGCCGTCATGGTATGGTTTCGGCATCCATCCCTATAACGGCAATCTGGCGAAGGAGGCGGTTTCGGTGAACACCTATTGGGGTCCTCAACCATTCGTTGACGGTCCACAGTACATGGGAATCGTGATCCTGTTTTTCGCACTCCTCGGCCTGGTGCGCAACAGAAAGGAGCCGTTTGTCGCGTTTCTTGGCGTGACAGTTGCTGTTTCGCTTCTCATCGCGTTCGGGAAGGAATTTCCTGTCGTCTACAACCTGATGTTCGACTACTTCCCGATGTTTAGCAAGTTCCGCGTGCCATCGATGGTCCTTGTGCTCGTCCAGCTCGCAGTTCCTCTCCTCGCGGCCTTCGGTCTTGCATCGCTGAGGCAACCCGGCGCCGGGTTTCACCCGAACGGAGAGAAAAAGCTGAGATATGCTCTTTATGGTCTGGGCAGCCTCCTTGTTTTGTCGCTCATTGGCCGCGGTGCAGTCGAGGTGATTTACAGCAGCATATTCCCAATTGACGAAGTCGGGCCGAAGCTCGCAGAATCGCTGAAGACTGACCAGACCTCGGCTGTAGCGGAGTTCTATAAGTTTGTCAATCATTCCGTGTCGAACGATTTCTCCATCGCGCTCGGTCTTCTGCTCGCTACCGTCGGCGTCTTGTGGGTCCATGTCAAGGGGCTTGTACGGTTCACCACCGTCCTCGTTGTGCTCATCCCTATCGCGCTTGCGGACCTCTGGCGGGTGGATCTCAAACCCATGGAGCCTGTGACGCAACAGTATCAGCAGACTGTGTTCGCAACTCCGGATTATGTGCGCTTCCTGCAGCAAGACACGAGCCTGTACCGCACGGTCACGTTCATTGACGGGAAACCTCCGCAGGACAACATTCTTGCCTACTGGAAGATTGAAAACGTCTATGGCTATCACGCCGCCAAGCTCCGCTCGTATCAGGATGTCTTGGACGCAGCGACGCTCGGCAACCCGCTTCTCCTTCAGTTGATGAACGTCAAGTACATCATCAGCAACAATGTGAATACGCTGACTTCTCGCGACACACTTCTGCAGGTCTATGACGGCAGTGATGGGAAAATTGCACTCTTCCGGGTTGCCCTCCCTCGTGCATTCTTCGTTCGCCGCTGGGAGACTGCTCCCGGGACTGATATATTGAAGAAGATCGCCAGGCTCTCCTTTGATCCTGTCGACGTTGCTTTTGTAACGGATTCGCTTCCCATCCACTGCGACCCGCCCCAACAAGGCGCGACCGCAGAGTACGTCCGATACGGCCTCCAGGATTTAGAACTGAGGGTGACGGCTACCGGGAACAACCTGCTGTTCCTGAGTGAGGCGTACTATCCGACTGGTTGGAAGGCGTTCATCGACGGACACGAGGTTTCCATCTACCGACTTGACTACATGTTCAGAGGTTTGATCGTGCCGGCGGGAACTCACAAGGTGGAGATGAGATTCCTGCCTGACTCGTTCCGGATAGGCAGATCCATCAGCCTTGCTGCGAATATCCTTCTCGTTGGGGGGCTGGCCTGGGCTGGATTTGACGTGTGGCGCAAAAGGAAGAAGGGGGCAACAAACACTCAGGCCTGATCTGATTCCGTTAGTCTGGTCGCTGAGCTGAACTCCACCCGCGGTGACGTGCCTGGGGAAGACGGGGGCTGCTCCAGTTTCCGCAAAAGACACTCGCACCCGAGGGTGAGATATTCACGGACTCCGGGAACCTCGGGCATGAGCTTCGTGGGAAGTCCATAGCGGACGCTGAACACCGGCCGGAAGAGAAACAGTTCTTTGAGGAACATCTGAAAACCGTGCGCTGCGGCAAGGTCTTCAAACTGTCGGATGCTGAGGCCGATGTGCTTTTGCAGGATGATCGATCCGACAGTGTCCGGGTGCTCGCCGGCGATCCTTCCGGCCGCGCTGATGAAGGACGATGGCAGCAGATGGAGATAGGGAACGTATTTGAGTAGGCTTCGACCGTTTTGCTGGTGACCTCCAAACGGCGACGACCGGGGTGGAAATGTGATGTAGATGAAACCTTCGGATCGAAGCAAAGCGCGCAGATGCTGAAAAACGGTGCCTTTGTCCTGAATGTGCTCAATGACGTCCCGAATGACAATCAGGTCAAAGGTGTTGTTGATCCTTGAAACGATCAAGGGGTCGGTAATATCCCCCTCCAGGATCTCAAGTCCTGGATTAAAGTTCCTGGATGTTGCAATCCTCTGCGCCTCGAGCTCGAGTCCCATGCCCTGGATGTTTGAGGCATGCAACGCGTCCAGAAATCCCGCTTCTGCGCAACCGACATCGAGAATCCGGTAGCTACGGAATCCGGGACAATGCCGTTCGAAATACGGGATGAGGTACGTTTCCGCGTGCTTCCTTTGTTCGACGAAATGTTTGGCCGCCATCTTCAATTTCCATGAATTCAGCTACGGAATGAACT
>DATJQB010000237.1:0-3765 GCA_035506075.1 Bacteroidota bacterium | reverse complement strand
CTTCGGACGCCAGCAGTTGTGCCAGTGAGGAGGTGATATACTTTCGTCCTTGCATAACAGTTCGGACGGCGTCAATGAGTTCGTCGGAACTACTCTTTTTCGTGAGGTATCCCCACGCACCGTTCCTCAGACAGCGCACCGCATATTGCTTTTCAGAATACGTGCTTAGCATTAATATACGGACCTCCGGCATCTCCGCGTGTAGTTGTCTTAGAACTTCGAACCCATTTCTTCCCGGCAGGGAAATATCCAGCAGGATGATGTCTGGCCTTTGATTGCGAGCCTCCGTCAAAGCTTCATCTGCGGTTTCCGCTTCACCGATTACTTTCAAATCGGGAGCCTTGGAGAGCCCTGCTTTGAGACCCTGTCGAACCAGTGGATGGTCATCGACAATAAGTATCCTAGGCATAGCGATCCGCTGTTAAGGGTTTCATTTTTGGAAGATGGACTGTCACCACAGTTCCTCCTGCACCCTCCCCTTGTATCACGCATGTACCCCCAAATGGAAACAGGCGCTCCCTGATTCCTTGGATGCCAAAAGACTTCGACTCATGCATTTCGATACTGGACATGCCAATCCCGTCATCCATTACTGAGAGCATAAGTTCTTCGGAAGTGTCCGCAACGGAAACTGCCACGTTGTGTGCCTGCGCATGTCTGCCGACATTCGTGAGCAATTCTCCAAGTATTCTGAACAGCGCGGTCGACCGATCATCATCAATGTCCGGTTCCTCCTTTGGTATAGATAGTGTGCAATGGATGTTGCTGTGCTTTTGAAATTCCTCGACCTGCCATTCAATGGCTGCGAGCAACCCGAGGTCATCAAGCACTCCGGGGCGAAGACGCGCCGAGATCTTCTGAACCGAATCAATCCCACGGTCCGACAGCTCATACAGGGTGCGTATTCTTTCGTCGAAAATCCGGCGATCCATCCCGCGAGCATCGTCAACGAGTTCGACTTCCATTCTGATTGCTGTCAAAATCTGGCCCAACTCATCGTGGACCTCCCGCGCGGTGGATTTCCGCTCTTCTTCCCTCACACTTTCAATTTCTGCGGAAAGAGCATGAAGTTGATCCACGGTGTCCTTGAGAGTTTTCTCTACACGCTTCCGTTCTGTGATATCCCGCACGATAATCTGTACTCCCCTGGATCCTTGCCAATCCAGGGCGGCACTGTTGACCTCCACATCGACCGGGCCGCCATCGAGACGAATCAACCGTTCTTCAACTGTCGGCGTAGGATCGCCGCGCAAAACGAGATTCAATCGTTCGCGCGCCCTCTCACGGAATTCCGGATCGACAATATCTAGGCACCGCTTTCCAACGAGTTGTGAGGGATCTTCTGCGCCAAGCAGTTTGCAGAGCGCAGGGTTAACGAGTGTCACGCGCCCGTCGACATGAACATAAAGCCCATCAGGGAGATACGTGAAGAGTGCATGATAGCGCTCTTCGCTTGCGTGAAGCGACTCTTCCGCGCGCTGTCGTTCGATTTCGCGCCGCTCGATCATCCCCGCCATTTCATTGAACGTGATTCCAAGTTCCTTCACTTCAATGAGACCTTGCACCGGTTCCACCCTGCTTCGCAATTCTCCTCCTGCTAACTGAATGGCCGCGGTCCGAACTGCAGTCAGAGCTCGAACGAGATAGAATTCGTTCGTTACCGCACCGGCAAGCAGAGTGAGAAGGGCGAATGAGGATAGCAACGCCAAGTTTCGATAGAAAATGTGATTCACCTCGCCTATGGCATAGTCTCCGGGAATATCCAGGACTACATCTATCGCGGGAGGAAAAAACCTGCTCACTATTTGTGAATGAGCATACAGATGTGTCTTTCCGTCAGAGTCGGTGACCCGGACTGTAGCGCGGTCGACCGTTAGTTGCTTGAGAATAGGCACCAACGCAGCAACGTGATGACCAGTGGTGGCCTGTCCGCGGGGATACTGCGCCAAGAGAATTCCGTTTCTATCAATTTCCCGAACCGTCCATCCTTCAAGGAGTTGTGTTCCCACTTGAGACTCAAGATCGCCTAATTGCTCCAGACTGACTGCCGTGAACACTACTCCTACTACCTTCCCGTCTTCCTTCGCAATGGGGTACGCAAAGTTGATCGATGGTTTGTGCGTTATTCGGCCAATTTGGAATTCTCCCACCGCAAAATCTCCTGTTTTGATCGCAGCTTGAAAATAGCCACGATCAGCGACATTGACCAGGTCGGCTGATGGGAGTGCACTGGCAAGAATATTGCCCTCAGCGTCGGCGACTCCAATATCGGAATACGATGATCCATTGGCCAGAAGATGGTTCAGCAAACGGCTAGCCTCTCGATTCTTGACATGTCTGATGTCCGGAATCTGAGTGAGTGTGAAAAGGAAGTGCTTCACCGAGAGAATCAAATCCTGTTGTTGGACAGAAATAATATTGGCCATGCGATACGCGAGATCCTGCGCTTCAGCATTTGCGCGTTGCCTTTCCTTCGCCAACTCAAAAAGAGTCAAAACCAGTCCGGGTAGAATGCTGATGAGAAGAAGGAGGAGGAGACGCATGCGCAGTGCAAAACGTGGGATCTTTTTCATACCGGACCTCCTGCCAACGATTGGATCAGGATTTCAGTTTACTGGCGGCAGAGACGACCATTATAGCCATGGGGGGCCATGCCATTGAGCCATTCGCTGTTCAGTTAGGGAATGCATCGGTAAACCCGAAGCCGACGCGACCCCTCCGGGATCGCTCAGTAAGCCGCCTCGTGTCCCCGGATCAACGAAAGATCTGACGGAAAATACCCCCCAGGATCGGGATTGTCAATGGGCGCTGAGGAATCAACTACGCAAGGAGACTCAGCCCTTGTGATGAAACGTTGGAACACCTCGGCGAACGAGGAATAGGCTGGGCGTCACTGCGAAATCACCTGCAGATGTTATAGAAGTAACCAGCGCTCAGGATTGAAGCCAATCTGAAGTTAGTTTTTCCCCCGCTTCAGGCATTGGCCACCTCTCGAGGGAGGTATGCTTCTAGTGCTGGTGATTCGGTAGCCGAACAACATTTGCTATTATCGCCAACGAGTCGTCATGGAGGGCTCTGTAACAAGGATCAGGGTCCAGCGCGGCGCGGGATGATGGCAGGCGCCATCGAGAAGTGGGTCTGCGCAAATATACTCCGGTCCACGAGCATTGTCAACGTCAAATGAGGCCAGCATCGCTCAGCAATTTCACCCGCTCGCGAAGGCTCCCAGAATGAACCACCATTTTCCCTATCGCTCAGACCTTTTTCTTCATAATACAGCCTTGAATCCCCACAATCGATCATCTCGTCCACACTGTTTCGAGCGGACAAGAAGGACATTTCTTGATGCTCCTTTTTGATCAGACGCTGTGGTGGGACCCTGGCCAAAATAAAAAAACATGACTATCCGTCCCTCCGGCTGAATGGCTAACCTATGCTCAACCGAACCGTTCAAATCTGAATAACACAATGAAGGCGTAGAGATTTTGCGCCCGTCGTGGCAGAGAAATATGGTGGTGAAATCCGGCATGTCAATTCTTTTCACATCTCGGTTATATCCGACAGATTGAAGAGACCCGCCTTTCTAGAATCATGAAGGCGGGTTATCACTCAGATTAGCCGCGGTCCCATGTTCTCGAACTGATCGAGAAATGCGTCCTCCATCTTGTTCATATCCTTCAGTACTGTCATCTCGTGATCAGTGGGAGGAGCAACTCCGTTGTCTCTCCCGATTTGGTTCATCCCTTCCAGAAGCTGTGTTCGGTG
>DATJQB010000236.1:0-2346 GCA_035506075.1 Bacteroidota bacterium | reverse complement strand
GCTTCTGGTAGTCAACCATGATGGTCCGAAGATCCGTGAAGCTCGCCTCGGCAATGACTGCGTCAATTCTCGTGTCCAGGGCGGCCGCCTGGAGGGCCACCGCTGCCCCCATCGAGGTTCCAAAAACGCCGATCCGTCCGATGGTGATATCTGTTCTCGATTTCAAGTAGTCGATAACAAGAGCGAGGTCGTTCTTTTCGTGAAAACCGTACGTGCAGTACAACCCTTCGCTCAGACCATGACGTCTCGAATCGTAGAGGAAAACATTAAAACCACGGCCGAAGAAGAGACGGGCGTACGGTACTCCGCCTATCTTGCAGTCGCCCACGCCGTGCAGATAGATGACAGTTCCCCTCGCGCCGTGCGGCTGTTTCACAAACCAGCAGCTGAGTTTGAACCCTTCGTGGGTTGCGAGAAAAAGATCTTCCTGCGGAAGACCTGCATCACGCGGTTCCAGGAGATTCGTGAACGAGCTGTACCATTCCCGGGTCCGAAGGTGGGGCTGGAGGACGAGGAGAGGGCCGAAGACAAAGATCGTCGCGGCAGCTGCTATGAGGAAGAGCAAAACGAAAAGGAGCAGCGCCAGCAGAATCGACATGTGCTGGAATCCTGAGATCTCGTCGTTGACAAGAGGAATTCGAGTCAATATAAAGAGGGGGCCGCTGTGATGCAAGGCAGCCGACCCTATTTTGATGTGAGCCGATTTACTCGTACTTTTGGCCGGAGAAATCTTCAAACAGGGAGCACTGATCTGGATGGACAGCGGACTGAAAGTTGCCTTGGTTCACGACTGGCTCACAGGGATGAGAGGCGGGGAGAAAGTGCTCGAAGTGCTCTGCGAGTTGTACCCCGGGGCGCCGTTGTTCACACTGCTCCACAACAAAGGAAGCGTCTCTCCTCTCATCGAAGACCGGGAGATACACGCGTCTTTTATCGATCGGCTTCCACTGAAGGCTCGCAAGTATCGAAACTACCTTCCGCTGTTTCCCCGCGCGATCGAGTCCCTGGATATATCACGCTTCGATGTGATCCTCTCCACGAGCCACGCTGTCGCGAAGGGGATCAGAAAATCCCCCGGCGCACTGCACGTTTGCTATTGTCACACACCGATGCGGTACGTCTGGGAGCTCTACGATCAATACTTCGGTCAGGGTCGGGCGGGCATTGCAACCCGCACAGCGATGTCGTTCGTTGCTCCGCGTCTTCGTCGCTGGGATGTCCGGTCGAATTCCCGCGTAACAGCCTTCATCGCAAATTCGCTCAACGTTGCCGATCGGATTCGCCAATACTACGATCGCTCATCCACGGTGATCTATCCTCCGGTAAGCACAGATCTGTTCACGCTTTCTGCTGAACACGACGGCTACGATTTGATTGTCAGCGCCCTCGTTCCGTACAAGCGGGTCGATCTTGCCGTCGAGACGTACAACAGAAATGCGCGGCGGCTCCTTGTTGTCGGAACCGGACCGGAGGCTGAGCGGCTTCGCCCGATGGCCGCGTCGAACATCGAATTCCTTGGTTGGCGGTCGGATCAGGAGCTCGTGAAGCTCTATGCGCGGTGCAGGGCGTTGATCTTTCCGGGCATCGAAGATTTTGGTATTGTCCCGCTCGAGGCCATGGCCAGCGGCAAGCCTGTGGTCGCGTTTGGAAAGGGGGGAGCGCTCGAGACGGTTGTCGATGATCCGGCGGGAGGAACTGGAGTGTTCTTCACTGAACAAACTCCTGGGGCACTTCAAGAGGCGCTTGAAAAGCTCGAAAATCGAACGATCGACGCGGTCAAAATTCGGAATCACGCCGGCAAGTTTGACCGCCGGATATTCAAGGAGAAATACTCGTCGTTTGTTGAAGGAGCAGTGAAGAAGCACTTCTCAAATCAAAGCTGACCCGCAATTTTCCCCTTCTCCCTGCCGCCGCAGGCGCAATTAATCCTTTGACTTTTCAGCGCCATTTGCATAAATTATCAGTCCAATTTTCTAATTTTGCGCCGATTTGACACGATTTTTCTCCCCCTCGGGGCGCAGTCGCCTCTGATCGGGAACCGTCTTCGGGCCCGTCATTGAGTGATCGACCACGACGCGGGCGAAGTGGAGGGTAGATGCCTGGAGACCAGCATCACAGATCAAAAAAGACGCGGTACGATCTGCTGCTCGTACCTAGAGACGATGCAGGAAGCTCAAAGTCTCTTCGGCTTGCTCCTTGGCAATTTTACACACTCCTGAGCGGAGTGTTCGTGTTCATCGTTGCGCTCGTCCTGGCTCTGCTGATCTACACGCCGGTGGGAACGATGTTCCCCCTGGAAAATCCCGGACTTGTCAACCGGTACAGCAAAGAGCTTGTTGAGCTTAA
>DATJQB010000235.1:0-7976 GCA_035506075.1 Bacteroidota bacterium | reverse complement strand
CTGTTGTGTTCCTGAAAGACCGCTTCCAGCTGAAACCGGGTCCAAAAACGCGTTAGGCGGAACAACCCATTGAGGAGCAGAGCATCTATACTCTCAAACGACAGCAATCGCTCAGAAGGCCTCTCCGTGAAGTCTTCCCTTCCTTTTCGCGGCCGGAGAACCTCGGGCTCCTGACTCCACCCAACCTGAGATTCCAGATGCTTACTCCGGTTCCGATCAAGATGAAGGATGGCGCACTCATTGATTATGTGATTACACTCTACGGCAAGCGTCTGCGCTGGACAACGTTGATTACCGAATTCGATCCACCGCACACATTTGCAGACGTGCAATTGCGCGGCCCCTATTCGTACTGGCACCACTCCCATACATTTGCAGAAACGGATGAGGGGACAATGATGACCGATGAAGTACACTACGCCATGCCCTTCGGAGCCCTCGGAGAGTTGGCGCATGAACTGATCGTGAAGCATCAATTGTGCAGAATATTTGATTTTCGTGAACAGCAGATTGAGGCGATGTTTCGTCCGTCTGACTCCGCACAGCAGGAGGAGAGGCGTGTCGTTGATTTCCACAAATGACGGAGAGAACATGAAACAATCGATCTCGCTCTTGCGCTCGCGATTGTCGTCTTCAGCGTCGCCCTACCGTTGTTCACCCGCGTTCAGGTGGAATATGCCCTTGTCCGCACTGATCGCGAACCTCAGTACCACGATGATGTCAACCAGGTGAATGCCATGGCCATCCTGATATTCTTTTTCGGGCATTGGTTTCTTTCTCTCTTCGCGCAGACGTTCTTCCTGCATCGCTACGCCGCCCATGGCATGTTCAGGATGTCAAGATTCTGGGAGAAGTTCTTTTTCGTGTTCACCTTTGTCGCCCAGGGTTCTTCGTTCTTGAATCCGCGGGCCTACGCGGTTATGCATCGCATGCATCACGCGTTCAGCGATACGGAGAAGGATCCTCACTCCCCCAATATCTTCAAGGATATCTTTCGGCTCATGTGGCATACAAAAGAAGTGTACATGGACCTCCTCACAGGAAGGCTCAAACCGGAAGGACGATTCGCGCGAAATTACCCGGTGTGGGAGCGTTTTGAAGAGTTTTCCAATCTCTGGATGCCCCGCGTGGGTTGGGGTGTTCTGTACGGTCTCTTTTACTGGCAGTTTGCGACCGCCTGGTGGATGTTCCTGCTTGTGCCTGTGCATTGCCTGATGGGTCCGATTCACGGAGCCATCGTGAACTGGTGCGGCCACAAGTACGGATATGCGAATTTCGCTACCCGTGATAAGTCGCGCAACACATTGAATCTCGACTTTGTGCTTATGGGCGAGCTGTTTCAAAACAATCATCACAAATATCCAAACCGCCCGAACTTCGCGGTGAGATGGTTCGAGCTCGACCCGACCTATCCACTCATGCTGCTCATGCAAATGATGGGTATCATCGAACTTGAGAAACACTCGAGCTCAGCCCCTTGACGGGGAACACTCAATTGGAAACCTTGAAGGCGTGTCATGGTCACTGCGTTGCGCATCCTGTTCATTCTCATTTTTGCATACATGGTCTCGACGATCATTGCAACCAGCATGGAGAGCAACCTCTTTGCCGAATGGTCAAACCTGGCCACCATCCCCTGGATGACAGCCACGCTCAAAGATTTCTATGCAAACATGGTCATTATCGCTCTCTGGATGCTCTACAAAGAGAACACCTCGTTTGCGCGCGCTTCGTGGCTGGTGCTCTTTGTCTGCCTTGGAAGCATCGCAACATCGGCGTATGTGCTCGTACACCTCTTCCGCATCTCGGCGAAAGACCCGATTGAAAAAATGCTGTTGAGGAACTGATCTCGCTCGCAGGTTGGTCATGGTTGTCATTAATAAGATGATCTTCATCGTTTCCTGAAAAACCATCATAAGCAGCGAAAACCGGTATCGAATGCGTAACAGGATGTTCTCGACATTGCTTGGCTCTTTGATTGCTTTTGGATTGCTGCACGCTCAGGAGCAAACAAAAACCAACTCGCTCGTCGGAAGAGTCTTCGACAAGGAGACAAGCGAGCCGATCGTCGGAGCGAATGTGGTTGTCGTCGGAACCACCCTGGGGGCTTCAACAGATGCTGAAGGGGAGTTCCGCATCAAACGGGTGCCAATCGGGTTCTACGCGCTGAGGATTTCGTCCCTGGGGTACATCCCGTTTACGAAAAGCGATGTCGTGGTCTCGAGCTCCAAACCCACTGAGCTTCTCATCCCGCTCATGGAAACAAGCATACAAGTGGAAGGCGTTGAAGTGGACGCCGCGTATTTCCAGAAACTGCCGGAGACTCCGCTCAGCACCTTTGCCCAATCCAACGAGGAAATTCGCCGGCTTCCCGGTGGTCTGGAGGATGTCGTCCGGGCGATTTCTATCCTTCCCGGCGTCGCACAAGTGGATGCCGGTCGGAACGATTTGATTGTTCGAGGCGGAGCGCCATCGGAGAACCTCTTTGTCATCGATAACATCGAGGTGCCGAACATCAATCATTTCGGTACTCAGGGAGCGACCGGCGGGCCGCTCAGCTACGTCAACCTGGATTATGTCGAGAGCACGTCATTCTCGACGGGAGGCTTCGGCGTGCAGTACGGAGATAAGTTGTCGTCGGTGTTGACGATCAATCTACGAGAAGGGAGAAAAGATCGTCTGGGGGGAAAGGCCACAATTTCCGCGAGTCAGTTCGGGTTCAACCTGGAGGGACCGACCGGCCAAACCGGCAACTTCGTTTTCTCAGCGCGGAGGAGCTATCTGGACTTCTTTTTCAAGGCGGCGGGATTCGGGTTCGTGCCGGAATACTGGGATTTCCTTGCAAAGGCGGAATATCACTTCGGCAAGAGCGACAGGCTCACCGTGCTCGCTGTTGCAGCGCTGGACGACGTGAAGTTCTTCAATGATTCCCAGCAACAACGATTCGACAATTCACGAATCCTGGGCGATAATCAAAACCAGATTGTCGGTGGTGCATCATGGGAGCATCTTGTCGAAAACGGTCTCCTGACGGTTTCGCTGGGGCAATCCTATGTTGAGTATCGCTATGGACAATCGGACGCAATGCTGGTCCCCATCTTCAAGAACAATTCCATTCAGTATGAGTCGTCGTTGCGCACCGACTTCCTCTTCCATGCAACGAAATCGACGGAGATTTCCGTGGGGGCGATCGCGAAAATGCCCAGGTTTTCCAGCGATGTCAAGCTCCGGCCGTTCGTTACCTCCTACGGAGACTCGCTTCAGGTCAATGCATCCTTTGGGAGTTCTGCATTCAAAGGAGCGGCCTATGCACAGGTATCTCACAATCTCGGATCAGCAAGGATGACCCTGGGGGGACGTATTGATTACTTCAATCTGATCAACACGAAGTTTTCTTTTTCGCCGAGGTTCGCTGTTACTCTTCCTCTTGTGGAGGGCCTGAATCTGAATGCGAGCGTCGGGAAATACTATCAAGCTCCATCGTACATTTGGCTTGTCTCCAATCCGGTGAACCGGGATCTCACATTCGTGGGGGCAAACCAGTACATCATCGGCGCAGATGCCATTGTCCGTCCGGATACCAGGGTGAGTCTTGAAGGCTACGTGAAGGACTACTTCGATTACCCGACGAGCCTGCTTCGTCCGTATTTGGTGCTGGCAAACACGGGCGCCGGGTTTGGAGGGTCAGAAGATGGCTACGCGTCATTCGGTCTTGATCCACTCGTGAGCAAAGGAACGGGTCAGGCCCACGGCGTGGAACTTCTCGTCCAGAAGAAACTCTCCGACATACCGTGCTACGGTACGCTCAGCATCAGTTATAACGTCTCCCGCTTCACGGCGCTCGACGGGATTACTCGCGCGTCGAATTGGGACCAGCGCTGGATCGTCAATGTCGGCGGCGGCTACAAGTTCAACGAAGCGTGGGAAGTGAGCATGAAGTTCCGCTACACCACAGGCCGGCCGTACACCCCGTACAATTCAGACGGCACACAGGATCCAGGATTATACAACACCGCTCGTGTCGTGCCCAATCACAGTCTGGATGTTCGCGCTGACCGCCGATGGTCGTTCAACGACTGGACGCTTATCACCTATATCGACATTCAGAACATCTACAATCGCAAGCCTGTTGACGTCCCGACGTACAATGCGCAGACAAAACAGATTGAGCAATATGGATCAATCGGAATCCTGCCGTCGATCGGCGTCAGCGCTGAGTTCTAGTCACGCTGTGTTGCTGAATGATTCACAAGCTTCGAGGGGTTGCCAATGGTTGTTTCAGTGGTGATAGGGTATGCCGTCCTGGCCGTTCTGATGACGGTCATCTGGCTGGAGTTCCGGAGGATCAACAATGCCGCCATCGTGGACGTTGGGTGGGGAGGCGGGTTCGTCATACTCGGGATACTCTACACAGCTCTGGGGGATGGACTGTTGGAGCGGAGGATTCTCGTGGGCGCGTTGATGATACTCTGGGGAGGGAGACTCGCGTGGCATCTCCTGCGGGACCGCGTCCTCTCCGGCAAACCGGAGGACGGCCGCTATCAGGAAATTCGGGCACGATGGAAGGATGGGATCAACACCAAATTCTTCTTGTTCTTCCAGTCCCAGGCCCTGCTCGTCGTTCTCTTTTCAATCCCCATGCTGCTTGTCGCCTCAAACACAGCTTCGACAATTGGTGGACTCGAATGGATTTGCGTTGTCATCTGGCTTGTCGGCGTTGTCGGCGAATCCGCTGCCGATGCTCAGTTGAAGAAATTCAAGGACGATCCGGCGAACAAGGGAAAGACCTGTCAGGCAGGACTCTGGAAATATTCACGCCATCCCAACTACTTCTTTGAATGGGTAATCTGGATCTCCTTTTCCTTGCTTGCGTTTGGGGCACCGTATGGATGGATTGGTCTCCTCTCCCCCATTGGAATGCTCTACATCCTCCTGCGAGTGACGGGGGTGTCTCTTACGGAGGAACACGCGCTCCGAACACGCGGCGAAGAATACCGAACGTACCAGCAGACAACGAGCATGTTCATCCCCCTTCCGCAGAGAGACCTAAGAAAGGGAGTTCCGGGATGAACCTCGATCGCCTGCTTGAAAAGAATATTCTTCCTGACCAACTGATCCTATTGGGTATTCGCCGCTTGCTGCGCGCCCGGCTCCAAGCGGAAAAGAAGGGATCGCCCGAAGCGCAGCAGAATCATCTTATGGAATTGATCGCAAGCCTGAGACGCAGCCCCATTGCGATCCATACTTCGGAGGCGAATGAACAGCACTATGAAGTGCCGACGGAATTCTTTCGCCATGTTCTCGGCCCTCATATGAAATACAGCTGCTGCTACTGGACAGAGACTACGCCCGACCTCGGTGCCGCGGAAACAGCGATGTTGCACCTGACCTGCGAGCGCGCTGAGCTTACAAACGGACAGGACATTCTGGAGCTCGGCTGCGGGTGGGGCTCCCTGACGCTGTTTATGGCTGAGCGCTATCCGAAGAGCCGGATCACGGCTGTCTCCAATGCGAACTCGCAGAAGACGCACATTGACCAGCAGGCACGGCGCCGTGGACTGAGCAACATCACCGTGATCACCAACGACATGAACCGCTTCCAAATCGACGGGACATTCGACAGAATCGTGTCTGTTGAGATGTTCGAGCATATGCGAAACTATCAGCTCCTGCTCCAGAACATCGCCCGGTGGCTGAACGATGACGGGAAGCTCTTCGTGCACATTTTTGCGCACAGGGAATTCAGCTATGTGTTTGACGTGAAAGAGGCAACGGACTGGATGTCTAAATACTTCTTCACCGGCGGTATCATGCCAAGCGATGATCTTCTCTTCTATTTCAATGATCACCTCAAAATCGAGCAGCACTGGTGCCTGAGCGGCACGCACTACCAAAAGACTGCTGAAGCATGGCTGCGGAACATGGACGCTCATGAAAAGGAGATCAAACCTCTTTTCGCTTCCACGTACGGCATGGATCACACCGAGAAGTGGTGGGTATACTGGAGGGTGTTCTTCATGGCGTGCTCCGAACTGTGGGGATACAACGGAGGCGAGGAATGGATCGTAAGTCATTATCTCTTCACGAAGACAACGAAGGAGACTCATGAAGCGATGGATCCGGCTGTCAACGTCGGCCACCGTCGATGAGGAGAGGGATCAGAATTCGATGGCATCAATCGCAATCATAGGAACCGGTATTGCAGGCATGGGGTGCGGACATTTCCTGCATAGGAAGCACGCTGTCACTTTGTTTGAACAGAACGATTATGTCGGCGGGCATACGAACACCGTGACCGTCGATGAGGATGGAATGCCGATTCATATCGACACCGGTTTCATGGTCTACAATGAGGTAACATATCCAAACCTCACACGGCTGTTCCGCGCGCTGGACGTTCCCACCGTGGAGACATCCATGTCGTTCAGCGTTCAGCACGTGCCGTCAGGCATCGAATACTGCGGTTCAGGTTTGAGCGGTCTTTTCGGGCAAAGGAAAAATCTCTTGAACCCCCGATTCTACCGACTCCTGCTGCACATCAATCGATTTAACAATGAAGCAACCGAGATCCTGGACAACCCACACTACGTTGACTATACGCTGAAACAGTACATTGCGGAGAAACACTACAGCGGGGATTTTCTGCAGAGATATTTGCTCCCGATGAGTTCCGCTGTCTGGTCAACACCGCCGGAGAAGATGCTGGATTTCCCCGCGGTGACGCTGATCCGCTTCTTTCACAATCACGGCTTCCTCGGGCTCGGGACACAACACCAGTGGCGCACCGTTTCAGGTGGGAGCAGGGTGTATCGTGACCTGATGATCAAGCCATTCCTGCAGAGAATCCGCCTCCGGATGCCTGTTCGAAGGGTCTTCCGTCAGGCGCAGGAGGCCGTTGTCGAGACCGCCGACGGATCCCGGCAGACGTTCGACAAAGTCATTTTCGCATCCCACGCTGATCAGACATTGAAGATGCTTACCGACGCCTCCGAGCAGGAGCGCCGGCTGTTGAAAGAGTTCAAGTATCAAACGAATATCGCGACGCTCCACACGGATGTGCGTGTGATGCCGAAAAACCGTCGGATCTGGTCTTCATGGAACTACCGCATTGAAACAGATGCCAGTGGCGCCGCGAACCCGTCAACAATCTACTATATGAACAGTCTGCAGAAGGTTTCCCGGAAGAAGGACTACTTCGTCTCCATCGATGATCCGGGAACGGTCAAACCAGACCAGGTGCTGATGAGGATCACGTACGAGCATCCGCTCTACACTCCTCTGTCGGCAGCAGCGCAGGCAGAATTGTCCTCGCTGAATGAGACGGGCCCCGTATATTTCTGCGGCAGCTATTTCCGTTACGGCTTCCACGAGGACGCCTTCACCTCGGCGATTCGGCTCTGCGAGCAAATCACAGGAGGGAACGTGTGGTGATCGACTCGTCACTCTATCGATCCCGGGTGATGCATCACCGGCTGGAACCTGTGAAGCACCGGTTTCTGTATGACATCTTCATGTTCTGCCTTGACCTGGATGAACTCCCGCTGATCGCTCGAAGACTCTGGCTCTTCAGTCACAATCACAGAAACATATTTGAGTTCAGGGATTCAGACCATTTGCGTTTCGGGGCCGGCACTGCGAAGGACAATGTAATTTCCTACGCCCGGTCGAAAGGTGTTCACGACACCATCGAGAAGGTCTTCCTCATCACACATTTGCGTACGATGGGATATGCTTTCAATCCCGTCTCGTTTTACTTCTGTTTCGGGGCCGGTCACGTGCCGGTCTGCTGCGTCGTTGAGGTGATGAACACCTATCGTGAGATGAAACCTTACGTCATCACGCGGGAGCAATTCGACGGGAAATTGTTCGATGCCCGAATGCTGAAGTATTTTTACGTTTCGCCGTTTGTCGAACTCGACGATGCGTTCGAATTCCGCCTGTCAATCCCTGGCGATCATCTCCAGGTGCACATCAAT
>DATJQB010000234.1:0-12096 GCA_035506075.1 Bacteroidota bacterium | reverse complement strand
GGTTCGGGGGGAACGAATCTTTTTGCGGGAACCGACGGCGACGGCGTGTTCCTTTCAAGCGATAATGGTGTCAGCTGGGTGAACGCGAATTCAGGCCTGGCGAACAAATACATCTACACGCTCGTAGTTGATGGAACTGATCTCGTTGCCGGAACAGACGGCGGCGTCTACAGGCGGCCGCTCATGGATCTCGTCACCGCGGTCGAAAAGGTTTCTTCCGGCGTACCGGAGCGGTTCAGTCTTGGACAGAACTACCCGAACCCGTTCAACCCGTCAACGACAATTCCCTTCGCGCTTTCGTCGCGATCGTTCGTGTCGCTCATTGTGTACGATGCTCTTGGAAGAACGGTTGCAGTGCTCCGCTCAGAAGAACTTCCTGCCGGAGAGTACTACCAGCGATGGGATGCTGCAAGCATGCCAAGCGGTGTGTACTTCTATCGATTTTCTGCGCGGTCTCTTGATGCGGGACAAGCAGGGGAATTTGTGGAGACGAAAAAACTTCTCCTCTTGAAGTAATCTCGGCTGGACTGCTGCGATGCAGCGGCTGATCGCCGCGTTCACAACTATCTGAAAAATCTGGAGGGGAGAGCCTCTGCGTTCTCCCTTCCTTCCTATCATCTCTTCGTTGCACTGCACCAGTTGGCTCAACATTGCAGCAATTGACGCCGATTGGTGGGACTCATGACCTGCCGAACTCACCAGGTATAGCCCGAAATTCATCTCAGAAACAGCCATCGTTTCACAAATTGACAATTGGCAACATTGGTTGGGGATTGGAACAAGGAAGTCGAATCCAGGGAGAAGGGGATTTTCGTCTCCAATGAGGGACCTGCAAAACGAGAGGGTTGAACGGCATCCCATCTGGTCTGCCCCGGCTGACAATAAGGCAGTTCAATCTGAAAGCCAGTTGCGTCTGTTGATTTCTTCGTGTATCATTGGGACACAGTCAGGCGGCCCTGATTGTTTGTTTTCTGTTGCATCATCGCTTTGCCGTTCGTGAAGGTCGGTCGCGAACTTCATGGTTCTTCCTGCCCTGGTAAGTGTTCAACGAAGTCTGTTTGTGAGTGCCTTTTCAATCTGCACCGTGCGATCGGAGCGTTTGAGCGCCTGCTTGTGGCGGAATCTTGTGTTGGTGATGGACCCCCGGTGCCGTGCTCTCTCCAGACTCGGGGGGAAAATAACCGTTGCTTGGAGCCATCACCATGGTTGTTTTGCTTTGGCGATCCTTTGTTCCAATCCGCCCGATTCACACCTATCTTGAGTTTTCACGCGCATGCAATTTGCTTGCCCACGCTATCAGTTCCATTGCAGGAGCATAACCCGAATGAACTCGTTCTGTCGAATCTCCCTTGCCCTCTTGCTGGTCTGCGTCATCCTGTCCCCTTCACTCGTTGCCCAGTCCGGAGGTGTCTCAGGGAAAATCGTAAATGCTGACGATCAGACGCCTCTCTCGAACGTCAATGTCGTTCTCCGTGACAAAACGATCGGCGCATCGACCAACGCCGAAGGAGTCTATGAGCTTACGCTCGTTCCAGCCGGCACGTACACGCTCCAGGCCAGCCGTGTTGGGTTCAAGACCTTTCGCACAACGGTCACTGTTGGCGACACGAAATTGGTGCTCGACATCCGGTTACAGCCTGAACCCATCGGGATGAATGAGGTCATTGTTACCGGCTACAGGGAGAGCTATTCTTCCCGTGACAACGCCTCCGCTTCCCGAATCGATGCGCCCCTTATGGCGCTCCCGTTGAGCACGGGGCAGATCACCAACAAACTTCTGGTTGATCAGAATGTCATCAACATGAATGATGCGATGCGGAACGTCAGCGGAGTAACTACCGAAGCCGGTGGTCCTCATCCTCTCATTCTTAACATTCGCGGTTTCAGTGCATCCATTTTCAAAGACGGGTTCAAGATCGGTATGGGGAATAATCTCTCGGCCGGAGGAGACGATCTGCCGATCAATCCAATCGCGGTAGACCGGATTGAGGTACTCAAGGGACCCTCTACAATTCTGTACGGGCGAGGAGAGCCGGGCGGGATCGTAAACTTCATTTCGAAACAGCCTCAGGCAACTCCAGGATATGGCATCGAAGCCATGACGGGCAGCTTCCAGCAGTACCGCGTCGGGGGATCGGCGACGGGCCCCTTGTTCACGGAATCTGTACTCTATCGTCTCGACGGATCGTACGAACAGGGGAACAGCTACAGGGATTTCGTGAAATCGAAGACATCGTTCGTGAAGCCATCGTTTGTGATCAGTGCCCTGGAGAACACACGAATATATCTTGCCGGTGAGATCTCGCATTCCGGGTTTACGCCGGATCATGGCGTGCTGATGCTTCCGTCAATGTCTTCGAGCGGAGTCTTGACAGCGTCGCTTGCACCGATTTCCAGCCGTACGTATAATTTCGGCGAGTCAACGGATAACACCGACCAGACACAGCAGCGTGCAGTTGCAGAGGTGGAACATGTGATCTCTCCCAATTGGACCGTGCGGGCGGGGTTCAACTACGAGCATGTCAAACAGCATTCAATCTATGAGATGGATTTGTTTTACTCCTACATGGGCACCATGCCCCCCGGGTTCCCTCCGGGCGCCTTCCCGGCAAACATGTCACTGCGCGGTCTCGATGATATGAATTCGACGAGGACGGATTTCGGAGCTCGTCTTGAAAATTATGTCCGCGCCCGTCATACATTGTTTGATGCTCAGGTAACGCATGGAATTCTCCTCCTCGTCGACGCTATCCAGGTGGAGACGAAATACTACATGGACTACAATCCGAATCAGATCCTTGATCCCTCCACGGGCAGCAGGATGAATGTGCCGATACCGGTGGTGTTGCACGAACAAAGTGTACCGACGTCGAATGACTACGGCATTTCCGTTCAGGACCTGATCACCATAGGCGGGCGGTGGCACCTTCTGCTCGGCGGCAGATACGAGCATAACGGGATTACGCTGACCCAGCTGGCGACGTCCGGCTCGGGGGAGACAACGACGGACGGCAAGTCCTCGGGTTTTGTCCCGCGTCTTGGTGCGCTGTACCAGGTCAACGACAATCTGTCCCTGTACGCGAGCTACATGGGAAGTTATCAAGCTCCGGGAACCGACCTGGGGTTGTTTGACATTCCGTCTGACCTGAAGCCCGAGCGTGCGTATCAAACCGAGGCCGGAATGAAACTCGAGCTGCTGAACAAGCGCGCGCTTCTCACAGCTTCAGTTTTCATGATCGACAAATATGACGTTATTTCGTCGGAGCGAAATCCGGCAGGAATTTCACCCTATACTCTGTATTTCAATATTGGCAAGGAAGATGCGAGCGGGTTCGACATCGACGTAGTCGGGGAGGTCTCCTCGAGCCTTCGGGTGTCAGCGTCGTTCAACGCGCAGACGATGAAGTTTACAAATCCGATGTATACGCTCGTGGATGGAAAGATGCGCTACGGGACTCCGAAATCCAGCGGCAACATATGGGCGGTCTACGAGTTCAATGAGGGCCCTGTCCGCGGTTTCGGAATTGGAGGGGGTGTAACGGCAAGAGGTTCCGTCTTTGCCAACGACGCCAACGAAGCGAAGCTGCCGGGGTACACCACGATCGATGCGACAGCGTACTACCAGCTTGCGAACATCCGCTTCCAGCTGAATCTGTATAACATCACGAATGAACTCGGCTACACGGTCTCCAATATCGGCGGCTTCGGCAATCCCACATCGACCTTTTTTGTGATGCCGATAGCACCATTTCACATGAACTTCACTGTTCGGTACCAGATTTGACGACTGAAAATTCCACGAACGCATTGACCGAAGCAGAAATGCCGGAGCATCCGCAGCGACAGTACAAGTTTTTTGTCCTGTTCTTTCTGTACGTCGCTCCGTTTGTGCCGTTGATGTTCTTTCCCATCGTCTTTCCGGTGATGCTGCGTCAGAGCGGTGCGCCACTAGAGCGGATCGGATTGTTTGGAATTTTCGCAATCCCGGTGGTTCTGAAATTCCTGTGGGCTCCGTACGTCGACAAGTACGGCAGCAACAGGTTTGGGCATTACAAGATCTGGCTCGTTGCAACACAGTTGATCTGTGCCGTGCTTGGTTGCATTATCGCCTTCCTCAGTTTCACGGAACAATTCTGGTGGATCATGGGGCTCGGGCTTCTCTTCGTGACATCGGTGTCGACACAATGGATTGCCGTGAACGGCCTCGCAATCCAGTGTCTCACAGAAAAAGAGCGCCCCCGCGGCAACAGCCTGGCAACCATGGGCATGGCCATTGGAACGATCACGGGGGGGAGCATGCTCATCCTCGTCAGTCGCATCGGCTATGTCTCGACGATGATCCTGACCTACATCCCGTTGATCGTGGCGAGCGTCATCCTCCTTTTCTTTAAGGAACCCCACCACCCCGAAGTCAGGGCGAATGTGAACATCCTGAGCAGCTTCGGGCCTTTGAAATCAGCCTCCATGAGACGATGGCTCCTCCTCATCAATCTGTTCATCATCGGAGATGCAATGATCATTGCGATGGTGCGTCCGATGCTTGTGGATAAGGGTCTGTCCCTGGATACGATCGGCGTCATGCTCGGGACGATTCGCCCCGTCTTCGCCACCATCGGTGCCGCACTTTGCTCTCCCATCATCAAGCGGTTCTCGCGCAGGACGAACCTGATCTCATTCGGCATCGGAAACGCACTTGTGCTCGCGTTGTTCATTCTCCCCGCAATGAACATCACCGGAAACAATTTTCTCTACGTGATTTTTGCATTGGGAGGATTGGCGAACAGCTTCAAATGGACACTGATCTATTCCATCTTCATGGACCATTCGCGCAAGGCGCTCGCGGCGACAGATTTTGCCATTCAGGTCTCCGTTCTCACCATGGGATCGAGCCTGTATGAAATGGCCAGCGGGGTCATCGCCGCATCCATAGGATACGCATCCCTCTTCAGCGTCAGCGTCGTACTCGATCTGGTTGGAATTCTCCTCATTGGCCTTTACTACCAGGATGCCCAGACAGTGAAGACTCCTGAACCATGGAACGACGGCGCGGTCGAAGCGGAGGCCGTCGGATGAACGTGATCGAGTTCATACGGAAAGAGTCAAGCAAGCCGCTGAGATCGATCCTGAGCATGGCGGTCGTCGCCGGTCTTGCGAACGCCATGGTGCTGACCATCATCAACTCGGCGTCCAAGAAGGTGTCTGCGGACGAAGGGAGCACGCAGCAGCTGATCATGTTCATTATTGTTGTCGTGCTCTATGTCGTTGCCCAGAAGTACAACATGGCCAACGGCATGGCCTTCATTGAGGATATCATTCACAATATCAGGGGGCGCCTGGCCGACAAAGTGCGGCGGGCGGATCTTCTGAAGTTGGAACAGATCGGCGAAGCGGAAATCTACAACCGCCTGACGCAAGAATCGAACGTTATTTCCCAGTTCGCCCTCCCGATCGTTACCGCCGTGCAATCGGCGGTGATGCTCATCGTTGTTCTCGGCTACATCCTGACGCTTTCGGTGGTGGCATTTGTCATTGTGGTGGTCTTCAATGCCATAGCGATCGTCATCTACCTGCACCGGGCGAAACAGCTGGCGCCGATGCTGGTTGAAATCAACAAGACGGAAATCGGCTTCTTCAAGGCTCTCACGGATATCCTGGAAGGTATCAAGGAAGTGAAGTTGCGCAAGAGCAGGAGCAATGCGCTTGCGGCGTTCATCAAGAAGATCTCCGAAGAATTGAAGGAGATCAAAGAGCGGATCGGCGGCAAGTACGCGGAAAACATCATCTTTCCGAATGCCGCCTATATGCTTCTCATGGGAGCCGTTGTCTTTATTCTGCCGCGGTTCAGCCAGACGTACAAAGATGTGGTTACAGACATTACGGTCGCCATCCTCTTTATGTTCGGCCCCGTGGGAAACCTCGTGGGCTTGATGCCGCTGCTCGACAAAGTCAGGATGGCGCTCAGTTACATCTATGAGCTGGAGGCACAGCTCGACAAGTCGGTGGAGCTGCACGAAGCACAGGCCAACGGCGAGCCGGTGGAGAGCAACGGCTTCAAGAACATCCGGTTTGAGGAGGTGTCGTTCCGATATCACAGCGACGACGGAAAAGAAGCATTTCAGCTTGGACCGATCAGCCTGAACGTTCGCGCCGGTGAAACGATCTTCCTGATCGGCGGCAACGGCTGTGGCAAGACAACGCTGCTGAAACTGCTCACGATGCTCTATTTCCCGCGGCAGGGAACCGTGTTTGTCGACGACAAACAGATCGAACAGGCGAACGTTCTCAGGTATCGCGAGATGTTCTCAGCGATCTTCTCTGACTTTCATCTGTTTCTGAAGCTCTACGGCATGGAGGACATTGATCCGGCGAAGGTGCAGGAACTGTTGCGCTTCATGGAAATCGACAAAAAAACGCAATACCGTGACGGCGGATTCACTGACATTGATCTTTCGACGGGTCAGAGGAAGCGACTCGCCATGGTCGTTGCCCTGCTCGAAGACAGACCGATCTGTGTGTTCGACGAATGGGCTGCCGACCAGGACCCGCATTTCCGCAACATCTTCTATGAGGACATCCTCAAGGGGCTGAAGAAACAGGGCAAGACCGTCATCGCTGTCAGCCATGACGACCGGTACTACAAGTACGCGGACCGGGTTATCAAAATGGAATACGGAACCATCATAAGCGACGAGAAATTGAAAAAGAAATGATCATGACTGAAGAACGTGTCATCAGAGTGTGCCGAGGATTGTTATGAAAGAAAAATTGGTGAATGCCTACAGGCGAACGAAGACGTGGCTTCTTGATGTCTGGTACCGGCACTACCTGAAGATCGTCATGACGACACTCATCGCCTGCCTCCTGTTGGCTTTTTTCTGGAACGACATGGTGATTTCCCTTGATTCCGGGGAGCAGGGAATCCGTTGGTCACGGTTCTCGGGGACGGAGCTCGATGAGAAATACGATGAAGGAATCCATGTCATCTGGCCCTGGGACAAGATGTATCGCTATTCGACGCGTTCGCAAACGCAGAACGATACGATGAATATCCTGACGGCGGAAGGGTTGACGGTTCGCGTGGAATTCTCTTACCGCTATTACCCTCTGAAGGATTCGATTCCGACAATCCATAAAAGATTGGGTGTCAACTACACGGAGACGTTCGTCAAGAGTGAAGTCGAAGGAGCCTCGCTGGCCATCATAGGGAACTTCACGCCACAGCAACTCTATCAAATGTCGACCCTGCTGATCCAATCACTTATCAAATACTACCTGAGCAAGCAGCTGCTTGAAGAAAACGTTGTTATGGATGATTATCTCATCAGGAAAATCACCCTGCCGGACCAGGTCTCCGGTGCCATAGAGCGAAAAATGGTTGCAGAGCAATTGTCGTATGAGTTTGATTACAAACTCAAGACGGAGGAGAAAGAAAAGCGGCGGAAGATCATTGAGGCCGAAGGTATTCGCCAATTTGAAGAGCTCTCGAAGATTCCTATTTTGAAATGGAAAGGGCTTGAGGTAACGTCCGAATTTGCGAAGTCTAACAACGCAAAAATCATCATCATGGGGAATGGGAAAAACGATTTGCCGCTCCTCCTGAACGCCGACGAGAAAAAATAGGCGATAGAGCTGATGCGAGAATTCAAAATCGTGGCGAGAATTGTGCTGCTCTGGGGCTGCCTTCTTTTCATCCCCTTGGGGCAAAGTCTCGCGCAGAACAAGGATTTGAAAAAAGTCACCTTCCTTCCCATGTGGGTTCCGCAGCCGCAGTTTGCGGGTTACTACATGGCGAAGGAAAAGGGAATCTATGCTCGCCATGGGCTCGACGTTACGATCGTGACTGGCGGCTTTACCCAGGATGTGCTGGGGTCCCTGAAGAGCGGCACGGTGACCTTTGGTACAATGTTTCTCTATTCCGGGGTCATGGAGCGGGCACGCGGCACAAAAATCGTGAATATTGCGCAGATCTTTCAGCAAAGCGCGATCATGTTCGTCGCAAAGAAAAAGTCTGGCATCAAGACACTGCAGGATTTCAACGGCAAGAAGATCGGGATCTGGCGCACCACCGTCAGAGAACTGACGACAGGATTTCTCAGCAAGCACCACATCAAGGCAGAGATCATTCCATTTAACAACGCGATCAATCTGTTCCTCGATGATGCAGTCGACGTAACGGTCATGATGAATTACAACGAGTACAAGCGCATGATCAACTCCGGAGTGAATCCGGACGAAGTCACGGTGTTTCCGTTCGCCGAGTACGGAATGGATTTCCCGGAAGACGGCATCTACTGCATGGAAAACACGATCGCAAAAGATCCGGGGCTTTGCAGGGAGTTCGTCGATGCATCGATCGAAGGGTGGGATTATGCTTTGTCGCACGCCGATGAAACGACAGCGGTGATCAGCAAGTACAAGATCCTTGCAAAGGTGCCGGCGAATGTGTCGCATTCCTCATGGATGTTGAATCGTGTGCGAGAGATTATTCATCCGCCGAACAAGCCCGTTCAGATGGGAACCCTGCTGAAGTCCGATTTTGACTCTCTTGCAGATTTCCTGTTCGACAACGCATTCATAGCTTCAAAACCGTCGTTCCAGGAATTTTTCAGAACTCTCAGGTAGTGTGCCGGAAAGACCCTTGAAAGCATATAGACCGATAGTGTATGCCGTGATCGTGATAGCTGCTCTGGCGGCTGCATTTGCTGCCTACAAATACAGGTATGCCTATCATCAGTATTCATGGGAATCACATATCCACGCGCAGGCTGATGAAAAACTGAGGGGTGAGATTGGACGAATAGAAAAGATCGTTCACTCTATCGAGCAGATTCCGAAGAACCTCGGCTACATTCTTGAATTTGCAATGCCGGCAAAAGATCATATGAAGATCCTGCTGGACGCTGTGGTCACAAACAATGAAGAAGTGTTTGGGACGTGTATCGCCTTCGAGCCGTACGCATTTGAGAAGGATACAATGTACTTTGCCCCATACTTGCATCAGCGTGATGGCAAGGTCGTGTACGAGGACCCGACAGATACCACAGACCATTACTTCAATGCTGATTGGTATCTGATTCCAAAGATCCTCAACAAACCCGTCTGGATCGAACCGTACTATGATGCAGGTTCGACCGGTGGAAATGTGATCATGACAACCTATGCAGCTCCCTTCTATTCTTATAACGGGAAAGCTGAAAAACTGAACGGAATCATAGCGGTGGACGTGTCCCTGGATTGGTTGTCTGGTCTGGTGGCGGATCTCAAGTTGACGGATGGCAGCTATGCGGTCCTGGTCACAGAGCGGGGGACCGTTGTATGCGCTCCTGATTCGCAATGGTCATACAACGAGTCCATTTTCAGTCTTGCAGATGAGAGAAATCTGCCCGCCCTGAGAGAGGTAGGAAGGGATATGCAGAAGGGGAACTCGGGTTTTGTCAAGGTGGGAAAGCTTGATTTTCAAAAAGACTGGTGGGTATGCTACAAGCCTATTCCGGCAAATAAATGGGGGCTCCTGCTCATGATCCCTGAAGAGCGGAAGTAGACAGGATCAGGCCGGGCATTTTCAGGGAATTTTCCGTACTTTTTTATGCCCACGGTGCCGAATGCAGGAGTTCATCAGACCGATTTCATTACCATTGACTTAGCAATTGCTCAATCGTTGAACACCCACAACCTCATTCCGCGATGGATTGCGGATACATCACAAGCAACATTCCAGGAGGACTCCATGAAAGAGATCCCGAACGAAGTCAAGCCAGAGACGCCGACGCAACCAGAGCAACCAGCGCCGGAGCTGAACAACCTTGCGCTTGCCAATGCCGTCGTGAACAAGTACACACTCTGGTCCATGGGTGCCGGACTGATCCCCGTACCGGTGGTGGACATCGCGGCCGTCGCAGGGTTCCAGCTCAAGATGGTGAGTGACTTGTCGGACGTCTACAAAGTTCAGTTCTCAGAAAATGCCGCCAAAGCAATTATCGGCTCACTGACAGCCAGCCTCTCTGCGGGGTACCTCGCACGCGGGTACGTGACAAGCCTCCTCAAGTCAATTCCCGTCGTAGGATTTCTCAGTGCCGTGTCGATGCCGCTCACTTCCGGCGCCATCACGTGGGCCCTCGGAAAGGTCTTCGTGAAGCACTTTGAGTCCGGAGGAACACTGCTGACGTTTGATACCGCACGAATGAAGTCGTATTTCAAGGACATGTACAATCAGGGGAAGACAGCTGTCGCGTCTCTGAAACCAGCAAAGGCCTGAGCCATGCCAATCTACATTTGGATAGGTCTCGCGATCTTTGTCGGCTTGCTGGGACGAAAAACCCCGTTTGGCTTCTGGGGAAACTTCGCACTGTCCATGCTGTTCAGCCCGCTGGTCCCCCTCGTCATTTATGTGGTGATTTCGATGGACCGGAAGAATCAGCGGCGGGCCAACCCGACACACTGACCGCCTCTTCACGAGGCAACACCTACTCATGCGCACGGCTTATCCCGCTTCCCGCGGGGTAAGCCGTGTACTTCTTCGCGGAGTTTTCCCTTGGAACGATCCCGGCAGTTTGCCCTGATGGCGCTCATGCTCCTTGCCAATACCGTCGCGTCGCTCTCGCAGACTGCGACGCCCACGCCGTTTCCGGAACAATGGTGGGAGAGAAATCCGTATGAGGCCCCGGACAGTCTCAATCGATTTCTGTATCATGCAGGGGGAAAATTTGCCTTCAACAATTCGTCCGGCAATTACAACGCCACCATGATACACACGGGAGGCGATGCTGCGGTACGACAGGGCTTCACATCGGGGTATCTCGATGTCTCGTACAGCAGGGAAGAGGCGAGCTCCGGCGGGAGCGAAACGTCTATGACGTTGTACCAGCTGCGTGCCTACGTCGATTGGGCTTTCCAGACTCATCTTTTTGCAGAAGCGGGGTTCGTGTGGCAGAAGAATAAGATGCATTTGCTGCAGGATCAGTACCTGCCGTACCTTGGCGTTGGAACACAATGGACCGTTGCGTCAGCCCATCAAATCAACTTCTTTGTTGCCGGCGGTAAAGCCTTCCCCACATACACAGTTCCCTTCGAGCTCTTCGGTATGAAATCGGGGAACTACGATGTCATGTACGCCAGCCAGTACTATCGCTATAACATCCGACCGGGAATCCGCCTGGACGAGAGTTTTATTCACATCAGGAACCTGAACGAAACGAAGCGATACTCGACCAACATTGCGCTCAACCTCCTCTTTGCCATTTCCCGGCACGTGGAGATCATGGTGGGATATACGAGTTCTCTGAGCACGGAAGCAGGTTTTGTCGGTGCGAGCGAGGTTGATACAGGCGAGAACGTTGGCGTCAATCTGATATTGTAGATCTTCGTACTGCGCTTTCCGGAACTTCGGAATTGTCCAGCGCCCCCTCACGCAGAACCTCTGTGAGGTTGTTCTTGTCGGCGCGGTAAAGTGTGAATCACTTCGTCGTGCCTGTCGTACCCTCCGATCACCAACCACCGTTTGGTCTCATAAGATTGTTTCCATCCTTCTCTCTCTGTTCTCAGGCAATGGGGCGTGGCGATTGAGGTCTGCGCTGTTTGATCGGATGCGGCTGCATAACGGGCGGGTGTGTTACTGTCTCCTGAGAGCGAGCCTCCGCATCAGGGACAATCGGGGACGCATGGTGAGACGAAACTATCACCGCGCGGGAATAATCGGAGCCGGCCCTGGTGCACCGATCCGGGCAATCGAGGTCCGGGCTCGATGGAAAAATCTGGAGGGGAGAGCCTCCGTGTTCTCCCTTCCGCCTCTATCTCCTCTTCAACACACTACACGAGCTTGTTCAACGACGACGCGACCGATTGCTGATCTGTGTTGGTCGAGGTCGTCGGCGTGACTTCTTGTGTCGCGGTGGAAGCCTCCGAATGATGATGGTGGTGATGACCGTGCACCTTCATCCCCTTGAGGTCCTGCTTCATTGCGTCGAACGCCTTCTTCGCGCCAGCGGTGTCACCGGATTTCAGGGCACTCTGCAGAGCGTCCATGTCCTTGCTGAGCTGCGAATTACTGCTGACGGCGTTCTGCGTGCCGGTGGTTGATTGAATGTCTTTTTGAAACGT
>DATJQB010000233.1:0-2529 GCA_035506075.1 Bacteroidota bacterium | reverse complement strand
CGACGTGTATCCGACGTTAGGATCAAGAAAAGGGGATCGAGGCGAGCCATTCGTTAACCCTGAAAAGAACCAAATCGGGTCGCTGCTTCGCCCCAGTAACCACAGCGGAAGATGCATAACAAACGGTAGTAGTATGAGCGAGACAACGGGTAACCACCTGTAGCGTTCGAAAAAGGAACTCGTGTTATTGGGAGATTGCTCGGGTTTGACAATGATTCTGCTAGAAATATGATTACTCCGTACCATGCTTCAACCCACGCCGCTGTGTAAAAGCGGTCCGATTATATACGTGAGGGAGGGCATCCTGAGACTCTCAGTCGTCATGCCTGTCTACAACGAGAGCGTCACGTTGAAGACAGTGGTGGAAAAAGTGCTCGCAGTGCCGTTGGAGATCGAGTTGATTTGCGTCGACGATGGTTCGCAAGACGGTTCGGTTGAAATCCTTCTTGAATTGCAGAAACAGTATTCGCAGGTAAAGGTCGTACTGCAGCCCAAGAACATGGGCAAGGGCGCAGCCCTCCGCCGCGGAATTCAGGAAGCCACAGGTGATTATGTTGTGATCCAGGATGCTGACCTGGAATACGACCCTAACGAGTATCCGATACTCCTTGATCCATTGATACAGGGGAAGGCGGACGTGGTCTACGGTTCCCGATTTCTAGGGGGGCGTGCGCATCGTGTTCTGTACTTTTGGCATTCCGTCGGGAATTGGCTTCTGACTTTGTTTTCAAACGTCCTCACCAATATCAATCTTACTGACATGGAGACGTGCTATAAGGTGTTCCGCAGGGACGTGATTCAGTCGATTACGATTGAGGAGGACCGCTTCGGCTTCGAACCTGAAATCACGGTCAAAATTGCGAATCGCTCACTTAGAATTTACGAGGTAGGCGTCAGTTACTGGGGTCGCACCTACGAAGAAGGCAAGAAAATTGGCTGGAAAGATGGCGCACGCGCATTATGGTGCCTGCTGAAATATTCTATAAAGGATGGGCGGCGCCAAGAGCGTTCTTCGGCAAATCTCTGAAGTGCCTTCGAAACAGGAGTCGTATAGGGATCGCCGGCCCTTCGCCTCCATTTTTTCGTGCTTCAGGGTTATTGGATTGCCCCTTCTCGAGCTTTTTACGTCGGGAAACGATGCCGCGAATACTTTGAGTTGTAACTGCCCGACACGCGGCCAACTATTGCGTAGCTGCTGTCTTCATGATGTTCGCAACTCTCTCTTCGAGCTTCTGCGCCTCGTCGTTCCGTCCTAATTTCCGCAATGCGTTCGCTTCCGCCATCAGAGAGTCCTTCAGCAGGGGACTATTCGAGCCCTCCGTCGATTCCAGGATTCCGGTCGCTCGATGCCAGCACGCCTGCGCCTTCTCTGGTTTCCCCCACCGCTCATAGAAATTACACAGAGCCCACACGTTAATTCCCGTCATATCACTATCTGGGCCATTCGAGAGCTCGGCAGACTTCACCGCCCTCAGTAAATACGGCTCTGCTTTGTCATACATTTTCCGCGCTTCAAAGCTATCGGATACCCTCCGCAGCGCTTCTGATACTGGAGGGCTATTAAAGCCGAAATTCTTCTCATTGATCTCAAGCGCGCGCGTGAAATACGTCTCCGCCATCGCCGGGTTCCCTCGTCGTAGTTCCAGACCTCCCAGGTTGTTGAGCGGTTCGATGACTCGCGGATTCGTCACTCCGTATGCCTTTTCTACCATCGTCAGTTGCCGATGAAATACAACTTCCGCCTCGTCCCATCGCTTCTGGATGGCGTACACGCCGCCTAATTTTCCTGTTGCGACGATCATGCTCTCATTGCCCGGCGGCAGCTGGTCTCCAAGTTCCACAGCCTGCTTGTAGGATTTCTCAGCATCTTCGATCTTGCGCTCTTGCATGGCGAGGTCGCCGGCATTGGTCAACTCTCTAATCTTCTCACTGCCCCCCGCATTCATCGCGTCGACTTGCTTCTCCAACTCCGCAGCCTCATCATTCTTTCCTGACGCCCTGAGCTCCGCAAGGTGGTCTGCGAATCGCGCTTTCGCCTTCGTGTACTGCTCCCGTGGACTCGGATCGTAGAACATTGCTGACTGTCCCGGCAGCACCTTGCTGATCCGATCTTCATCCGTAACTGCGCCTTTCCTGTACTGTCCCAGCGCTTCAACCCAATTGCCCTTCTTCTCAAGTTCAGCCGCCAGTTCCGATATCACCTGTCCCTGATTCGGATTCAGCGCCACGGCCTCCTTGAATTCTCCAATCGCGAGGTCGTGCTGCCCGGTGCCCGCGAGAGCCTTGCCGTACAACTCATGGATCTCCGCGTTGCTCTGTTCCAAGGCCTCGGCCTTCTTCAACTCCTCTACTGCTGCCGCAAAATCTTTCTTGTCCTCAACCAGCATTTTGCCGGCGCTCTTGTACGCGTCGGAATCGTTTTCGTCCAACTGCTCCGCGATCCGATACTCTTTCAGCGCGGCATCGTAGTTCTTCTGTTTCTGCTGGATGTCGCCCAGCCCGACATGCGGACGCGCATCCGCCGGGTCA
>DATJQB010000232.1:0-3323 GCA_035506075.1 Bacteroidota bacterium | reverse complement strand
TTTCAGAGGTACCGGCTCAGAGAAAAAGCTCTGGTGCATACCTTACTAAGATCACATCGCATTGGCAACAAATCTCAATAATCTCCCCACGAACCGTTGTGGCTTCTACGCTTCGGCTTGGGATGATCCTGATTGCATATGCTCCAAAGCTTCCCCTCTCCATCGTCTCTAAAACAAAAAGGGCCGCCTCTCTGAGACAGCCCTTCTCAACATCGATGCGTTACAACGTCAGACTATTTCGCATCCTTCAATCTCTGGTTGATCCTCTCGATGCTGTGCTTGGCAGCCTGAGCGGCGGGATTTTCCTTGTCACCCGCCACCGATTCAAGTGCCGGGATGACTGACGCGTCCCCGATCTCTCCAAGCACCTGGGCAGAGTACGAACGGATCGACTCGTTGGAGTCCTTCAGGAGTCCTGTGACGATCCCCATCGCGTCCGCACGTCCTCTTCCATACCAGCGGATTATCGAAAGAGCGGTGAAGCGCGGAGACGAGAATCGTTGATCCTTGACCATTTCCATCGCTTGCGTCACTGCCCTAACCGTATCCAGCGACGCCAGCGCGTTCAGGGCATACAACGCGATAATATTCTGCCGCGAAGGTGTCGACAGATAATGCTCGACGACGGGCATCGCATGCGCTGAATCAGCCTTCGCAAGCGATCCAAGCGCCCGGCCGAAGACCTGGTAACTGGAATCGTTCAGCGCGACGTTCAATGCTCCCACGATCTCATCACCCTTGTACCATCGCAGTGAGCCGGCGGCGACAGAGCGGACCTCGGAGCGCTTGTCTTTGAGCGCTGCGAGTAGCGCGGGACGGACAATCATCCGCAGGGAATCGTGCTTCGCAATGGCTGCCGCAACCTGGGATGCAGCATCTCGCCTCACAGCCCAGAACGGGTCGTGAAGCATCCGATCGATAAACACAGAAACAACATCCCCCTTGTTCTCCATCTTTGCGAGCGCCTGGATGCCGAGGATTCTGTCCACCAAACCCGTCGCAGACACGGCCTGATACTTCCATTCGTCAAATGACTTCTCAAACTTCAACTCTTTGAGGATCCAATCTCCCTTGTCGAAGACGACAAGAAGCGGCTTTGTCTCCGCTGGGAGCAAATACGTCGAGTCCTTCCTGAGAATGTCGATGCGATGGATCTTCGCACTCACTGCTGTCGTAATCTCGACATCGACTGGCATGCGAAACACACCGGTCAGGCTGTCCATCTTCTGGGTCTGACGGACGTTCAGCGCTATCTGCTTCGTCGATTCATTCCACTGATAGGACACATTGAAGACGGGATGCCCCGCCTTGTAGACCCATTGGTCAAAAAACCACTGGAGGTTTTGTCCTGTCGTTTCTTCAAGCGCATTCTTCAGGTCGTTGGTTTCGACCGGCTGAAACGCGTTTTTCGTGATGTAGTGCTGAATTCCCCGCTGATAGAGAATGTCGCCGAGCACGTACCGAAGCATGTGCAGGACTGACGCCCCGCGCGGATACACGTTTTCGCCATACGATTCCACGCTCACGATCGGCTTGCGGCCGCGCGTCGTGTCCACAACGATGCCGGACTGCTGATCCTGATACATCGTGTAGTCGAACTCATCCTGGCCGAGCAGGGCACGATGAAACAGCGGGTCATAGTAGCTCGCGAAGCTTTCGTTAAGCCACATGTGGCGAAAATCTTTGCACGTCACAAGGTCACCCCACCATTGGTGCGAGAGCTCATGAGCGAGCAGACTTGTGGAAGGATTGTCGATGCGGCCGCGCGCATCGGGAACCGCCCAGTTGTCGGCGAGGGTCGTCGCAGAGGTGTTCTCCATCCCCCCGAAGTGATCCTGCAAAATGATCTGCGCGTATTTTTCCCAGGCGTAGTTGTACCCGATTGTCTCGTTGAAAAACTTGATCATCGCCGGCGTATACCTGAAACTGGCGCGTGCGTTTGTCGTGTCGTCAGGATACACCCAGTACTCAAGCGGCAACTTGCCGAGATTATCGTGAAGGATTGTGTATTCTCCCGCAGCAATCATGATGAGATAGGAGGAGTGGGGTTTTGATTCCATCCAATGAAAGGTCTTCGTCTTCTGGCTCTTGTTTTCCTTGACGCTTATCAGCTTGCCGTTGGAGAGAAGGGAGAATTTCGCGTTGACGGTGCCGATGACCTCAGAGGTCGCCTTGTCGTTCGGATAATCGTAGCACGGGAACCAGTAATGGTTGGTTGTTTCTTCCCCCTGCGACCAGATTTGCGGCCGCTTGCCGGGAATCGCTCCATCGGTGTTATTGAATGTGAGCCCTTGTTTCGGTTTGCACGAGTACTCGATGATGACCTGCAGCGTATCACGGAACGAATGAGGTTTGTCAAGGTCTATGGAGACTGTCGCCGGGGTGGAAGTGAATTTCAGTTCACGTCCTTTTCCATCCTTCACTCCTTTGATGTTCATGTCCCCTGCATCAAAAACAACTGTCTTCAGCTCTGGAAAAAGCGGTACAAACGTCGTGGTAACCTTCCCTTCGACCGACTTCGCGGTGTCATCGAGCTTGATCTCGATCTTGTAGTGAAGCACGTCGTAGTTCCGGTTAGGCGTCTCACCCGGGTCTTTCGGAGAAAAGATCTCCTGCGCCGGCAGAAGGGAGATCATGAGAATGAAAAGAATGATTGAACTGAGGATTCGCATGGGTGCTCCTGGAAGTGAATGGTGGACTCGGTGTGATCAATCTAGCCGAAGATCAGCCTGTAATCAAGCCGGCATCAAAGCCGATGATATCAGGCCACAAGGCCTCAGACATGCGGAGATGGACGTTTGCTCACCAGCCCGAGCGGCAATCTCCGCATTCTATTCGATTCCGAACTCGGCGACTCGCTTTACAGGATAGAGATCCCCGTGACGGTCGCGGGGAATACACAACTGCACCAATCCCGTGCCCTGTGGACCCCCATAGTTTTTGACCCAGCAGGCAGCCATTCCGTTTTCATCACGTGCGAGCACTGTCGAAACCTGAGATGGATCAACCCACCCAAGTCCAACCCACCAACCACGCAGCCCCCACCGCTCACCATCGTCAGTTACTCTCGCACCGTACCAGCCAATCCCTTCGAGGCTTTTGCCGGGATAGCGAATGCCCAGAATTTTTTCGGCCCGTGCATAATCGATCCCGAGCATCTTCCCCGTCGAATCCCGCTGCCATGCGATCGGGTCCGGCCCCAGCCAGATGATTTTTCCGCCGGCATCCAGATACCTTCGAACAAGTGCCCTCGGTTCGTTTTCCCTCACAAGTGATTCGGGCATCCTGTGTTCGGCGAAGATGACAACACTCCGTGCATGGCT
>DATJQB010000231.1:0-3632 GCA_035506075.1 Bacteroidota bacterium | reverse complement strand
GATGTATGATTAACTAAGCTCTATGTCTCTTACTTGACAGCCTTGAGAAGCGTCTTCACGAGATCGAGTTTTTCCCAGGTGAATTCCTTTTCTGATCTGCCGAAGTGACCATACGCCGCCGTCTTCCTGTAGATGGGGCGGAGCAGGTCAAGGCGCTTGATGATCCCGCGGGGAGTCATGTCGACTTCCTTGGCGATGATCCGGGCGATCTCATGTTCGGGGATGATCCCGGTGCCGAAAGTCTGTACGTTGATCGAAATCGGTTCACGGACGCCGATCGCGTAGGCGACCTGAATCTGGCATTCAGACGCAAATCCGGCCGCCACGATGTTCTTGGCAAGATGTCTCGCAGCGTAGGCGCCGCTCCGGTCGACCTTCGTAGGATCTTTGCCCGAGAACGCTCCGCCGCCGTGCGGTGCGCGGCCACCGTAGGTGTCCACAATAATCTTCCGGCCTGTCAGACCGCTGTCCCCATGCGGGCCTCCCACTTCAAATCGTCCCGTCGGATTGACAAAGTACTTTGTCTTTGAATCAAGCAGATGTTTCGGAATGACGTGCTTGACGACGTGGTGAATGACATCTTCACGAATTCTTTTCTGTGAAGCATCGGGATCGTGCTGGGTGGAAACGACGACTGTATCGATGCGTTTGACCCGTCGTCCGTCGTATTCAACCGTCACTTGCGTCTTCCCGTCGGGGCGGAGGTAGGGCATGAGTTTGTTCTGCTTCTTGCGGATATCCGCGAGACGGCGGGCGAGCTTTTGTGCGTACATGATAGGCATCGGCATGAGCTCGGGGGTTTCGCTGGATGCGTACCCGAACATCATTCCCTGGTCGCCTGCGCCGCCGGTGTCCACTCCCATCGCGATATCGGGAGACTGCGAGTGAATAGCCGAGAGCACGGAACACGAGTCGGCATCGAACCGGTACTCGGCTTTCGTGTAGCCAATGTCACGGATGACCTGGCGGACAATGTCCTGGACTTCAATGTACCCGTTGGTGGTGATTTCTCCGCCGACGAGTGCCAGTCCCGTTGTCACAAACGATTCGCATGCAACGCGTGAATATTTATCCTGGGCAAGGGCCGCGTCGAGGACGGCATCAGAAATTTGGTCGCATACCTTGTCCGGGTGTCCTTCAGAAACAGACTCCGATGTAAAGAGAGAGTTCATGAATTCATCCTTCGTAGAGTTGAGTGTGGTCAATCAAATTCAAGTTCAGATGAGTCGCCGATGTTGATACGCTTGTATGCGCCGCGGACCACGGCGTTGTTGCCGACAATGGAATCTTCGAGAAGTGCGTTCTCGACCCGGGCACCTTCGCTTACAATCGAATTCCGGATAATCGCATTCTCGACAACAGCATCGTCGGCGATTGTGGCGTACGGGCCGAGCACGGAATTCTTCACCGTCGCACGGTCCGAAACGAAGACGGGGTGTTGCATCACCACGTCCTTCCTGCCTGTCGTCGGCCGCTGGCTGTCGAGAAGATGGCGGTTTGTCTCGAGCAGGGTCTCGGGTTTTCCGCAGTCGTACCAGCCGTCGATCGAGAATGTCTTCATCCGCTCACCGCGCTCGATCATCATCTGCAGCGCGTCGGTCAGCTGGAACTCGCCTCTTGTGCGAACGTTTCCTTTGATCTCATCCCTGAGGCATTCGACGAGGATGTGCGGCTGCCTGATGTAGTAAATCCCCACGAGTGCCAGCTTGCTCTTCGGCTGGTCGGGCTTTTCAACTAATTTCGCGATGAACTCCCCTTCGGTTTCGGCGACGCCGAATCGGCGGGGGTCCTCGACCTCTTTCACCCCGAGTACAGAGTGCGGAGAATTCATCAGGGCTTTCAGATCGACGTCGAAAATTGTGTCCCCAAGAATGATCAGGACGGGATCTCTGGAAATCGTGTGTCGGGACAAATAAATCGCATGCCCCAATCCCAGTCGCTCCTCTTGCTCGACGAAATCGACCTTGATCTGGTAGTTCTTCACCACGTACTCCCGGATCTTCTCGCCGAGGTAACCGATAATAATCGTCGCCTCATCGAACCCGTTCTCGATCAATCGATCGAGAATGTGGCCGACGATTGGCTTACCCCCGACGTTCAGGAGTACTTTGGGAACGGTGTATGTGTGGGGACGTAATCGGCTGCCAACGCCCGCAACGGGGATGATTGCTCGCATAGAAGATACGACGTACAACAAGTACGTAATAAATAAAGGTACGAAAGTATTGCCTGAAACGAAAGAATTATGTTCCACGCGCTCAGTCTCGACATGATCATGAGGCTTGCCCACGGGCGTTTCCTTGATTCTCGCAGTGCATTTCAGTATTATGACTGCAAATCTCGTGCGGCATGAAACCCCCTCGCATATCCTCTCGCAAGCAAGAACACGTAGAATTGACGATTGGCCGTGACGTTTCGTTTCAAACGAAGACGTCAGGATTTGAGCGTTGGGAGTTTCAACACAATGCTCTCCCCGAGATCGATCTCACAGAGGTTGATCTCTCAACAACGTTCCTTGGAAAGCCCGTCGGATCACCTCTCATTATTTCAAGCATGACGGGCGGATATGAGGATGCGACCCGCATCAATCGCGGATTGGCGGAAGTCTGTGCCGAGAAACGACTTGCGATGGGGCTCGGCAGCCAGCGACAGGCAATTCAGGATTCGCGATATCATCGCTCGTTCAGCGTCGTTCGCGAAGCGGCACCAGATATTCCGGTCTTCGGCAACATCGGTGGGGCCGAAGTCGCAAAGCTCAAGGATGCATCAACAATCCGTCGTCTCGCGGATCTCATCAGGGCGGACGGCTTCGCTGTTCACCTCAATCCGCTCCAGGAATTGTTGCAGCCGGAAGGCAACCCGGAGTTTCGCGGCGTTCTCAAGGGGATTGAAATGCTCGTGCGCGAACTCTCGATTCCAATTATTGTAAAGGAGATCGGCGCGGGCATCTCCCTCTCGGTCGCAAAGCGGCTCGTTGATGTCGGCGTCAGGATCATCGACGTCGCAGGAGCCGGCGGAACAAGTTGGGCCGGAGTCGAGATTATCCGAAGGACAGAAAAAAAGGGACGCCGGGTCAGGGTGTCCCGCGAACGAGATTTTCTGAAAGAGGCATTCTGGGATTGGGGCATTCCGACCGTAGACGCCCTGCGTCAGGTGTGCAGCCTGAAGCATCAAGTCCCATCCCTCACGGTCATTTCTTCGGGTGGAGTGACGCGCGGCCTCGATATCGCGAAGTCGATTGCCTTTGGGGCGGACCTGGCCGGAGCAGCGAGGCTTATGCTGAAAGAATTCGAATCAGGAGGAACGAAGGCCCTCCTGGATAAAATCACTGGCTGGGAAAAAGAGCTGAAGGGTGTGATGTTTCTGACGGGGTCCCGGACGATCGCAGATCTGCAGGCGCAGCAATTGGTTCTCAAAGCATGAAATCAGATTTGCATAACGTCCCGTTTCCCCGTCTGTACGATCGCTACAGAAAGCTGGTCGACAAGTCACTCGCAAAGGTCACCAGGAACCGCCAACCGCGATCGTTATATGAACCCTCCGGGTACGTGCTCGATGCCGGCGGAAAACGGATCAGGCCGGTCTTGTTGCTGCTCGCCTGTGAGGCCGTCGGGGGCGACACGCGTGAAGCG
>DATJQB010000230.1:0-3558 GCA_035506075.1 Bacteroidota bacterium | reverse complement strand
GTACCGCGTCCCGGCATACACATGAGCGGAAATAGCGACAATCATGGCGGCCAACACCCGGGAAATGAAGCTGATGCGGAAATTCATGAGGCACTTCCTTTCAAAATTACCATCGTCGATCACTGCAATCCTGCGGGCATGGCTTCTAATCTGCGATTTCAGTTCCCGAATGTCAACACGGTCGATGAACAGTATCGTCGGTCGTCCGCCCTGACCTGTCCTGATACCCCCGCGGGCACGAATTTCATCTCAGTTTCATCTTCAAATGCGATCTTTAGTATGGCGAACACTGGACGTGAGGATTGCTCTCTTGAGTTTCCCCGACGGAATTATCGTGTGACCTCATCGACCCACGAAACGGATTGAGGTTTCGCCCGTCTTATTGAAACTCCTTCCGGCACCGTGATCAACCGGCAAATTCGTTTTTGGCGACACATGAATCGGGCTGGAATCTGCGAATAGCAGACAAGAGTGTTCCTTATGTCCATGGCATATCGATTGACCAACGTGATGGGAGATTTCTACCAGGAATGAAATCGTTTGTTTTGATCTCGATCATAGCGCTACTCTCAAATGTTGCTTCCTCGCAGAACAGCGGTTGCACGGTTCTGGGGGACGTCAAGGCAGACTCAACCCGTCAGTCGTTGGAATTCACAAACGTGGTGCTCCTGAAGAAGACGGACGGCACTATCGTCACCGGAACCGTCACGGACAGCAAAGGCGCGTTTCACATCGACAACGTCCCTTCTGGTGAATTTATCCTTCGTTATACACTCCTCGGCTATGAGGAGAAGAGAACTGCTCCATTCAAAATCACGGCTCAGCAGCATCAGCACAATGCCGGAACCGCGTTGCTCAGAGAAACCACTGTGCGGCTCGGCGGCGTCACCGTGACTTCTGAGAAACCGGTCTTCACTGAGGCGATTGACAGGAAGGTGTATAATGTCCAGCAGGCGGTCGTCAGCACCACCGGGTCGGTGAGCGAGCTGCTGCAGAATATTCCCTCCGTCCAGGTGGATGTCGACGGGACGGTGAGCTTGCGCGGCTCGGCCAACGTCGAGATTATGATCGATGGAAAGCCGTCTCCCCTCCTTGCCAGCGGCGCTTCGGATGTATTGCAGCAGATCCCGGCGAATTCCGTTCAGACGATTGAAGTCATCACCAATCCGTCAGCAAGGTTCAAACCAGATGGCACCTCCGGGATCATCAACATCGTCATGAAAAAGGATGCGAACACAGGTTTGAACGGGACTGTTGGTTCCAGTGTCGGCAACGACTCACGGTACAACTTCAACGCGAGCGGCAACTACAACCCGGGCGGAATGAATTTCTTCGGAACATACAGCTTTCGCCGTGATGAGCGCAACTCGTGGACAAGCGATGTTCGTCAGCAGCGCGATTCAGCCTCTGCTCCTGCCAGCATGTACACGCAGAACGGCCACAACTTCAATCGTCCCTACGCTCATTTCGCCACTGTGGGGTTTGATGCACATATCGACGAGAACAGCAAAGCCGGCCTCTCCGGCAACTTCCGCAGGCGCGGCTTCTCAAGCGACGACGTTGCGTCATATGTCCTTACAAATTCCGCGTCGCAACTCAGCAGCGACTACGACCGGCGCAGAAACGACATCGACCAAACGACATTCTTTGGGGGCACTGCATTCCTCGAACGCAAAATCTCCGGTGACGACCAATCGGTGAGAAGCGAATTAAACGTGACCCACATGTTTGACCAGGAGGACAACCGGTTCACTGACGTCTTCCGCTATCCGCCGACATCAAACGAGTATGACAGGACCCTGATCCAGGAGTATGACAACAAGGGGGAATTTACGCTTGACTATCATCTCAAACTGATGGATGGGTCGGTCTTCGAAGCCGGGTATGACGGCGAGACAGCGAAGAATGATTTTCCGTTCTCTGCGAGCTACTTTGACGCAACTCTGAATTCGTTCGTGTCGGATACACAGAAGACGAACCATTTCATCTACCGTGAGACGATCCACGCATTTTATGGTACATACAAATCCAAACTGTGGGCGCTCAGCTTCCTCGGGGGCCTTCGGGCCGAGATCGCGCAGATCAGCTCCGATCTTCCGGAAAAAGGAACGGTCGTGCCATCGAATTACTTCCGCCTGTATCCCACACTCCACCTTTCCTACAAGATTGCGGAATTCAGCGAGTTGCAGCTCAATTACAGCCTGCGGGCAAACCGGCCGCGGGGGGATGATCTGAATCCGTTCCCGGAGTACCGGGATCCGACGAGCGTGCGTGCCGGCAACCCGCTTCTGAAACCGGAGTTCATCCATTCGGTGGAGCTGGGCTGGCAGCTCCAGAGCGACATGGTGACGGTGACACCGAGCATCTTTTATCGCAATCGCTACAACGGCTTCACGAGCGTTACGACCGCGTTGAGTGATTCTGTGCTGTTGACGACACAGCAAAACCTCTCAAAGGATCAATCCGGAGGGTTTGAGCTCGTTCTGGGGGGATCGGTCGGAAAGATTATGACGGCAAACCTGAGTGCGAACGCGTTCTATGAACAAATCGACGCTTCAAACCTTGGATACGCGAGCAAGAAATCCACGATTTCGTGGAACGGGAACATGAACTGCAATGTCAACCTCACGAAGTCTACCATGATCCAGGTGAATGGGAACTACCGCTCAGCGCGGCTGACGCCGCAGGGGGAAAGCCGTCCAAGCTACGTTGTGAACCTTGGATTGCGCCAGGAGCTGCTCGACAGCAAGCTGACCTTGATCTTCACGATTGCCGACGCCTTCCAGACACTGAACGGACAACGGGACCTCAATTCGCCCTTGTTGAACGAACACTCCTTCAACAGCCGTGACACACGAGTGACGTTCTTTGGTGTGACGTATCACTTCGGCGTTGCGCCGAAGAGTTCAAAGGAGAAGGCGTTTCAGTACGACGACAATAACTAGTGCCACCAAAAAAAGAGATCTTGTGATTGGAGCCCCAACCTATTCAAAAAGGCAGTAGTGCCTGCCTCCAAAACAGATACCGATTTCGAAAACACAAGATCACTTCATGGAGGCGGCACTAGGGGCGGGAGTTGCTCCCCGGCAGTGCGATGAAGTCCGAATCATCTTCAGAATGAGAACGCTCAGGCGCGCTCCAACGCGGGACGCTCATCGACCGAGCGCCACCACACCACAGCCATTCGTGCAGTTGCAACTGGAATGCCGGCCCGGCACCACTCAGGCAGTCGGCTTTCTCCTGCAGACCAGCTCGCCATTCCCGATCGGAACGATCATTGAATCGAGTCGTTCGTCGGAACAAATTTTGTCGATAATCGGCTTGATCTCATCGAAGTGGCTCAGCGCGTTATCGATCACGAGCAGCCCCTGAGGCACGAGCCGGGCCGCCACGAGCTCATAGCACTGTTCATAGTACGCTTTGTCGCAGTCAAGGAAACAGAATGCAATGGATTGCAGGTGCGTCCCCTTCTCGAGAAAGTTTCCTTCAACGAGCTCCACTGAGTTCCAACGTGCGGTGAGGGAAAACGTCTCCCTCGCGAGCTCGATTTTGTGAGGA
>DATJQB010000229.1:0-13308 GCA_035506075.1 Bacteroidota bacterium | reverse complement strand
ACTTCTGTTCTGGTGTAGGTGGTGTGTCGGTGGGTGGTGTGTCGTCAGTTTTTGTTGGAATGTACTCGAATTCTTTTTCAACAAATTCATCAATAGCTGTTACGACATCTTTCAGAATGCTCCAATCTCGGTACTTGTCCGCTAACTTCTTGAATTCTGATTTCATTCGTTCTACGTGATCAAGAACAAACTTCTCCTCACCCAGTTTTAAAACCCGGACTGCCGCTGCTGTTTGTTTGGCGGTCAATTTATCTTCTATCGCCACGTCTAGAATTTGCTTTTGATCGTCTGGATGGAGGGTTGCAACTGCTTCGAGATGCCGCATGGATAATTTGTCTGCATACTCACGAATATCTGGACGGATGCGCCGAGCAAGCCAGGCAGCATTCTGGATCGACTTTTTGCTCTTTCCGAATATTTCTATAGCTTTCTGCATGCGTTCCGCTTTTTCTTTCCTCTTACTCGGTTTGTTCGTTTTGGGGGAAGGTGGTTTTTTCTTTTTCATTTCATCCTCGTGGTTTATCGTAAAGAATGATCACCCCTCCAGAAAGCAAGTGGCGGCAGTTCACCGATAACGGGAAGGGAAGAGCTGCGAAGAAAACTCGCCCTGGTACCAGAAAATGCGATAGTCTTGACGAGTATTCAACATGCAGCGGCCTAGGGCAACATCAGGCATTATAGTCTCAAGAGAGTGTGAGGTCGAAAATTCCCGCGCGCGGGAGATTTCATTTAAATTGTCGAATTCTGCTCGTATTCGAACCCATTCCGGCCCAGAAAGGCCGAATCATCGGAATTGCGGAACCTGACTCAGGATTGAGGGTCCGCGAATGAGAGCTACAAGGCCCCGTGCTGACGAAAGTGAGGTTTTCTGGACGAATATACCCTGGGACGAGTAGATCTGCTAAGGGCTATTGACTCTCGTCGGGATTTTGTGTACAATAACGGAGATAGAGAATACCCTCTGTCCCGCCCTCCGATGACTCGGTCGGCATCCGCAGGTGCTAGAGAAGTTGAGCGTAGGACCATCCTTCCGCTGTAGTTTCCCTCCCTGCTGTAAATCCAAATGAGGCACAACTAAGATGAAACAACCATATCAAACAAAAGACTTTCCGCTGGCCGCTTTTTTGGTCTCGAGCGGACTAGCCCTTCAAGCTCACGATCGATCACACGGCGTGAGTACTTTCACGTTTCCGGATTCCTCCAGGCTTCATGAGCTGGTGGATGATTATTACGGCTTTCGCGCACTCGTTAATCCAGTGCTGTACGCGAATGCCTTCCGGAATTTGAAGAGCGTTATGTATTCCAAAACAACTGAAAATGACAACATGCACAACCACACCAGAGCAACCAAGTAATCTAGCTGTTGCTACAAATGACCAGACCCCGTCTGGGATAGTAGATCTGACCGTTATCTCCCTCGCAGAGCAGGAAGCCAATCGTGGCATTGGACAAGCTTCCGCCACAGGCCCTGCGGAAATCGAGCAGAGAACCACCCCTCGATATACCCTTAGCATTACCCTCGGAAGAGCGAAGCCCTCCACCCCCGACTACAAGTCCTCGATGCTTAACGACACGTCGTTCATCCCCAGGACAATCGCATTGTCACAGCTGAAGGATGTTGTGAAGAGTCACAACTACACCTTCTGGCACTACAAGAATTACTACCGGAGTGGGACCAATTTCTCCTTTTCTTCCGGCATCATCCTTGACTTTGACGGAGATTCCGGAATGTCGATCGCCGAGGCCACCGAGTGTGCGAAGAAGATGAACTGCTATGCTCTTCTTGCGACGTCATATTCCCATTTGCGCGACAAGAAGAAGAAAGACGGAAGCGTGATCAATGGTCCATGTTTCCGCCTTCTCATTCCTACCAACCGTCTCTTCCACACCTGGAGTGACCTATTGTCCGCGCTCAATTTCGTGAACAACACCTATTTCAAAGGAAAGGCCGATCCTGCGGGAATGTTAGTGAGCCAGTTCTTTGTCCCCTCACCGGAAAATGCGACCATTGTCGAAATCAACAACGACACCCTCTATGACCCGGATGATCTTCGAAGAGAAAATGTCCGTCGCGGTGACTCAACTACCATCGTGTACGACGTGTGGAATGTTGAGAATTACGCCATTCTAAAGGACCCAAGGAAGATCTCCTTCTCTTCTCTCCCAGCGAAGAAAACAGTTGTGTATTGTCCGTTTTGTGATGACCTGCATTCGACAAGTGTGTCCGCATTTCTGATGGACCCGAAGGAAGGAGAGGATCGGAGAGCGATTCAGTGTTCTCACTGTAAGAAGATGTACGTGAGTGAACGAGTTATGCTCACCGATGAGCAATTTGTCGCAAAATTCTTCTACACGGCAGATTCTGTGGGCGATACTTCCGAACCCGTGGAGTGGATTGTCAAGGACGTCGTTGGGAAGAAGGAAATCTTCAGCTGCTACGGGGACCCCGGCTCTGGCAAGTCATTCGCCATGATGCAGCTGGCTATATCAGTCGCAGACCAGAGCGGAACCTTGAATGAGTGGCTCGGATTTCCGGTAGATAGGCATGGGCCCGTGCTGTACATTCTCACGGACGGATCACACAGATCTCTGCGTGAACGTATCCGGAGAATCTCTGGGTACTTGAAGGTCCCGCGTCCGAAGGATCTTATCGTTCAGATCAATCAAGGCGTGTACTCGACGTGGAAGGATCAGGTTGATCGGCTTATCAAGATTCGCAAGCCGGTCATGATTATCCTTGATAGCTTGGCGATGTCGAGCGATACGGGAGACGAGAATCAGGCCGAAGACCAGAAGGAGTTTGCCAAGATTCTCCAGCTATGGTCGCTTGAGCAGGATCTCGCATTCTGCATCATTCATCACACCAACAAGGCGGCGATGAACAACGCCTTTCACCAGAACAACTTCCGTGGCAGCTCCTACTGGATTGGCATCATCTCGTCAATGCTGGAATTCAGGAAGTGCTCGAACAAGACGAATCAGTACAAGCTGGTAAAGAGCCGAGACGGTTCTCCTGATGCTCAGACGATCCGTGAGGTCGCATATGAGGAATATACCCCATCAGCGCCGGGGACATACAACCTGAATCAAGACCAAACCCTCGCCGGATACAAGTACATCGGACCGGTGTCAGACACGAAAAGTACGGGAAGAAAGACCGTAGTAACCTGGGCAGGGGATATCTTCCGATCCGGAGAAACGAAGACCTACAAGGACACCCTCGATGCCATGCAAGTAAAATATGGCCGTAGCCAATCCTGGGCGAAGGATACCTTGAGGGACTGGAAGGACAGAGGGGATGTGAAGATTACCAGGAATACCGATGGAACGAAGTCGTGCACCTTCAGTCGATAAGATGGAAAGCCAGAATTCATTTCTGGCTATGCTCGACAGCCAGCTATTCCGACCCTGGATCTGGCTGTCTGGCTTTCCTTGATTTTGACGCAGAAAAGCCATTTTTGCCTTTTTGTATTTCTGGCTTTCGACAGTTCAAGCTTGGACAGCCAGCTATCCTACCCTAGGTAGCTGGCTTCCTGGCTGTCTGGATTCAGGGGGTACCCCGCCGGAGGCGAGGAGTATGTTTTTTTACTTTGGATCCGGCCCCAGAGCGAGTCAAAATCCGGATGGTCAAAAACTTCCTCTTTCTTTGCTCAACTCCAAGGGGAGAACGCGAGCAAATCCCTTGAATCTGAAGAGAATCGAGGGAAATTGGGCGACAAGACGGAAAAAAAAGAACGTTCACTCTGGATCCGTGCCCGACACGGAAGTAATTCCGAACGCTGAAGAATAGTAGGTATTGTCGCTCGTTGAGACTGGCAAATGGGGTCAGAACCCGACGATTCCAAAGCGAATTGAGGGGAAATCGGATAGCACGACGGTAAAAACCCGTAGGGTAAGGCCGGCGCTGACCCACGAGCCACCAGATATCCAAGCGCGACTGATTCGTATCCCAATCTTCAGCCCCGGGAGCTCACGATCGGAAGGAAGGAATCCCCAGCAAGAACGCAGTAATGAATGGAGGAGAGAATTATGACAGAAAAAGCAGAAGCAGTTCTGAGGAAAATACGGCAACGGCAGGCCCCGAGGAAGAACAGGATCCTGAATGAATTCAACCGGTCAACCCTGGACGACTTGTGACCCATGATAATTGGGCAGGAGATAGGAGTGCCGCGGGAGATCGGTGAGCTCGCCACCCAGGAGGAAGACATCTACTGGAAAGCGAGAGGGGAGTCAACGACGCTGTGAAATGGAAACGCCCCCCCTTTGTTCACTTCAGGTCTTGAATAGGAGTCGTGCGGACAACCTCGCTCCGCTCCAGCATACTCATTTCCACGTACGGATCGCACCGCAATCAACCGTATTGACAATCTCACGTATGCAAGGAATCTTCTTCTGGAGCTCGCAGGTCTGAATTGTCTAACGGTAAGTCCTCCATTTCTTGGAGATCGAGACTATATATACGTGGGTGAGGCATCACGGAAGAATGATGATGATGGTGGCTGGTCGGAAGGATGCCATCACAAACCATATGCCAGTCGATTGAGGATTTCGGATATTATTTTTCGACCCGATGTTTTGCCTGTGGAACGAGCTCACCTCGTAAATAATCTTAGATTCATGCGACCCTATTGCGATCAATACAACAAATCTAGCCCAAGTGACAGATTCAAATGTGATTTGAGATGCGCTCGGTAGGGAAGTATATTTGTAGCGGGGTTTCGATCAAACTTGCGGATCACGCGCCTCTCCTGACATCGAGCGGCAGCTTGTCCCTTCGAAGCGGACGTAACATCGCTTCTCTACTTTGATGTGACGATTTCAATAGGGCTGGTCGATCTCTGGTCCATGTCCTTTCAAACGTCGTTATAGATCCACACACGTCACGCCGTAGAAAAATCGTCGACGGTGGTCTTCAGTGAAGACATCAATTGCAGGGCTGGATCCGTGAACGGCAGTTAGCAGGATGTAACGCAGCGCGTACCCAGACCTCGGACTCACTATCTAGATAAATTCATCTTTCGAACCAGCGACGCTGTCGGCGTGGTCAAGCGATAGAAGTACAACCCGCTAGCCACCGCTTGTCCATTGCGACTAATGCCATTCCAGGTAACTTCATGCATTCCCACACTTTCCGTGTTGTCAACAAGCCTGATGACTTCCTGCCCGAGAATATCATAAATAACCAGGGTTACGTGGGTGCTCACTGGCAGAGTGTATCGAATTCTCGTCGACGGATTGAAGGGATTTGGGTAGTTTGGATACAGGGTCAGGGCAGATGGACGTTGCGGCAAACCTGATGCCGAAGTGACTGAGCCATAGGTTGTATCCGAGATCACGCATCCATCAAGAACCCAGACCTGTTGGATTTCGGGCATGTCTGCCCAGTACTCAAACAGAAGGTATCCAAACCTCTGGCTGGTTGAAATCGATGCGAACAACAATCCACTCAGCTGGAATTTCTGCACATTAGTAACCTGCGAAAACACTGTGTCCATTGTGATTCCAGATGCCGCTGCTGTTCGATAGCCTCCCCAATTGATGGTGTCAACTGCTCCGGTGTCTGCTCGTAGATTGAACAGCCTCCTTTCATGCCATGTGGTATCGTACGCACGGTATTCCCAACAGTAGAGATAAGTGGAATCACACCTTAAGTATCGCTCTCCAAACATGTCAGGGTTGTCAAGTACCGAGAATGTCCTGCCATTCGGCATGATTGTGTCCCGTTCGATCCGGAAGGTGTAAGGCACCGTTGCAGGAGGTGTTTGATTCAGGTAGTAAACTGTGTACTTCCAAGAGTCCCCGACCTGCAAAGGAAAGAGTCCTTGAGCGAAGGTCTGAGAGATTGAGAACCCAAGTATTAGCGGCAAGCTGTGTAGCCGACCCAAATTCGGAACTTTCATACCAAATTATCGGCTCTTAGTGGTGCCACCCAATTTCCATCATCAAGCTAATGATGACGCAGGAGAAAGTCAATCAGCCTCATGTCAAGGTCAAGCGAGTCCTTTAGCAGGCTCAGCTTGGCACCAGCGACAATCATATTCAAGAAAGAAAGGACAACCTCATGCATACTTCATGCATTAGAATGCTTCTCGTTCTGCTAGTGATGCTGCTAGGCAGTATCACAACAACCCACGCCCAAGATCCGTCAAAAACGGCTGCCTGTTCAATGGTCTCAATTCCGTTCTATTCTCCGGTTTCACATTGGGGAGGGAAATACATAACAAGCGCAGGGACGCTGCGGGTACTCGTTGTTTTCGTGAAGTTCGCTGACGATAATGAGACTAGTCCAACCTGGCCGAATCCCTCAGTTCTTCCGACATGGGCTCAGAACATCGTCGATGTAAACTACAGTGCTTCAGGCAACTACACGGCGAATAGAATGAGCAAGTACTTCTATGAGAATTCCTATGGTGTGTTTCATGTGATTGGTGACGTTTACTATGTGACAGCGACCTATAGTGAAGACTACTATCACCAAGTCGCCGGCAATAGCTCTGCTGTGGCAGCAAGAGGTGCGCTTGAGACAGAAGTCTTCAACAAACTGGCTGCATCACCATACAGCGTAAACTTCACCCGCTATGACAATTGGCATTCCAATTCTGACTCCGTTGCATGGGCAAATACGGCCGGCGCTGATGGGGTCCTTGACATGTGTTGGTTCATTACGCGGAATCTTCACGACGAGAACTATCAGAGCCCACTTCAGATTGGTGTCGGTTGGGCCACCTTGGATTGCCCCTCAATCTCGGAAGGGGGCGTCTTGATCAAAGGAAGTGACTACTATTTCCCGGCGTCTGGCATCAGCGGATTTGGAAAAACCCTGTCAATGCCGCTATCGCCCATTGAAGCGGCCGACGGGAGCTACACAGTTGTTAACTTTCTTGCACATGAGATGACTCATTATCTCTTCGGCACGGGACATTTCGCAACCCTCGAGGGACAAGCATCACTTGCTTCCAATAGGAGCATCTCTTCGATGAAGGGGTATGCGGGGGGCTGGCAAGGGCACTATTCTGGCTATGAAAAGTGGCGGCTACAATGGCTGACGCCAACTCTTGTGAATGCCAATGTAGATGGCCTTCAGCTTTATGACCAGGCGACGACAACTAGCCCAAATCAGACTAGGCTTGTCCAGATTCCTATTGATGCCAATCAGTTCTTTCTCGTCGAGAACCGCCGATGGATTAGCAATTATGAATCCAGGTATGCACATCTCAACACGTCTCCCAATGCAAAACTAAGGCCTGGTCTTGTCGTTTATCATATCATTAGTGAATCTGATGACCTTCCATCGACGACAGTCAAGATAATCGACGCGGAAGGGAGGTATGACTGGACCGCGACCAACTATCAGAACACTCCATACAACCCGTATGATGACGTTCTTGATAAAGTCTCCCCTGATCCGGTGAATGGATACGATGAGAGAGAATTCGTTTACATCAACGGACGACAGGAAAGTCTCTCCAATGGCTGGCGGATAGGATGGTGGCCAAATTCAAATCTTCCATACGGAGGAGGCAACTATCGGTATTGTGTAAACATGCAAGACGTGAGCACCCCGTGTAGAGACTTCGACGGCGACAGCCTGAATGTCTTCAGCGTCGGCGATGTGATTAGCCCTTGGTCCAATCCCGCCTCTCACAAATGGTCAGGGACAACATTTGCGGCTACAACCATAGGGGTCCAAGCGACATCTTTCGACCCAGTCTCTCAGGCGTACACATTATCTGTGCGCGTGACGAATCCTGAGCAGCTGGCTCCCTCCAAGCCTCAAGGAATGAACACCTCTTGGAATTCGTCGGGTCAAATCGTCTCATCTTGGAATGCAAATCAAGAACCTGGAATGCTTCAAGGAGGTACCTATGACTTGTTCAGGGCTGTCTATTACAGCGGGGCAACATTGAATTACTCCAAGTTGAACGTTTCTCCGATTAACGGCAATTCTTATATAGACAACAGCGGTTTGCCGACAGGGCTACCAAACGGAGTTGATCTATTCCTTCGCTATCATTGTGTTGCAAGGGACAATACTGGCAAGTTATCCGTCCCGTCAACCGACTCCTGGCTTTATCTCGGCAGAACCGCAGCCGGGACAATCAGCTCGAACACGGCCTATTCCGGAACATATTTGATAACGGGAACCCTCACAGTCAATGGCGGTGCTACTCTCACAATTTCCGGCGGCACCACGATCCGGATGACTCCCGGGATAGTGCTGTACATAAACGGCCAACTAACGGCAAACGGGTCTACCGGGCAGCCCATCACATTCGATCAAAGCGGAACTTCTGCCTATTACGGTGTTTGTTTCAACTCAGGGAGTAGTGGAAGCTTGAGTTATTGTACTTTCAATCACGCGACAACCGGCATAACGAGCTATTCTTCCAACTTGACAATAAGCAATTCCTCCTTTACTAATTCCACGGGCGGGATAACTTGTAGCGGCGCGTCGCCGAGTATCAGCGGCTGCCTGTTCACGAATAACTACTTCGGGATATATCTTGTCAACTACAGCAACCCAGACATTGAAAACTGCGACATTGAAAGTAGCGGAAACAGCGGGATGTACCTATCGTCATCGGCTCCCACTATCCGATACAACACAATCCGAAACAGCAGCCAATCGGGGATCTGGTTCCACAATTATTCAAGCCCGTCGAACATTTACCATAACAATATCAGCGGTTCTTCGTACGGCTTCTATTGTGATGGCCAGAGTTCACCACAGGCGATCTACGGATGTAACGCGGTTTACTGCGGGTACACGCAGGTATACGCATATTACGGCTGTCTTCCACTACTCGGGAACGCGTACAATAGTGGGCTAAATAGCTTTGACGGTTATCCAAACGACTATGTCATTGCAACCAGTAGCAGCATTGTGACCGCCGTTTCCAATTGGTGGGGAACAGCGTCTCCAGTTCCCACCAAATTCTACGCTGATGGAACTTCAAGCGTTGTTTGGTCCCCAGCGCTAACGTACGATCCAAATCCAGGTCGTCCGAAGGTCGATATAGAAAGCCCGACGGCAACAGCCACCCCATTTGCTGATAGTACTTTGAATCTCGCGTACCAAACCTATCAAGCGGGGAGATACAGTGACGCCGTTGCGCTCTTTCTCAAGGTCTATCAAGCGAGCAGTTCATCACCTTCATCGGCAAAACAAGCGCTGCTATTCTTGGCTGATGCGTACGAGCGATCCGGGCAGACCGATTTCTTGACATATTTAACGCACAACATAGCGGCCAAGGCGTCGACGATTCCCGACCTGACTATTGCCCAGCGTGAACTTCAGGCACATTGGCTCACGAAAGGAGGACGGTATTCAGAAGCAGTCGCGATCGAAATGGGGATAATCCAGGACTTCTCAAGCAATGCTGATGCTTCGAAGTTCGCACTCTTCAATATGGGTGAGACATACAATTTCTGTCTCAATGACCCCGTCAACGCCAAATCTATTCTTCAGGAGTTCGTGAGCAAATATCCCGGAGATCGGCTTGCAGGTCTCGCCGGGTTCATTTTGGCCAGTTCAGCAGGTGCCCCGGGCACGTCGAAACTGGAACCTGGCGGCTCAAAAAGCTCATCAAGTGCAATGCCGATGGGCTTTGCAATCGAGCCGAACTACCCGAATCCCTTTAACCCTTCGACCGAGATTCACTACTCCCTCGCCGATGCGGGGAACGTCTCTTTGGTCATCTACGACATCCTTGGCAGGGAGATTGCGACACTTGCGAATGGAAGTCAGCCGGCAGGCCGCTACACTGTAACTTGGAACTCCCAGAGCTCCGGAATCCCGGTATCAAGCGGCATGTACTTCGCGCGGCTGAGGGTCTTGAACGACCTGGGAGGGGTCAAATTCGCAAAGACGATCAAGCTGCTCTTGACAAGATAACGCTGCATCACAAGCATACAACGAGAGCTCGATCCGCGAGGGTCGGGCTCTTTTGTTTCCTCTTTGATCCCATAGAGGGGTGAACAAGCGGATGAATTCTGACCACAAGACGATCACCCGGAGATGATTTCCGATGACCGGATGATCACCAAGCGGTCAAAAAGAATCAAGTGTCGATCACCGGGCGGTCAATAAGAGTCGCAAAACAGTTTCCAAGTAATCACGAAAAGATACACATGCTAAATCGTGATAGCGCAATCAACTTAGCGGGTCGTCATCGTGATAGGGGACCGCAAATGGTGTGATCGACGCGTGCAGGGACTGAAAACCGGCGCCTCGATCAAGTTTGGGTTGAATTCTGACGCGGAGATCGAGGAAAGTCATCGCAGATGCAGTAGTTGGAGAAGGAGGAGGCTGCAAATTGGACGGTTTGACCTCCGTACCCAGTGCAAACCAAGCCTGATGCAAGCGGGAATGAGTGAAAGTGAACGGGGAGGAAGCCGATGTTCGCGGATGAACAAAGCTCAGGCTTGATTTCCGCGATGCGTGAAGACCACGGGACAATGGACGCGGGTGCGAGGGGAGATGAATTCGCTGACCGGTAATCATGCGGAGTTCGTGAAGAGCCTATCACAGGGTGATGTGCTGTAAATCAACGGGATCCAGTTAGGTGATATTCCGGCTCAACGAACTTCAAATTGGATCCGAGAAAAACGCGGCCCGAGGAGTGATCCCCGGGTCTCGACGCTTCACAAGCATACCGACAATCTATCAGCTGTGGATTCTATTCTTCGTCAGTACAGTGAAATGCTAGAATGGGGTCCAGGTTGATTGATTTTGGCATACGGTGTCGCTGTTTTGCGGCCAGTGTGGGGAAGGGAAGAGCAGCACACGGAAAGAAGAGAGCACCATTCTTAGGATTCACCTATTTATTAGGGGTCTTGGATCTTCACAAGTTCCTTCTCCAGTTTTCGGTCATGATTCCCCGTATCTTACCCCTGCCAGCATTTTCTAGCTAGTTGATCAAGATCGAAAGGGACTCACGTGGACTTTTTAGCTAGGTGGCTCCAGGGGAACCCAACCGCCGTAGTGCTGATGTTCTTCTTCACGGTATTTGGCGGCTTGGCCACCTTGGTTGGCTTCTTTGTTGGATTCAAGAAGCTATATCGTAATTACTTATCCAAACAGGTGAGCCTCCCGAGGTGGGTATTGATCCTAGCGGGGTTTGGCTTCTGCGTCCTCATGCTCATTCGAGTCTCCCCAGAAGGCGAGACACAAGTGGACCTCACGCCGTTGCATGACAAGATCTTTGGCGTTCAGCGAGTGATATTGGATGGAAAACTGTTCGCTCACTGCACATTTAATGGAACTGAAATGATATTTCGGGGGAAGGAGCCCTACTCCATGGTGAGTTGTGCGTTTAACGACTGCAAATGGACGCTGACTGACAATGCGGCACTTACATTAGGCAACTTCACAGCCATGTATGCCTCTGATGCGACGCGCCCAGTTGTTGAAGCTACCATTCAAAACATTCGGATGGGTGTCCATCCCAAGCCCACGATTCCAATTGAGATCAAGTGAAATAAAAAGGGGATCTTCAGGCCCTTCATGCGCTGGGAGTGTCGGACTTCTTCTGGGGGAACATCCTCGCGATGAGCGACGCGAGCTTCGTCGACTTCCTCACGGGGTCCACGTACAGGAGCTCAAACAGGTAGTCGAGCACCAAGAAGCATGCGTCGAGGTCCTCGGCGCTCAGCTCGTAGATGACCGTGAGGCCGTCATCCGCGGGGTGGGCCCCGAACTTCCCCACTTTCCTCAGGGCGTGGAGGGCGGCCTTCACCTGGTCCGGGAGGATCGAGTTCTCCGCCACCCAGATGATCTCACGGAACAGGTCGCCCTTCGGCATGTCCGGGTAGGAGTGCCGTAGGGTGGCCTGAAGGCACCTCCGCAGCAGCGTGGCGGCCCCCTTCAGGCTGAGCGCGGCGATGCGTGACGCCTCGCGGTAGTCTTGAGCGATTGCCTCGGGGACTTCGGCGGGGACGGGCCGCTCCCTTTCGGTCGGCTTTATCGCGGTAGTCTTTATGAGCTCGTCCGCCCCGCTCTCAGCGCGCTTGAAGCAGAGCAGGTCGACTGAGACCTTCCCGCACTTGGGACAGATGCGCGCCTCGATCTTGTAACCCTCTTCACCGCCTAAGCCGACTCTTGTGGTATCGCCCCAGTGGGCAGTTGCGAGCCATGCAAAACGAGGATCTTTCCTCACCGTCACCGGAATACCTTGTCCCGCATTGTTGGGTCGAGGGGTTGCCACTCCAGGATCTAGGGCCCTGCTGAAGTGCGTCCCACAGTGGGGGCATACATTCTTGATCATGATGCTAATCTCCTCCCATGCCAGGCTCCAGGTCTCATCAGGAGCTGCCGCGTGCCCCAACCCACCGCCACATATCACCACGCGAGTCAATATATCACAATCAGGCAGAACGATAAAGGGGACTCCCTATACAGGGTCCCCCAGAGAAATCGATCACAATGGACAGCCAACGTGTGCACAACCCACGCCGTGCCGCCGCTCCTTGGCGGGATGAGGAGGCGTCGTGGCTCGGTGTCAGATGCGCAGCCCCGATGTCGAACAATTAGCAACTCAAGCCTTTCATGAAAGAAGTGGGGGAATCTTCTCATACGGTACTGGAACCTGTTTGCTTTGCTCTAACAAGTAGTCAAATATATCGAAGAACATTGCTTTGACATAGTTGTGCAACTGCGCGACGCTCGTCAAAGGTTCACCTTCATCCTCAGCGCCAATTAGGACAATGTGCCTGATTTGAAATGGGCCCTCATACTTAGATAGGTACGTCTCGAATTCTCTTGAGAGACGGATCAGATGAAATGTTGAACTAGAAATAAAGATGTTATTCTGTTTTCTAGAGTCAAGAACATTGCCTTCGAACAGCTTCTGGATGTTCTCCTTTGTGGTCTGAAACTCATTTTCAGAAGCAATTTCGACAATACGTGGGCCGAGTTGACCAGTCGCTAAACCTTGTTTTTCAATTAGTTCTTCGAGAAGTATCCTCATCTCTCTGGATTCATCTTTCGCACGTACAGGTTTCGGCGGAGGAGGGCGCAAACCCGCGAGTGCGAAGGTGAAATTAATATTATGCAGCCTCTTCGCGCATTCAAAGGCCGTAATGACTCGAGCGTCTCGAACTGAACCATCCTGAGCACCAGCAACAAACATTACGTTGTTCATTTCCTTGGGGATCACGTCATGCAATTCGCTCAGTGGAATTGAATCATAGTTACACTTGGATATAATGGCTCGGCAACATCGAAGGGCTTCTTTGATCACAGATGGATTAAGGTATGCAACCTTTCCCATACTTCCAGCTCGAACAAGCCTCGCCAAAGTTGAAGCC
>DATJQB010000228.1:0-4174 GCA_035506075.1 Bacteroidota bacterium | reverse complement strand
TGGAGCAGACGCAGAAAACAGAACGTGCCGTACAAGAGCCCGACATCGCTCCTCGCCGCGATGAGAAGGCACTTCCCGTTTTTCGTGGCCAGAGTCGTGATGAGAAATCCTTCACCACCAAGCTCCTTGAGTGTGCCATTGTTCTCGAGCGTTCTCACGAGGTCGGACTGCGAGGGAGTTGCAACGAGAAGCACATTCCCGTCGACAATGCCGGACTGAAAGGGCACATCCTTCCCAAGCATCGCGCGAAGTCCCCTCCCCAGCTCAGAGCGCACAATTTGAAGAGTTGCCGATTTCCCCGGCACGACGATGGTTCCAAGTGCGCGTTGGTATTGATCGAGCAGTTGAGGGTTGGTGATCTTGCTGTACTTGAGCCAGAGGTCATATCCGTCATCTGCAAGAGACCGGGACGAGCAGATACCGAGGAACATCATCAGTGTGACGAGCAATCTCGATCGGCGGCAAAGAGTCATGATTGGCCTGAAGAGTGTGAGGCAAGAAAGAAGAAACCGTTGGATTGTACACACGCCCCGCCTCGGAGGCAAGTGCAAAATCGGAACACAACACATGGAGATGAACTGCTCGACAGTCGATCACCTCATCGACGCGGTCCGGACTGATGCAGTTGCATTTGTATGATGGAATGTGTTGATTAAAGAGTTCTCTTTCAAATCTCATCGGGCCCCCCCGATGTAAACAGGCATGGCCGCAACAGAGTGACAAGACCGGATGTGATGTCCCCATCTCCCCTTTCCATATGTGTGCTCGGCAGCTCGAGCGGCGGAAATTCAACGTTGATTTGGAGCCCTGAAACGGCGATCCTTATCGATTGCGGGTTCAATCCGTTGTACATGGTCAACGCTCTCAGGTTCAGGGGCATCGAACTTCAGGACCTTGACGGAGTATTCATAACGCATGTCCATGGCGATCATGTCAACGAGTTTACCGTCGGGAGGCTTGTTGACAAAGATATTCCCATCTTTTGCCCGCCGCACATCGAGGCGCATCTCAAGCATCGATTGCGCTCATTTGCGAGAGCGTCCAGGCAGAATCTTCTCAAGCCGATGAAACAGATGGAGACACAGGTGGGTGATTTTGTTGTTCAGCCGTTTGAGGTTCCCCATGATTCCGACGGGGGTTGCTTCGGCTATACGGTTACTTCGGGTATTGACGGAAGTACAAAGAAGATTAGCGTGACGACGGATATTGCCCATCCCACCCCGTCTGCGTCGCGCAGCATGGCTGATTCAGACGTGATTGTCATAGAGTCGAATTACGATCCGGAGATGCTCGAAAACTCCGCACGGCCCGGGTGGTTGAAGAAACGTATCAGGGAAAACGGACATCTGTCGAATGAACAGTGTGCCGAATCTGTGCTCGATACTATCGAGCGTTCGAAAAAACTCCCCTCGACCGTGGCCCTTGCCCATGTCAGCCAGGAATGCAACACGAATCAGCTCGCGTTGAAGTGTACGAGACTGGCGCTCGAAGCACGGGGAATCACCTCTATCAGTCTTGCGGAGACGCATCCGGACCGTCCGGGTAAAACCATCGTCGTGTAGTTGATGACGACATCAAGCGGCGATTTGACGAGCGACACATCGTTGTCCCTGCAGCTGCGGTCCCTCCGTAAAAAAAGAAAACCCGCGCGTACCCTCCAAAAGCCATCACACGCAACGGGCTTCCTTCGATCAACCGCAGGCTTGCAATCCCCGCTACAGCGGGAAGGCCGCCTTCAGTGAAAACTTCAATGCATCATCGACTGGGACCATCAAGAGTGCCGGCCGCTCGACTTTGAAGGCTGTCAGGCTCAGTTCGAAAGCCCCATCGACGCTTAGTTTGTGCTCTGCCCACGTCGCAACCCCGCTCATGACGATATCGTTGGTGACCCCGTGAAACGTCAGCTTACCGTGGACGAAGATGCTGTCGGCATTTTGTGTCACCGAGCTGCTGACGAATGTGACATCGGGATACTTGATGGATTCGATAACCTCCATGGCGTGTGAGTCCCGGTTCGAGTTACCACTGTCGAATGTCATCACATCCACTTCCGCCGATACACTTTTGATCTCTTTCTTGTCCGGATCGATGTCAACCCTGAACCATCCGTCCTTGCTTGTCGCTTCAATATGATGGAGTGTGTGGTTGATGCGATAGGTAATGGTCGATTCGTCCTTCAGAACGTCGACAGTTTTGGTCTGCGCAGTGAGTCCCGCCAATCCAATCACGAGCCATGCTGCCAGGAGTGCTGTCCGTTTCATGGTGCTTCCTTTCTCAGAAAGTGACCGTGAGAAGCGCCGCAGTAAATGTGGCGGTCGTGATATAGCCTGAGATCTGATGAATGTGCTCTTTTTGAAGGCTTGTCGATCGGTGACCGATCATGCTCCCGAGGATCGGCGTAATAATCATTCCTGCAGCGTGAACCCAGGCCAGTGTTTTGTGAATCGTCGTCGTGCTGAATTCATCGCGACGGATGACGGGGGGCGGCGAAAGCAGTGCGAGTACTCCGGTCACCGAATACGATGCGATTGTACCGGCAACAAACGCCTGGTGATATGGCCGATACCCTGTGTGGCCGTTGATGATTTCCTGCCCGGCGTAGACGGCGGAAAGCATGAACCCGAGCGTTACAAACCCGCCGATCTGGTGAGCTACGAGCATACCTCGTCGCAGGCTCAGCTCGCTTGTTCGCGATTGCGGAGTCAGAGGCGCCGCGAGACCGGAAGTCCTGAAGAAGCCGTCCTCACCCCAGAGTGTCTTTTCCAGCGGACTGATGTTTTGGGGCAGCAGCCTGTGTGTCCGCGGGAGCGGGAGCGAGTCGAGCAGCGAGCGATCGAGATCAGGCAAAGCGCCACCGAAGAGTGGTCCGGAAGATGTGAGCGGACCGAAATGGGAAAACTCTGCGGCTGTTGAATCCAGCGGAAGATTCGACGTCAGCTCCTGCGCGTAGAGGAGGTTGCTCAGCAGGAGTGAAAGCACGAATGTTCGAGTGATGGAGGTCATGAAATTCCTTTCTGTTCGGTCCTGATCGATCGTTCTCACGAGTACACTCGCAAGGACGTTCCTGTGAGGGATGTATTGTACTGATGAAGAGCTTGCGTTGCGGGACCGTTGATGACCGATCCGGTGGTGGAGAAATTTGATCCATGTGCCGGGCAGTGGAAGCGGTTGGCGGATCCATCGAACATGACAGTTGCGCCGGCGTGTGTGCACGCACTGTAGACGGCAACATATGAGCTGCTTGTCGTCCTCGCAACGATGATGGAGTTCTTGTAAATGTATCCGCCGTTCGACTTCAGTGCGCTGTTTGCCGGGTCCGTGAGATCGAGCGTGAAGTCGACGTTTGTCGGCGCCGAAGAAACGGGATCGCTCACCTGGCAGGCAGGGAAGAGCGAAAGTCCCGCCAGGCTCGCAGCGCCGATTCCCAACGCAGCAAGAAATTCTTTTCTGTCCATAACCCCTCCTATGATACCGTGATGATGGAAACGAGAATGCAGATACATCTGCCGACCCTCCGCGGGATGTCGCGGAGCGAAGAGACAATTTTACTGACGATAGATGGTCTTGGAATTACGTTCGGAACTGTTGAAGCAATGTTCCACGACACGCACAGAGCCTCCAGATACGTACTGCATCAGTCGAGTTGTATCAATTCGATTGTGCTCTGTGGTTCCTTATGATGGAGAGGGGTTGGAAAGAAAATGTTTCGATGGTTGAAACCTTGATACTCTAACAGAAACGAACCGCGCATTTGTTCCATCGGAAGATATTTATTTTCACCGCATTTTGACACTGTTCACGATCTGGTGCTGCGCGGTGAACCTGCAGTTGCCTCACTCCCGTGAAAGAGAAGGTGCCGGAAAATTTTACTGTGAAAACTTTGCGCACGCACTACACCGTGAGACGCAATGAACAGGATTTCGATTTCACGAAGTTTGAGAGTGAGCAACAAACGGGCACAATGCAGGTTATCGGAGGAGAGCGGAGAGATTGTGCAGACATGACGCAAGAGGATCACGGCATTGAGACGGTCGCTTGGATGAGCAATGATGACAATTGCAGGAAGGACGGACGTGACCACACTCAGGTTCCCGGCCGCATCCTCTCTTGACATTCAATGTAAAACCAATTACTATTGACTAACCGGTCAGTCATTGAAAGAATACAGCCATGT
>DATJQB010000227.1:0-9487 GCA_035506075.1 Bacteroidota bacterium | reverse complement strand
GATGCCGCACGCGTTGTCAAGAATCTGACCGTTCTTGATCGCAGTGTTCATGCCCATTGAAACAAAATCTTCCTGGTCTGCGGCTGCCGGGATCGACATGACAGACGCAGGGTACGACAACATTCTCTGTTCCACGATCATCGTGTCCGCAGTGTATTGGCTAAGCATAAATCCTGAGAACATGCCAGCCCCTTTCGTGAGGAATGCCGGGAGCCCGACGCTCAGCGCGGGATTCAGCAGTCGGTTGAGTCGTCGCTCCGAGAGTACGCTGACCATTGTCACAGCCGTGCCGACCATATCCATGGGGAGTGAGATCGGGCTCCCCTGGAAGTTTGCCCCGGTGAGCGTCAATTTGTATTCAGGCAGGAAGATCGGATTGTCGGCAACGGCGTTCAGTTCGGTTTCAACCTGCTTTCGGGCGTACGCCACCGCATCGTGCGCGGCGCCGATCACCTGCGGCGAGGATCGCATTGAGTACGCATCCTGGACCTTCGTCTTGATTTTTCCCGAAAGGAGATCGCTTCCCTTGATGCACGCCATGATAGCCTGGGCACTTCGGACCGCGCCGGGGAAACCGCGAAGCTCATGCAGTCGCACATCATACGGTTTCATGTTTGCATACAGCGCTTCGAGAGACATTGCGCATGCGATCTCCGCCTGTTTCAACCACCGGTTGATATCATAGAGATGGAGCGCGCTCATCGCGGTCAATAGATTCGAGCCGTTGATCGTCGCGAGGCCGTCCCTTGCAAGAAGCCCCGGCACAGCGATGCCGGCTTTTTCGAACGCGACATGTCCCGGCATTCGCTCCCCGCGGTAGTATGCTTCCCCCTCACCCATCAGCAGCAACGCAATCTGCGACATCGGTGCAAGATCGCCGCAGGCGCCGACCGAACCCTTCTGGCAGACGACGGGAGTCACTCCCTTGTTAAGCATCTCGGCAAGCGTCGTTGTAATCTCAGGCCGGCATCCGGACTTGCCGCGTGCATGAACATTGATCCTGCTTGCAATCGCGCCGCGCACGAACTCGATGGGGGCAGGATCACCAATGCCTGCCGCATGATTGTAAATGAGGTACCGCTGGAATTGCTTCACCTGCTCATCGGTCAGGACAATTTCCGAAAACTCACCGATACCGGTGTTCGTGCCATACATGATCTCGCGCGCCCGGAGCTTTTCTTCGAGCATCGAACGGCATGCTCTGATTCGTTCAAGCGAGTCTGGGTGCAGTTCCACGGGCTCGCCAAAGCGAGCAATGCGGACAAGCTGTTCAATGGTGAGTCCTGATCCGTTGAGGACAATTGCCATGGCGGGTCCCTCTGCTTCCTGGATGAGATGCTGCCGGAGTGAGAATGCGTGTGCGTTGATCAAAGCTACTGCACAACTCGCTGAAAGGCAACACGGGGCCGCCTGACGGTGTATCACTCTAGTGCTTCGGCGAAACTGTGGCAAAAAAGAGAATCCCTGCGGGGGATACTGAAATGCAGAACTACCGGGTGAGTAACGCGCGCGGGTCGGTTCCTGAAATCGGAGGTTGGTGGCGCTTTGTGCGACCGGAAGTGCAGAAGGAGCTGTGATCCGCTCCCAGGATTGCCTGGTGACTCTAGATCAGAGGGAATCCAGTGACAAGACGAGTTGATCAACACAGCGGTTCGTGTCGAATCGTGAGAGCGCCTCCAGACGTGCCCGGGCGGAAAGAGCTTTGCGCAGCGACGAATCACTGAGGAGAAGATCGATCGCCTCGGCAAGTGCCTTTTCATCTCGCGGCGGGACCAAGAGGCCGTCTTTTCCATCTTCAACAATTTCAGGCACACCCCCCGCACTCGTGGCGATGACAGGCTTCTGCATTGCCATCGCTTCGATGAGGACAAGACCGAACGTCTCGCTGTACGACGGCATCACAAAGACGTCGATCGCCGCCATGAACTGCGGCACGTTCTCAGTGAACGGGAGGAACCTGACATGGTCCTGGACTCCAAGTTCGTAGCTGAGGTTGACAAGCGTCCGGGCAAATCCCTCTTCCCCGCGAGTCTCCTCGCCGAGGATAACATAGAATACATCGGGATGGTTCTCCAGCACGATGGGGAGTGAGCGGAGGAACTCTGTTTGACCTTTTTTGGGATCGAGCCGGCCGATCACACCGACGATACGCTTATCAAGCGGGAGGCCGTACAGGCGGCGCGCTGCCCGACTATTGTACAGACTCGGATTGAACACACTTGTGTCTCTCCCAAGCGGCACCACCTGGATTCGCTGCTCGGGGACCTTGGTGTGCTCAATGACGTCCTGCTTCATGCGGCGTGTCAGTGAGATCCAGAGAGCAAGCTTGGAGTACATCCAGGTATGGAACACATCACGCTTGTCGATGCTCGATTGCATTTGTTGATAGAACACGAGTTTGACAGAAGGAACAAACAACTTCGCAGCGGCGATCACGTTGATGTCCTTTGACTGCATGACAACGACAAGTTCAATCTGATGCGACGTGAGAATTCTCGCCAGCTTCCAGGCGGCGAGCAAATCGCCGTACTTCAGCGTTGGTTGCAGGTACTCTGCAAGGATGTTCTCTTTGGCTGCTTCGCGTGAAAGAGGAGTATCAGGAGGAACGACGAGAAGCGTTTTCGCCTTGCGGTTGTTGAATTCTTCGGCCAGGCGTATGGTGCTCAACTCCAGTCCGCCGACCGATGATGAAAAACATATAATCGCGATGTTATGGTTTCTCGAGAACGTTTTTTTTCCCGCCATAGTCCCCTTGCACCGATAAACGAGAAACATTGAACTATATTGTCAATAATTAGACACGCGTTTTGTGTGCAAGTTTCGTGTTGACGGACGCATTAATGTTTTTTAACATAACAGAGCTTTGACGATGATCTCCTTCGTACCCAACACGATGAAACCATCTCGCGTTTCAACTGTCTAAAACCCTTAGACAGCAATGCATTGCGTCCTCTCGATCAATGCGCAAAACATGCATAGTCACCTTTCGTGAAAATCTTTGTTACATTTCAGTGACATCAACGTCAAAGAGAAGATGTCGTTCCGCCGGAGCGGCGTGCATGCAAACGCCCGGTTTCGGGAGTGATGTCGTCAACCACCAATGGAGGTAGAATGCACAACGCTGTGGATCGTCGTTCGTTAACCCGCTCACTCATGCTGTTCGCCTTCGCGTCGGCTGCCGCGTTCGCCATGCAAGGCTGTGGTTCTTCGCTTCAGATCGCAAGCAAGTGGAGCGATCACGCCCTGCAGGTCGATGGGGACCTGAAGGATTGGTCCGACTCGACATTGTTTGTTCAGAAGGATGACATCCGGTGCGCAGTCATGAACGACGACGAGTATCTTTATGTCTGCGTGCTCTCCTCCAAGCCGAGACTCGGACCACAGGTCATGATGAGGGGAATGACGGTCTGGTTCGATCCGAACGGCGGAGACAAGAAAACGTACGGCGTGCGCTTCCCCATTGGCGGACGAGGGGTCAACCTGCTCAACCGTCCTGAGGATGAAGAAACCGATCAACGCGGAAACAGGCTCGACGCGATGCAGCGCCCGTCGGTAACCGATTTCGAATTTCTTGGACCCACTGAGAAGGACGTTCAGATGGTTTCCAGGATGCAGGGGCAGGGAGTTGCGATGCATCTCACGTCGACTCCTGAACGATTCGTGTACCAGCTCAGGATTCCTCTCGCGTACTCCTCAGCGCATCCATATGCAATTGAATCGCACTCGGGCGCAAAGGTCGGCGTGGGCATCGAGACGAACACCTTCCAGAGGCCGACTGGCGCGGAAGGTGGAGAAGAGGGTCAGGGACGAGGTGAGGGGGGTGGAGGAGGCGGAGGACGCGGAGGGATGACCGGAAGAGGCGGTGGCAGGGGCGGCCGGGGAGGCGGCGGGGCGATGATGGGGAATCGTTCCGGCAATGCGCAGATTGCGTTCAGTGTCTGGATGAAGACGCAACTCGCAGAGAAACCTCATTAGGGTATGGAAATGGAAAACCGCCAGAGCGATCGACGCCCTGGCGGTTTTTTTTTGTTTCGATCGTAACGACCCGTCAGCTGCGGGTGAAGAAACGTTTCAGGCGCTTGCGCAGACCCTCACGCTCCCCCCTTCCCTCTTCGATAAGTTTCTTCCAATCCTGTTCCGACACCTTCTTGGACCCTTGCGGTGCTTTCCCCTGTTGTTGTCCTCCCGGCTGCCGCCGTCGTTGATTTGAACCTTGCTGGCGGCGCTGCGGTCCCTGATGTCCTCCCGGACGTTTCGTTCGTGGCAAAGGGCGCGCTGTCGGTCTGTGCTGTCGATCGGGGCGATGCTCCCGTTTGCGTTCCTCCGCTTGCTGTTGCGGCGCAGCAGGTGTTTCACGCTTTGTATAGTCAAATCCCGGATATCGTTTTACTTCGTACGTTCGCCCTACGAAATACTCGATCGATTTGAGATACTTCCTTTCCGCACCGGAGACGAACGTCAAAGCGTCACCTGTCAGACTTGCCCTTCCGGTTCTTCCTATGCGATGGATGTAGTCTTCGGCGAATGCAGGTGTGTCGAAATTGACAACGTGCGAAATACCCTCAACGTCGATGCCGCGCGCTGCAATGTCCGTTGCCACCATCACATTGTACTGCCCCTGCTTGAACCCTGCAAGCGCTCGCTGCCTCTGTGCCTGCGTTCTGTTCGCGTGGATCGCAGCCGACTTGAACCCATTCTTCTCCAGCCGCCGGGAAATCTTGTCGGCCCCGTGTTTCGTCCGTGAGAAGACAAGGACACTCTCCATGTTCTCAGTCTTGAGGATGTGAAGGAGGAGTGCAAGCTTCATGTCCTGTTCCACATGATAGAAGTGCTGGCGGATCGATTCGAGCGGTTTGCGCTGTTCGCCGACTTCGATGTTTTCCGGATTGTGCTGGATGGAAGCCACGAGCGCCCGCACCTCTTTCGACACAGTCGCCGAAAAGAGAAGTGTCTGTCGCTTCGCCGGAATCTTGCTGATGATGGTCTTGACGTCGTTGATGAATCCCATGTCGAACATCCGATCTGCCTCATCGAGCACAAAGATCGCAACGTGAGAGAGATCAACTGTACGACGGTTGATATGATCCAGAAGCCGCCCAGGGGTGGCGACGACGATGTCGACTCCCCGTTGAAACCGCTTGATCTGGTTGTCCATGTTTACGCCCCCGTAAATCGCGACGCTCCGGATCGGGGTGAATCGCCCATAGTTGACCACGAACTCATCGACCTGTTGAGCAAGTTCCCGTGTCGGGGTGAGCACGAGTGCGCGCGGGTGTTTGTGCGGATTGTGCACTCCCGGCAGCAAGAGATGATGAAGAATCGGGAGTACGAACGCTGCCGTCTTTCCCGTTCCCGTTTGGGCACATCCGAGGATGTCTTTCCCTGCAATCGCAAGAGGGATTGCCTGAGTTTGAATTTCTGTTGGTGCAGTATATCCCGTAGCGAGTATCCCCTGCACAAGCTGGTCGGAGAGACCAAGATTTGAAAATGGCATAATAGGTAAGCCTTGTATTGTAAGACAAAAGGTGAAACGCGCTGCGTAGGATGCTAGGGGGCTGTAGCTGGAAGGGATGCGGAATGTCGAACGCTGCTGAACCTCCTGCTCGATGCTGCAGTGCAAGAGAGTTCTACCCAACAAAACCTTAGCTTCTTGTCATCAGAGAGCGAGTCTCGTGATCCGCTTCCGATGCATTGAGCACAGATGCGGCGGCCGCATGTGCGGCATGGTTTAATATACCAAACCTTTCGCGGATATCCTACGCGAATATAGGGGGAACCAGCGAAATACTTTCATTCACCACAAAAGCAGGAGGATCTGCACCGAAAAAGAGGGTTTATCAGTCTGTCGGCAGATGGATGGGCAGAAGAGAACGGTCACGCACAGGATGCTGGTACCGGCACCAGCCAGGAATCCCAAGTCGTCTGCGTGCTCACTCGATCGCCAGTCGATAGCCGATGCCGGATTCCGTCAGCAGTATCCTGGGATCGGCCGGATCGTCTTCGATCTTTTTCCTCAACTGACCGACATAGACGCGGGTGTACTGAGTCTCTTCTGCAAGCGAAGGGCCCCAGACCTGCTCAAGAAGAAACTTATGTGTCAGCACCTTTCCGGCGTGGCGGATGAACAGCGCGAGCAATGAAAACTCTGTTGCGGTGAGCTTGATTACGGCTCCCGACTTCTTCACTGTCCGTGATTCGAGGTCGACTGTGAGCCCTTTGCACTCAAAAACATTCCCCGCCGGTTGGCCAGGCCGGTGCCGCAGCGCAGTGCGAACACGAGCAAGAAGCTCACCGGTGCGAAACGGTTTCAGAAGATAATCGTCCGCCCCGGCGTCGAGACACGCAACGATGTCCCCTTCCGAATCGCGGACCGACACAATCAGCACCGGCATTGCGGACCAGGAGCGGACCCTTTTCAGAACCTCGAGTCCATCCATGTCGGGCAGACCGAGATCGAGTATCATAAGCTCAGGTCTCTCGGTCTCAGCGCGGCGAAGTCCTTCCGTCGCGTTCTCAGCCATGAGCACCTTGTAGTCGTTCGACTTGAGCGTAAGCTCCAGAAGCCGCCGGATCTGGATTTCATCATCGATGATCAATACGACTGGCTTGTCACTCATCGGTCGCTCCGGTACTGGATTGTCCGTTCGTTTGGATTGGAAGACGAATCGTGAACTTCGCACCCCCCTCCGGGAGATTCTCCGCCGTCAATGTTCCGCCGTGAGCCATCACAAACCCCCGCGCAATCGAGAGGCCAAGTCCGATGCCCCCCGTCCTTGATCCGGGGACGCGATAGAATTTCTCGAACACTCTCTTGAGGGACTCCGCCGGAAATCCCGGTCCGTCGTCCGATATTGTGACAACACATTCCTGCTGCTCCACCTCCGCGCGGACTTTGACAGTCGTGCCCGGCGGGGTATGGTGAGCTGCATTCCGAAGGATGTTCAGCAGCACCTGCTCGAACAAGGCATAATCCAGTCTCAACAGCGGGAGGCTGGCTGGGATATCGAGCACAAGGTGGTGCTGAGCCAGTTCTTTTTGAAGCTTGGAACGGCAGGAGTGGACCATGTCGCGAAAATCAGTCCAGTCCTTGTGCGGCTGGATGAGTCCCGACTCGAGCCGCGTCATGGCAAGCAGGTTCTGGACGATGTTGTCGAGCCGTTCCGACGCCGATTGAATTTCCTGCGCCAGCTCTTTTCGTACTTCCGGCTGCCCGCCGACCGAATCATTGAGCAGACTCTCCGACGCTCCGACGAGAGCTGTAATCGGCGTTCTCATTTCGTGAGAGATTGAATTGAACAGCGTGGTATACAGCCGCTCGGACTCGACGAAGGCGATGGACTGTTTCGTCATCTCATTTAAGAACTCCCTCTCGAGAACAGACGAGATCTGAGTCAGAAAATTCTCAAGGAGCGTTTCCTGGTCAATCGAAAGCCGCTCCTTCCTTCCTGTTCGAACGCCGATCACTCCCAGCGGATATCGGAGGCTCGACAACGGAAAGTACGTAGCTTCTGCAAATGGGAGGGTCTCGGTAAAGCGTCCGGCTTTTTTTTCATTCCAATGAACCCAGGCCGGGACGCTGAGTTCCTTTTCATTGGGGGTGTAGGTGCTTGCCGGGTGTGTCTTGTTGACGAAATCCCCGTCGAGATCGCTCACGAATGCGGCGACATCGGCGCCGAAGAACTTTTTGATGTTCAGCACGGCCGCACGTATGACGTCGTCCTGGTTCTTTGCGACGGACAGATCGTGCGTGAGTGCATAGAGCGCGACAGCCCGTTCTTCGCGCGACCTGACAGCTTTCTCTCGCGTTCGCACGCGCACCGTCAGCGTTCCAGTCACCGCGGCGATCGCGAAATACGTCAGCACCATCAGGAGGTCCTGCTTCGTTGCGATCACGAACGTGTACCGGGGCGGTATGAAGAAATAGTCCCATGTCATCACACTCATGACGGCGGCAAGGATGACCGGACCGACGCCAAACCTGAGAGGCAGCAGCACAACCGCCAGCAGCAGAATGAGTGAAACGGTCTGGTAGCCGAGCAAATCCGTGAAGGGATAACACAGTCCCGACAAGATGAGCACGATGGCCGCCGCAACCGCATACTGAGGGATCCCGGAGTGAATCTCGGGAACTGCGATACGCCAACGCGCTGCCCCCTCCTGGGGCTCTTCCCCCGAGGCCACGTGGACATCGATGTCTTTGCTCAATTCCAGCAGACGGTCGACAAGGCTCATTCGCCAGAACCAGGGTCTGGAACTCCGACCAACGATGATCTGGGTGGCGTTTTGTTCCCGTGCGACTCGTACCAACGCCGCACTCACGTCTTCGTCTGCCGTTGTCACGATCTCAGCACCAAGCTCCCTCGCCAGATCGAGGTTCTTGGCCAACTGACTTTTTTCTGCATCCGTCAATTGTTTCGACTGTTCGACAAACACACCGATCCACTTCGCCTGCATCGCGAACGCAATGCGCCTCGTCCATCGAATCAGCTGGATGGCACGGGGATTGGCGGTGATTCCAACGACGAGCCGGTGGCCGGACTTCCATGGACCGCTGATCCGTTCGGTCTGCATGTAGTCCCGGAGCTGCCTGTCAACGCGCTCGGCGCCGAGACGCAGCGCCATCTCACGAAGCGCTGTGAGGTTGCCAATCCTGAAGAAACTCTGAACCGCGCGCTGCGAACGCTCCGCAGAGTACACTTTGCCTTCGGCAAGCCGCTTGAGCAGTTCGTCGGGAGGCAGGTCAATCACTTCAACTTCGTCCGCCCGCTCGAACACCGAATCGGGCACCGTCTCCCTGACGATCGCCCCGGTGAACTGCGCAACCATGTCGGCCCTGCTCTCGAGATGCTGAACGTTGAGTGTCGTGTACACATCGATGCCGTTATCCAGCAGTTCCATGACATCGAGGTAACGCTTTGTGTGGCGGCTTCCGGGAGCATTCGTGTGAGCGAGTTCATCAGCAAGAACAAGGCGGGGTTTTCGCGCGAGGATTGCGTCGAGGTCCATCTCCTCCAGCGAGACTCCCCGGTATTCCATGACCTTTCGTGGGAGAACCGTCAAGCCCGCGACGAGCGCCTCTGTTTCCGCGCGGCCGTGGGTTTCAACATAACCAACGACGACGTCAATCCCTTTCTTTTTCGCCTCGTGTGCCGCCTGCAGCATTTCATATGTCTTGCCCACTCCGGCGCACATGCCGAAAAAGATCTTGAGTCTCCCCCTCGACTCCTTTTCCTCCTCTTTCTTCAGGAGTCTCAGGAGCGAATCAGGATCTGGTCGCTGTTCACTTGGAGGTATCATGCTTCACAAATATAGAGACTTTCAAGCTGAGAGTCATGGGATCGCTTCGCCCGTGTACAGGCCCTAATGTTCTGCCTGCGGACGAGGCCACGCGACGAAAGAATTATGGGCAATGGATACAAGAAAATGATCGATCACCACCGTTGCCCGATCGGCGTTGTATGCCGGATGGAGCACAAACTGAGAGTCG
>DATJQB010000226.1:0-2628 GCA_035506075.1 Bacteroidota bacterium | reverse complement strand
ATCAGCTTCTTTACGCCGGAGACGATGGAAGCCCGGCTGCGCGATACGGGGTTTTCAGGGATTGAGTTCCTGCAAGCATTGTCAACCCCCTGTGTGTTGAAATAACGGCGAGCCGTCCACGACTGCGGCTACACTTGTGCGGCAACAATCGTCGTTCGCGACGACAGGTAGAGTCTCGAGGTGCTGTCCCTGAAATACTTCTGCTCCGCTTCCTTCGCTTGCAGGAACTGAATCCCTGAAAATCCAGTCGCGCGCAGCCGGGCTTCCATCGTCTCCGGCGTAAAGAAGCTGATCCACTTTTCACCCATTTCGGCGGCCCGACTCTCGAATGGAGAAGGCGGACCATCCGATCGGGCAAACGTCAGCACGACTTCGCTCCCCACTGGATACCCGGCGATCGTGCGTAGTACCGAATCGATCGCGCGTTCTTCCAAATACATCGTGACCCCGAGCCAAGAGAAAAAGGCCTTTCGCTCCGCACTTACACCGTGGCGAAGCAGCCCATCCCCCAGCGTTTCGTGCTCGAAATCAACAGGTGCAAACGCCAGGTTTCGCGGCACTGGGATGCCGGCACGCCTGAGGAGTTCTTTCTTCACGTTCTGCGTACCGGGGTGATCCACCTCGACGATTTCGACCTTATTCGCCCACGCCGGCTGTCGATACGCGAACGTGTCCAAACCCGCTCCGAGGATAACATAGTACGATACCCCACGTTGAACTGCCATAGCGAGTCGATCCTCTGCGAAACGGGTCCTGAGTACGACGTGCGCCCGAAGCGCCCGCCGCTCGGGTGTCTGATACATATCGGTATCAGCCGTGATCTTTTCAATCGCTTCCGGGCCAAGAAGCCTGATCACGACCGCGTCGTCCAGTACATGAGGAGGCGCATCCAGCAAGAGATGCGCGGCGCGCATGTACGCTGTGCCAAAGGCAGTACGGCTCATCCGACGATCAGACATCGCCTTCGTCTCCTGCCCGGTTCTTCACGTGCTTTTCAGTTGTCCGGGTTCATTCGTTATCTCATTCACCAGCTTCTGCTTCGCACCGACAATCAGCAGCCACAGCAGGAATGCCACCTCGCCGAGAAGGAGTGGCAATGTACCCTTGTTCACGACGGACAGATGCTGCGGAATGAGCATTCCCGTGAAACTCGTTGCCAGATACGCCAGGCCGTTCAGAAAGAGCCATACTCCGAGAAACCGGGGAAAAAAGCCCGACCGATACACAAGCATCGCAAGCGGGAAGAGCCAGAATCCCCAGAATAACTGGGAAATCGCAATCCCCTGTCTGTCCACCATGATGAGGAACGTCGCAATCACATCACGCTGGGCCTTGTCAAACACCGAAAGGAAATCCGCCCCCTGAACGAATGTCAGTGTAGCGAGCTGGTTCGCGAGCCCGACGAACGCAAGAGGCGCATCGATCAGGACCGTGATCACCATGATATTGGCGAGCGTGCGGTCCACCTCCTTCAGTAACCGATAGAGTGCCAGGACTGTCGCAAGAAAGAACAACTCCGAGAACAAGCCGACAACAACATACGCTTTGAAGAGGGATTGATGAGTGAAGATGTTGTTCGCAGTCGATGTTGCGTCCCCAGGCACGAAGAGCTTTCCAGGTACGTAGAGGAGCACGAAGGGACCGGTCAGGGCGACCATGAGGTACAGGGCCCCTGCAATGCGAGCGTCTTTTTGAAGGTTTGTCATGAGTATTGTCGAAGAGATAGTTTCGGATTCTCTGGTATCACAGCTGAGCCGTCAAAGACAGACAAAAGCATGATGCAGCAGGCGGGTTAAGTGGATGATGGCTTCCTCTTGTTGAGTTGCTTCAATGCAGTGTTGATCATGCGTCCGAATTGCTTGTCCTTCCGGCGCCGTTCAACATACGTCATTTCATGGAATGCAGATTCCTTTCTCAGTTTCAAATAACTCCGATATCGATCCTCGCTAAGTTCATTGCGCTCGATCGCTCCCAACACTGCACAATCGCGCTCGACTGTATGCGTGCAATCGCTGAACCTACATTTGCGCGCAAGCTCCTCGATCTCTCCGAAACTCTCGTCGATCGTGTCACCCGCCGCGATGAGACCCAGCTCCCTCATGCCGGGAGTGTCAATCAGCAATGCACCATTGTCGAGCACAGTCAGTTCCCGCCGCGTGGTCGTATGTCGTCCCCTGCTGTCGTTCTCCCTGACTGGTTGCGTTTCATAGATTTCCTGGCCGAGAAGACTATTGATCAACGTCGTCTTCCCAACGCCAGAGGATCCCAACAGGCAATATGTTTTCGACGGCTGAAGGGATTGCTTCAGCGAATCGAGGCCGTCACCGGTCCTGCTACTGAAAGGCATGATCGCGGCGTCTATCTTCGAGTCCTGCACTTCGGCAATCAGCGCTTGGAGTTCCTCCGGACTTATCAAATCGCTTTTACTCAGCAAAATGATCGGAGTGACTCTACCTTCATGCACCATCACGAGGTAGCGTTCCAATCGCCGCAGATTGAAATTGAAATCGCACGATTGCATGATAAATGCCACGTCGATATTCGATGCGATCATCTGATGCTCGACGTTCGCTCCTGCAGATTTGCGCCGCAGGAATGTCCTTCGCGGGAGGACGTCGTGGATAATCG
>DATJQB010000225.1:0-10028 GCA_035506075.1 Bacteroidota bacterium | reverse complement strand
GACATTTCCCTGCCGCAGCCTTTCCTTGCTCTGAGCAGAAAGACGAAGCTCTTCGTGAATTTCGATCCCCAGCCCGTGACCGAGCGAGTGGCTGAAGTATTTTCCGAATCCTTTGCCGGCAATGACGGCCCGTGCTGTCTGATCAAGCACGGCGGTTTTGATTCCCGGTCGCGCTGCTTCGATGGCTTTGGCTTGTGCTTCGAGCACAACTCTGTAGATTGTTCTTGCACGCGCTGAGGGCGTTCCAATTGCGACGGTTCTTGTCAGATCGCTGCTGTATCCATCAAGGGTGCATCCGAGATCAAGCGTCACAAGCTCACCGCGTTTGATCTTCTTTGACGATGCCCGGCCATGAGGCAGGGCGCCGCGGACTCCCGATACGACAATCGGTTCAAATGCATCCCCGTCAGCCCCAAACCGCTTGTGCCAATACCCGATCTCCGCCGAGATCTCCTGCTCGGCAACACCCGGTTTCAGCAGATGGAGGATCTTGTGAAATACTCTCTCCGTCACTTCGACCGCGCGACGTATCTTCCCAATCTCCGTCTCGTCCTTCACCGCCGCGATCCGCTCAACGATGGACCTTGTCGGGACCACCTTCACACCACCGATCAATTTCCTGATATTCGAAAGCGACTCCACCGACAGATGTGCGCTTTCGATGCCAATCCGCTTTGCCCTGCCGACAAGCCTTCGTTTCGCGACCTCCTCCAGCAGGCCCGTCGAGGTGACGTGGATCGCGAAGCCCTTCACCTCTGCTTTCGACTGGGAACGATAGCGTGGATCGGTGAGAAAATACTGATGCTGGCGGGTAATGACGCAGAGTCCGTTCGACCCTGAAAAGCCGGTCAGATATCGGACGTGTGGAGTATGGGAGACGAAGAAGGCATCCAGCTCCAACACAGCGAGATGTCTCCGGACTTCCTGAAGCCGTCGCTCGACCATCGCAGGTTCTTACTGGTGATAGTTGGGGGCTTCTTTGGTGATCGTAATATCATGAGGATGGCTTTCCCGCAAACCGGCATCCGTCATCCTGACAAACTGAGCCTTTGATTTCATCTCGGGGACCGTGTGGCAGCCGCAGTACCCCATCGCGGCCCGTAGTCCTCCGATCATCTGGTGGACAGTCTCGCTCAGGCTCCCCTTGAACGGCACTCTTCCTTCGATCCCCTCCGGCACAAGTTTCTGGATATCGTCTTCGACATCCTGGAAATAACGATCCTTGCTTCCTTGTTTCATCGCTTCAATGGATCCCATGCCGCGGTACATTTTGTAGCTGCGTCCCTCGTAGAGCACTTTCTCGCCGGGACTTTCTTCGACGCCGGCGAACAAACTTCCAAGCATCACGGAGTCCGCACCTGCTGCTATCGCCTTCGCAATGTCACCGGTCTGTTTGATCCCTCCGTCTGCAATCACGGGGACGCCGGCCCGCGAAGCAACTTTCGCACACTCCATGATTGCTGTCACCTGTGGAACTCCAACGCCCGCCACAACACGTGTCGTACAAATTGAGCCGGGCCCGATTCCAACCTTCACCGCATCGGCCCCCGCTTTGATCAGATCCCGCGCGGCTTCCGCCGTCGCAATATTGCCGGCAATCAGCTGAATATCGTGTTTGCCTTTGATCTGCCTGACCATCGTGATGACACCCTTCGAGTGCCCATGAGCAGTGTCAACAACAACCACATCGACACCCGCCTCAACGAGAGCCAGGACCCTCTCCATCGTATCGCTTGTGACCCCCACCGCCGCGCCGGTGCGCAGCCGGCCCAGGTGATCTTTGCACGCGTGCGGATGGCGTTTCTTTTTCTGGATGTCCTTGAATGTAATGAGGCCTTTCAACTTTCCGGATTTGTCGACGACCGGAAGCTTCTCGATCCTGTTCTTCTGCAGGATGGCCTCTGCTTCGATGAGCGTCGTACCGACAGGTGCCACGACAAGGTTTGCGGAAGTCATCACCTTCGATACTTCAAGGTCGAGGTTGGGTTCGAAGCGGAGATCCCTGTTCGTGAGGATTCCGACGAGCTTTTCATCCTGGACGATCGGGATTCCGGAAATACTGTACTTCCTCATCACCTCAAGGGCATCCCTGACAGTCTGATTCATGCTGAGCGTGATTGGGTGGAGAATCATGCCGCTCTCCGACCGCTTCACCTTATCGACCTCTTCTGCCTGGCGGGCGATCGTCATGTTCTTGTGGAGAATTCCGATTCCCCCTTCGCGGGCAAGCGCGATCGCCATGGAAGACTCCGTGACGGTATCCATCGCGGCACTCACTAGCGGGATGTTCAGGCCGATCCCCCGCGTGAGATGCGTCTTCACTTCCGTCTCGCGCGGAAGAACGGAAGATTTTGCCGGGAGGAGAAGTACATCGTCGTAGGTAACACCTTCACCAATAATTTTCTTCAGGGGCATTGTAGGAGTCCTGAGTGTGCGTTCCAGGTTCATTCAAATGCCGGAATGCCGGTGATATCCTCGCCGACAATCAGCGTGTGCATCTCGTGTGTGCCTTCGTACGTTTTGACCGATTCCAGGTTCGCCGCATGCCTCATGACCGGATATTCGTTGAGAATCCCGTTCGCACCGAGGATTTCGCGCGCCGCCCTGGCAATCTCGAGCGCGTGGAAGACGTTGTTCCTTTTCGCCATCGATATATGCGTAAATCGTGCCTTCCCCTGGTCTTTCAACCGACCAAGTTGAAGGCAGAGTAATTGCCCTTTTGTAATCTCCGTCAGCATTTCGACGAGCTTCTCCTGCGTCAGCTGGAAAGATGCGATCGGCTTTCCAAACTGGATGCGGGTCCTGGAATACTTCAGTGCTGCATCGTAGCATGCCATTGCTGAACCAAGAGCGCCCCAGGCAATTCCGTACCGCGCCTGACTGAGGCACATCAACGGAGATTTGAGACCTGAAGATTTCGGGAGCAGATTCTCTTCGGGTATCAGACAGTCTTCGAACACAAGTTCAGAAGTGACGGACGCCCGGAGAGAGTGCTTCCCTTTCATCTCCGGCGCTGAGAATCCTCTCGTCCCGCGTTCGACGATGAAGCCGCGAATCTCGCCATCGAGTTTTGCCCAGACAATTGCGATGTCTGCAATCGTGCCGTTCGTGATCCACATCTTGGCGCCATTGAGAACGTACCCATCGGCTGTCTTCTCGGCCTTTGTGATCATCCCGCCCGGGTTCGAACCGAAATCCGGCTCCGTAAGTCCGAAGCATCCGATTGCTTTGCCGGAGGCCAGGCGGGGAAGCCAGTGGTCCTTTTGAACGTCGGATCCAAATGTGAAAATGGGATACATCACAAGGGCGCTCTGCACGGATGCGAAGCTCCGAATTCCGCTGTCCCCGCGTTCGAGTTCCTGCATGACGAGGCCGTAGGCGACATTGTTCATTTCAGCGCAGCCGTACTTGGCAGGGAGAGTCGATCCAAAGAGCCCTAACTCCGCCATCTGACCGATCAGGTACATCGGGAAGGTCCCCTCTTCATAGTGGCGTTCGATGACGGGCAGTACCTTGTCCTCGACAAATTCGCGCACGGTGTTGCGGGAGAGAATCTCGTCCTCGGAAAACAGCTCATCCAGATGGTAGTAGTCGACCCCTTCGAATCCAGACATGAGTGTCCTTTTGGGAGCGGCAGAGGTGTGTCTATTTTTGACAACAGGCTGGAAAAAGCCTTGATTGAGCCAAAAACTTAGTCAACAAAGGCCGTAAAGTCAAGGAATGAGGGTGTTGGCAAAAAAAAGAAGAGCCAGTTTCTCAGCCGTCCCACCATAGGCGACCGATGACTGGCCCATCAAGAAGGAGGTAGCGTTATGCTCCCTACATAATATTGGACGGCGATCCACAAAAAAAGTTGCACATCGTTTCTAAGTTTTTTCCGATCCCGCACCAGCTTCGAGCCGGTTCATCACCTGCTGTCAGACCGCCTCGTCTTCGATTCCCTGATCCGCCCCGACTCTGATCAGAAAACGCAGCGAGCGCACATCGGACAGTCTCGTCAACAGCCGCCTCCGGAACTTTCATTGAAGTGAATGTCAGCCGGCACCATTACACAACGACGCATCACATCCTTGACAGCGGATACATTTCTTGAGGTGAAACGAACAGAAGCGAGAGGACGGCCTAGCTTGCCGGATTGTTCGGGAGCTTGATCTTGTACTTCTTGATTTTGAGATAAAGTGTCTTCGGCGTGATACCCAAAACCTGGGCGGTCTTGAGTCTATTCCACTGGTGGACCTTCAAGACCTTCTCGATATGGATCTTTTCGAGGTCCTCAAGGGAGAGCAACTTCCCGGGCACTTCCGGCGCAGCTGCCTGCGGCGTGACGGAAGAATGTCCCGAGAGCGACGGGTTGATCCAGAGATCCCGCGCCTCGATGGTTTCCCCCTGACTCAGCACCGTGGCACCCTCGATGACGTGCTCGAGTTCCCTGACATTTCCCGGCCAGTCATACTGCATGAGAATCGCCATCGCCTCATCGCTCACCCCCTTCGCATTCGATTTTGATTTTCTTTTCAGGAAGTACTCCACGAGGAGGGGAATGTCATCCTTACGTTCCTGAAGGGCGGGGAGTTTGAGGCTGACGACATTCAGGCGGTAGAGCAGATCCTCACGGAATCTTCCGGCCTGCACCTCCTGCGGAAGATTCTTGTTTGTCGCCGAGACCACCCTCACATCCACCTTCATCGCGTTGGTGCCTCCCACTCGTCTGAACTCGCCTGTCTCAAGGAATCGGAGCAGTTTCGCTTGTGTGGGCTGGCTGATGTCTCCCACTTCGTCGAGAAAAAGGGTCCCGCCGTTCGCAACTTCCACGAGTCCCTGCTTGGCTGCGTACGCGTTTGTGAACGCCCCTTTTTCGTGGCCAAACAGTTCGCTCTCAAGCAACTGATCCGGGATTGACGCACAGTTGACGGCGACAAACGGCTGCTCCTTGCGGGGACTTTCGTTGTGCAACAGGTGCGCAAGCAGCTCTTTGCCTGTTCCGCTCGCTCCCTGGATGAGCACGAACGCCTCGCTGTCAGCCACCTTCCGGGCATTCTCAACCGCCTGCCGAAACACAGCGCTCTCCCCCACCAGACCGCTCGGTCCGCTGATCCGGTTGAGCTCGCGTTTCATGACTTCCTTATCGATCACAAGCTGGCGGCGTTCAGCCGCGCGGCGGACAGTGGCAAGCAGCTGCGCCGTTTCATACGGCTTGCTTATGAAATCGTACGCTCCCAGTTTGATTGTTTCGATCGCCGTCTTGTAGTCGTTGAGGTTCGTTAACATGATGACCTGTGTGGCCGGCGAATGTTCGTTGATGAACCGGAGCACATCGATGCCGCTGACGCGGGGCATCTTGATGTCGAGGAGAACGATGTCGTAGATCGTGGACTGGATAAGGTTGATCGCCTCTGTGCCGTTGGGGGCAACATCGACGTCAAAATCGGAGAGTTCGTCGAGCTCGGTTTTGAGAAGGAAGGTTATCGATTCTTCATCGTCTACAACCAGAATCCGGTACTTCTTGGCCATGGTGTCACCGATTCGAGGGCGGGTCTAGAGGCCGCTCAGGACCCGTTCAACCGTCGTCAGGAGATCGACAAGGTCGTACGGCTTGCTGACAAAATCCTCGGCGCCCAGTTTCTTGGATTCGATCGCGTTCTTCAAATCGGCAAATCCCGTCAGCATGATGACTTTTGTCGACGGCTGGCTTTCTTTCACAAACTTCAGGACTTCGAACCCATCGACATTGGGCATTTTGATGTCGAGGAGGATCAGATCAAACGTCTGTCCCCGGAGGATGTTGATCGCTTCAGCACCGTCTCCCGCCGATGAGACCCGATATCCCTCTCCCTCCAATTCAGCGCTCAAGACCGTCCGGAGAGCGTCCTCATCATCGACTACCAGAATTCTGTTTTTCTCTGCCATAAGAATTCTCCTTGGGAGATCCGCTTTCAAGCCGTCGCAGTGCCGGTTATCCGCGCTGCGCCGGAGAAACATAGATAATTTCCCAAAGAAAAGCAACCAACGTGTTGACGCATCTCACGTCTGTCGTTTCCGGATATCCGCAGCCAGCGGGGCGGCATCCGCCTCGTTGCAAGTCAGACAAAGTTGTTTTACCTTGATTGCACACCATGAGCGTCCCAACTTCACAACGATCGCCGAAACCCATCGTCGTCCTGCTTGCCGACGATGATATCGGTTTCGCGAAGATCGTGCAGCGACAACTTCAGCTCTTTCAGAATCGGGAATTTCACCTGATCTGGAAAGAGAGCGTCGAGGAAGCGCTTCAGGAGCTTCAGAGCACGAAGAACATCGATCTCATCCTCACCGACTACGTCTTTCCGGGGACAAACGGCCTCGAATTCTGTCTGCAGCTCAACCAGATGAACTCTGATATTCCCATTGTCTTCGTCACAGCGACGCGCGATTTCAAGCTGGCGATCGAGGCGATGAAGCTCGGCGTCGAGGATTTCCTGATCAAGGAAGATCTTGCCGAGTCCGTGCTGCCGCGGACAATTCTCAACGTCCTCGATCGGGTGCGAATGCACAAACAGATCCGGGCCGTCGAGAAAAGGATGCTGATTGCAGAAAAGCGAGCCGAGGCGATCCGGGAGCTCGTTGTCACAGTCTGTCATGAGTTCAACAACCCGCTGGCGGCCATCAAAATCAGTGCAGACCTTATCCGGAGGCAGGCTCCGACCGATGAGGACAAGAAGTTGTTGAAAGGATTTGAAGAAAACTTTCAGAAGATTGAGTCTGAGGTGAAGCGTCTACGTGACATCAGCTTCGAGCGAATCGATTTTCACGGAACATCCAGCGCAAGCCTCCCCTCTGAGCCACCGAAGGGTTTGACGGGCCGGTAGCATTTTGATCCAAAAGCACAGCAATGCGATTTCGTCAAGGCAAGTCTCTTGCAAGTGTACCAACTTTTCTCTATAATGGTTGGTGACAGGAAAGAAGCAAATGTCTATGTTCTGTAGAATGTGATGCATTGAAGATGTCGATCAGGATACGGCCCAGACAACTCGATTTCAAGTTTCCCAAGAGAGCATCAAAAAATTCCGACAAGTGTCCCGCCCAAAAGACGGGACACTTTTTTTGTCCCATTTTCGGAAGAGCATGAAACTGGCTGAAATAGAACGATTTTTTGATACATGGGTTCCGCGATGGACAGCCTGGGAGCGTGACAACGTCGGCCTCCAGGTAGGCCGCCGGTCCCGGCGAGTGAAGAACGTTCTTGTTGCACTGGACGTCACTCCCGAGATCGTCGGAGAAGCGATCAGGAACAACGCCGACCTGATCGTGTCTCATCACCCGCTCCTGTTCCGCCCGCCGTCTTCGATTTCTGATTCCACATCTGTAGGTTCCATTCTTCTCTCGCTCGCCGAACACCGCATTGCGCTCTTCTCAGCTCATACAAATCTTGACGCGTCCGGCGAAGGGGTCAGCTTCGCACTCGCGCATGCACTCGGCATCAAGGAGCCATCCTTCCTCGCTCCGCTGAACAACTCGCTCGCCAAGATTGCAGTCTTCGTCCCTGCATCGCACGTCGATCAGGTCGCGGCAGCAATGGCGGAAGCGGGCGCGGGAGTCATCGGTGAGTACGATTCGTGTTCGTTCCGGCTTGAGGGGAAAGGCACGTTCCGCGGTTCTACGAACGCGCGCCCATATGCCGGCAAAGCACTGCGTCACGAGGAGGTCGGTGAGACGCGGCTGGAGATGATCCTCCCCCGCGCCCGCACAGCAGCGGTGGTCGCAGCAATGAAAGGCGCTCACCCGTACGAAGAGGCTGCGTACGATGTTTACTTGCTTGAGAACGCAAATCCGAATTTCGGCATGGGCGCGGTGGGTGAACTCCGCCGTCCGATGAGCCTGCGCCAGTTCCTGACGAGCGTGAAGAAAGCGACCGGAGCAAAGTCCGTCCGGTTCACAGGATCGCTTACACAGAAAGTCCGGCGCGTCGCAGTGTGCGGCGGAGCAGGTTCCGACCTGCTGGATCATGCACTCAGCGTGAAGGCTGACGTGTTCGTGACCGCCGATGTGAAGTATCACCCGTTCCATGAAGCGGCAGGACGCATTGTCCTTGTCGATGCAGGCCACTGGGAAACCGAGCATCTCGTTCTCCCCGTGCTTGCGTCGAAACTCCGCGCCTGGGCATCAACACAACATGAAAACCTTGTTGTCTCTGTCACTCAGCACTCAACAAATCCTATTCATTCTTACTAGCATTCCTGGAGGAGTGTCATTTGGAAAACCGATTGCGCTTGTTGTATGGCCTTCAACGAGTAGATTCGAGTCTCGATGAGCTCCACGAACTCAAGGGCGACCTTCCACACCTCGTTGAGGTACTGAAGAAGAAGCTTCAGGAGAAACAATCATTGCATGCCGGCCTCGAGAAAACCGTAAAGGGTTCCATCGTCCGACGCGATGAGATCGACCTCGAAATCGTGACGACCAAAGAGAAGATTGAGAAGTTCAAAGAGCAGCAGTTCCAGATAAAAACGAACAAGCAGTACGACGCTCTCACGCGTGAAATTGATGTCTCGCAGGAGCGTATCATCGCCCTTGAGAAGGAAATGGAAACGATCGAGGGGAAATCGTCCGTCGCAAAGACAGACCTTGAGGCAGTGATCCCCGAAATTGAGGAACTCACCAAGGAACTCAAGGAACGCCAAGCCGAGCTTGACCTTGTCAACAAGGAACACGAGGACGAGGAGCTGAAGCTGAAGCACGAACGGGACAAACTCGTGGTGCGGATTGAAAAAGCCGACCTGAAGATGTATGAGCGGGTTCGCAATGCGCTCGGCGGCAAAGCCGTCGTCCCTGTCCGGCGAAACGCATGCGGCGGGTGTTTCAAGCGCGTGCCCCCTCAGGTTTCAGTGGAACTGAGAAAGAACGCAAGAATCATGACCTGCGAGCACTGCGGCCGGCTGCTGGTTTCTGATGATATCGTCGACACATATACCAGCGTCCTATGACGGTGTACGCGTTTACCGACGGTGCAGCCCGCGGGAATCCGGGAGAAAGCGGCATCGGGGTGATTTTCAAGAGTGAAGAAGGAACAACGCTGGCAAAGCTCCACGGCTACATAGGAGAAACGACGAACAACGTCGCTGAGTACACGGCGCTTCTTGCCTGCCTCAAGAATGCCCCGAAAACCAAGTGCTCGCGATTGGTCGTCCATTCGGACAGCGAGCTGATGGTCCGGCAGCTCCAGGGGGCCTACAAAGTGAAAGACCCCGGGCTGAAAGAGCTCTTCGGTCGGGTGAATCGTCTGCTGGCATCGGCCAGCTTCGAATTCGAAATCAGGCACGTCAGGAGAGAACTGAACAAGGAAGCTGATGAGCTTGCGAATCTCGGTATCGATTCGAAGAAAGCGATCAGGATCTGAATAGTCTCTCAACAGGATGCAGCTTCAAGCAGGTGTGGTCGGCCAGGCAGTCGCTCCATCCGGCAACGGGTGGGGAGGAAAGTCCGAACACCAGAGGGCAAGGCGCCTCAGGTCAACTGAGGGTCCTGTCGGCCATATCCGGCAGGAACGGACAGTGTCACAGAAAACATACATCTTCCGCTCCGGCGGCAGAAACAGGTGAAAAGGTGGTGTAAGAGACCACCGCTCCGGCAGTGATGACGGAGGCACGATAAACCCCGCCTGGTGCAAGACCATGTAAGTCCCGTTCTCACGTGAGTGAGAAAGAACGGCCCGTTCAATTCTCTCCGGAGAGACGGGATGGGTAGGTCGCCTAGAGAAATGACTGCCTCACCCCTGCGGCTTCGGCTGCTCCGGGTTAGACAGAATTCGGCTTATCGGCCGGCCATCGCCTGCATCTATAACAACAACGTGTTTCATGACCCCAGTACGCGAATATCGTTGGACGCTCACACGCACCGAGCTCTCGCTCGACGAGATGGAGAAGGTCAAACGGCTCAGCGATGAGCTGACAGTCTCACCCGTGCTCGCCGAGATCCTTGTCAAGCGCGGCATCGATTCATTTGAGAAGGCAAAAGCCTTCTTCCGGCCAAGCCTCGAAGATCTGAACGATCCG
>DATJQB010000224.1:0-5941 GCA_035506075.1 Bacteroidota bacterium | reverse complement strand
GAACGATGTAGATTCCGCTCACGATCACCTGACGCGAGGATGTGTTCGAGTTCCAGGTCTCGTCGCCGCTTCCATTTTCATGGTTGATCGTGTTGATCAGATCACCATTTTCGGTATAGATCCTGATGGTGCAATGTCCCGGGATGTTCAGGAACATGATCTTGTCAGGCTCGCCGGGATACTGCATGCCGGGAGATGCGATGTTGTACGGGTTCGGTACAACCCGGATGTCCGACAGGCTCTTGCCTGCAATCCGGCGGAGGTAAGCCGGCTGGTTTGTTTTCGTGTAGAACCTGCTGCTCACGAGCGGCCCAGTCGGATTTGGCCCGCCCGATGTGTTGTTGGTTCCATCAAAGAACGCCGAGATGTAGTAGTAATACGAGAACCCGCGCTGGGCCGTGACATCATCGAATGATGTTGCTTCTGGACCGAGGGTTGCGATGCGCTGATATGTTGTATCCGGTTTTCCTGTCGCGCGCATAAGAATGTAGCCGCCGAATCCCGGTGAGCTCTTCGAAGGGCTGGGATCCCACGAGAGGCTGATCCGGTCGCCCCCCGAGTTGATGTTGAACAGCGGTGGCGGCAACGGCGGCTGCGGAATCTGGTAGCCGAGCTCGTAGTTTCTCTTCGCGCGGCTGAACGTTTTCATGATCGAATCCCTGCCGGTGTAAATCCACGTGTCTTTGTAGACGTCTTTGTCGGTCGTCGTTGAGCCATTCGGGAGAACAAATGGACCCTTGTCGCTCGAGTTTCTGTACGCCTGCAGGTATCTCCAGCCGAGGGAATCGCATTTTTCGTGCGTTAATCCAGAAACCCCTTCGGCAACCACGATCACGATGCTGTCCCCGGGAGCAAGATCCCACGGTCCATAACACATCCAGATGTTGGTTCCGCCCACGTCGCCGTGAACGGTCTCCGGATCGGGATTCGACTTCATGTAGACTTCATCCATTCGCTGCGTCGGGCTCCCAAGTCCCTGATACGGAATGCCGCTCAACATCTTGTACATGTCGATGTGTTGCTGCGGCGTGCCGACCCCGAGATCGCCGAGGCCGAGCGGCCATGTATCACCGGCGTGCCAGCCGAGGACGGGAGGTTGATTCGGATCGTCGGACCTGTTCGTCGTGCTCTTGTCGACGTGGAGGACGACGTGGCCGGCAAATTGCGGCGCTCGAAAACGCCCCGTTCCTGTAATGTAGGGACCTCCGATGTTGTCGAACGTGTTGATGCTCGCCTGCCCGGCCCAGGAGTACCCGGCACGGAGCCACTGCGGGATGGGACTGGATTCTGTCAGCTTCTCGCTCGCGTGCGCCGCGTAATCCTCACCGCGTTTTGTCACCCAGCTGTGCTTGCCCCAGTCCTGCCCGTCGGTGATGCTGAACGCGCCTTCGCGTGAAACGGAGTAGCGGATGCCCATGCCAAAACGAAATCCCTTGATCGTTGCATTCAGAACCTTGTTCGTTGTGTAGTCAACGTACCCGGTGTTCTTGAACGTGTATTCCTTGATATAGTAGTTGTCGTGATACTGCTGGCTGAATGCAAAAATCCTGCGGGTCAGCGTCACACCCATGGATGTGTTCACCACGTTGATGATCATTCTGTCGCTGATCAGGTTCGGATCGATCTCCTGGTAATCGGATCGGTATGGTGCGTTGATTTCGGTGCCGTCGACATAGACGAACGGAAGGTCGAACTTTGAAATTTGCTTGTGAACGACCGGATAGGTGGTCACCCGCGCCTGTGCCTGCGAAAACTGTACGCAATAGGAGTCCCAGTGTTTTCCCTGCGCGTCGGTGAAGTCCTGGCATCCGAACTGCTGCCGTTCGATCACCTGATTGTCGGTGTAGAGGTAGTCGGCCGGCCACTGCAGGCCTTCGTAGTACACTTCGTTGTACGCCCGTTCAGAGCCGTACGCGTTGAATTTCGTCTGCAGCGTCCCGACGCGCACGTACCGCTTGTCGGTCTCTGCAACCTGGGCCGATGCAAGAGAGCACAGGAGGATGACCCCGCAGAGGAGAAGAAATTTCTGGTTGAATGTGCGAGGTAGCAACATCGTGATTCTCCCTATAGTCAAGTCGTGAGAAACGAAATCAGAAGTTGAACCTGATGCCGAACGAGAAATCTCGCGGGTTCAGGAACGTGATCGACGTGATGTTTGGCATGTCGATGTACGATTTGTTGGCTTTCCGGACGTTGTTCCGCGCTGTGATCGCCGGATCGTTGTTCGGGTTCGGCTCGAGCGGATCGTACGCGACACCGTTCGGGCGATAATCCCCGATCCGGTCATTGCCCTTCTTGTCGCCATCCTCCCAGGGGAAACAGAGTGACGCAAGGTAATCCTGGTAGTCATACGCATCGGCAAACCCGGCATAATTGAGGGTCTTGAAGTTGAACACGTTCTTCACATCCATGTACAGCTGCACATCGTACGTGCTGAACCGGAAATTCTTCGAGAGCCTGAGGTCGACGTTCGCATTGTCTCTCCACTGCACATTATCGACGACGCCGGGCGTCGAGTTCGGGTTGTATGTTGCGTAGCTTCCAGCCTGCCACGTCGCCAGCATGTTCAGGTTCCAACCTTCCAGCAGCCTGGTGCCGAATAATTCAGGACCGAATCCCATCGGTGTGCTGAAAGTAATGTTTGCCCGCGCAAACGGCTGGGGATGGGGTTTTGTTTGATATGGATTGAGCTGGAGATACGCACGCTGGGAATTGACGTCCTGGTAGTAGGAGGTCAGCCCAAAGTATCCTGATGACCCGACGTCGTAGGTATAATTGACAAATCCGCTGATCCACGATCCCGCCACCTTTGTCAACGTAGCTTCGAAGCCGCGGATATCAGCGTAATTGTTGCTCGACGCCATATAATAGTGGACCGACGAGTTGATGTTCTGATAGTAAATCCAGCCAGGCTGATTTGTGACATCCTTGTAATACGCCGCGAGATTGACAAGGAACATGTTCGCGACGTTTTGTTCGAACCCGAGCTCGTAGGCGACTGTCTTCTCGTATGCCATATTGGGATTCCCGAGATACGTCACGAGTCCGTTCGATTCGCGCTGAAGCCTGAACCGCGTCGATGACGATGGCTCCGATACCTGGTGGCCGTAGTTGAAATAGAGCTTCGAGTCTTCTGTAATCGGATGCGAAACCCCCAGACGCGGGCTGATATACGTCTCAGACTTTGAACGCGTTTTCGGCGCAGCCTGTTCAATGGTGTTCCCGATGACCTGGCCAAGCAGGACGTCGTATGGGGTGAAGACGTACATGTCGGAGTTCGGGTTCGAGTAGTCGAGCCGCACGCCAATGTTGGCGATGAAGCCCTGGAACTCGAGCTTGTCCTGAACGAAGGCGCCGAGCCGGTAGGGATTCACATGGTAAATCATGCTGCGCGTCCAGGACGGCATCGACGCGTTGTAGGTCCCGGAATTCACGTCAAGATCGTCATACGTGAACTGGAACCCGGCCTTGATCTGGTTCGCTTCGTCGTACTGCGTTGTGATGCTTGCCCGGATCATGTTGCTCGCGATCACGCTTTGGTCGCGGCCAAGGTTCATCCATCCACCCATGCTCATGATGCCGTCGATCGCGACCGAGGTGTATCCCCAGTTGCCGTACGGGGCTTCGTCCGTGTAGTAGCCTGGAACCGCCTGTACGGTCCTCGATGTATCCCTGAGCGGCAAACCGAACGTATTGTAGCGGCTGGAATTGCGCTGGACTGCCACTTCGTAAAATGTCGTCGGTGTCAGCATCTGGGTGAGTGTTGCGCCGACTGTGTAGCGGTAGACTGAACTCGGGCTGTACCGGTCCGGCTCGTAGAGAACGTTCATCCCGTCCGAACTGCTGAGGAGATCGGCGATCTCCGATTGGTTTCTCATCAGGTAGCCAGTCGGTGTCGTCGTCCACTCGTACGGGGAAACGGAATTGTCTTCGCTGTACATCCCCATGATTGTCAGCTTCATTGTCGTGGTGATGTCCGATGTCAGTTTAATCTGCGTCCGGTTGTCGGTGTAAGCGTCGCGGGAGAGAGGAACAATGAACATTTCCTGCTCGCGCACATGGGACGCGAAGAAGCGCATGTTCCCAAGCTCGGATCCGATGATGGGAACAGGACCTCCGAATCCGAGGTCGATGGTGTAGTCCGGCTTCGTGATATCTCCTTGCCGTCGTCGCTGGTAATCCCAGAGGCGTTTCGCCCCCTCCGGTGACAGGTCATTGGTGGGATCCTTGTCCTGGAGTGTCGCGAGCGAAATGGCATTCCACCCCTGGAAGGCAGGGTACTGTTTCTGCGTGAAGGCATCCCACGCGCCGCTGCGCGTGCCTGTCCAGCAGACAGCAGGATCGGTAAACGGCCGGTTGAAGTAGGAGTTGGGATCGTAGAGCGAAATGCCGAAATGCTTCGGGGCAGCTGGACGGTACCAGACATTGGCAGTCCCGTTGTAGCTGGAACGGGCCCCCTCTTTTGTGACGACATTGACGACGCCCGACCGGAGGTTTCCGTATTCAGCGTTGAACCCGCCCGTTTGCACCTGAAACTCCTTCGTTGCAGAGAGTCCCACGGCGGAGTACGGAATATTCGTGCGCTCGTCGTTCATCACGAATCCGTCCACGACGAACATCGTTTGGTTGGTGCCGCCGCCGCGTACGATAATACCATCGCTTCCCTTCTCGATACCGGCCTGCAGCACGAGGACATCGGTTACCGCCTGGACCGGCATTGTCTCCACATTTTCCGTCTGGATGTTGAACTGGCTTGCAGAGACGTCCTTCGTGACAACGGGGCGCTGCGCAATGATCACCACTTCGCCCGTGACCAGCGTCGTTGCTTTCAACTGTTGGTTGAGCGTCGTCGTCAGATCGATCTCCACCCGGACGTTTGTGACGGTGGTTTTTGCGTAGCCGATGATGCTGAACTTGACAACGTATGTTCCCGGGGGGATGTTCAGGATCGTATAATACCCATCGACATTTGATGAGGCCCCCATCAACGTGCCGTCAATCGTCACATCGACGCCCGGGAGCGGCTGACCGTTCTCGGCATCCGTGACCCGGCCTGCAATCTTGCCATACGTCCCGGCAAGAAGGGGCACTGAAAGAGACATCAAAAGTAAGAGTGATAGAACTGTAACCTTCCGCATGGTTGGACTCCTCTAAGACAGACACTCATGGATAAGCTGGATGTTCAACTTACAGGGCAAATCGTACCGAGAGCCGCTGGATGTTGTTGAAGATCTTGTGCGGCATGTAGGAATAATCGAGCCCCACGCCGAACTTCTGCACTCCAACACCGGCTGTGAAATTGTAATCTGGATGATGACTGATATAGCCGGCGCGCAGAGCGATTGTTTTAGCGAACACATATTCCCCCCCGATGTTGAGGAATTCGTCGTACGAACGGGGGTGTGCTGCGTCGACGGAGATGTTCAACGTGTGATCCTCGCCGATGGCGGGGAGAAAGTCGAACACATTCATCGACACGCCGATCTTGAACAACAGCGGCAGCTGGAAGCTCTCCCGTTCGTACCGGATCTCCCGGGAGAAATTGTTGATGGAAACACCGAACGCCAGGCTCTTGAGTCCGGTCTTATAGAGCGTCCCAAAGTCAAACGCCAGCGTCCCGGCAGAATACTTTCTCAGATCCATCGACGTGTCCTGCGTTGTCTTGCCGGACGAGTTCAGCACCGTCGTGTACATTGGAACGACGCTGTTGCCGAGGCTCTGGTACGCGTATTTGATCTGTCCGCCGACCGAGAATTGATTGGACAACTGCCGGCCGTAGCCAAGTCCGACGACATAAGCTGTCGGTGCGGGCCCGTTGATATCGACATAGCCCTGGTCATTGGATGCAACCTGCGTGAAATTGAATGTGCCGTAGTCGATCGTCGTAAAGCTGAGACCCACAACCCCGTATCGTCCTTCGGAAGGAGCAAAGGCGACCGCG
>DATJQB010000223.1:0-10626 GCA_035506075.1 Bacteroidota bacterium | reverse complement strand
GTGCTGCCGGACGCAACTGACGAGCGAGCGATCAAGGCATCCAGGATCTGTGTCGATGAGGGATCCGCAATCATCTCTCTTATCGGAAACGAGCAGGCGATTCGGGCGAAAGCCGCCGAATGCAACACGAAGCTGGACGGCGTCAATGTCGTCGACCCGGAAAAATCCACACAGCTTAAAAAGTACGCGGATATTTTCTACGAGCTGCGCAAGTCGAAAGGCATGACTCCGGATCAGGCCCTCGAGACCATGAAGCGTCCCTTGTTCTATGGTGCGATGATGGTTCGGGAAGGTGACGCACACGGGAGTGTCGCTGGATCGATCTCCACGACAGGTGACGTCCTTCGGGCGGGAATTCAGGTCATCGGTGTCGCCGAAGGAATCAGCATCGTCTCGAGTTTCTTCCTCATGGTCTGGCCGGACAAAGTCTATACGTACGCCGATTCCGCAGTTGTACCGGACCCGACAGTCGAGCAGCTCGCGGACATCGCCCTTGCGTCGGCCCAGAATCATCGCAAACTGACAGGTGAGGAACCGAAGGTGGCGATGCTCTCGTTCTCGACGAAGGGGAGCGCAGAGCACGCGCTCGTGCAGAAGGTGCGCGAAGCAACGGCGATTGTGAAGAAGAAGAACCCGACTCTTCTTGTCGACGGCGAACTCCAGTTTGATGCAGCCATCGTGCCGTCCGTTGGCGAGCGCAAGTCTCCCGGCAGTCCGGTCGCCGGCAAGGCAAACGTCATGATCTTCCCCAATCTCGATGCAGGCAACATCTCGTACAAGATCACACAACGCCTCGGTGGAGCGGAAGCGGTCGGACCCATCGTCCAGGGTTTGAAGAAACCGGCATTCGATCTTTCGCGCGGCTGCAGTGTTGAAGACATTGTCAATGTCGTCGGCATCAATGCGCTTATGGGAATGTCGTAAGATGGCGTTGTACCCCGGCTGTTCGATATCATCAAAGACCTCGATGCTCCGGTACGGAGGTCGCTTCGCTCCGGAGCATCATGCGGGACTCCACACTACCGACTGATTTTCCGACATCATCGTGAGGTTATGAACATCAAACCACGCGCTGTACAGTCCGCTCAGAAAGCATCGCTTCCGAAACCACTGGCCCCCGAGAAACTCCGCTGGCATTGCGATCCACAGTCGCTGAAGGTTCGTTCGAGCGCCGAAATCAAACCGACGCGGGAGATCATCGGCCAGGAACGGGCGCTCCGCTCGCTGCGAGTGGGCCTTGCGATGAACCACTTCGGCTATAACATTTTCGTCACCGGGATCTCCGGCACCGGGCGCACGACGACGATTCGCCGGCTGCTCAAGGCATTCGAGGGGCACACGGATCAGTTGCGCGATCACTGCTATGTCTATAATTTCAAGCACCCCGATCTTCCCATTGCACTTTCGCTGCCAGCGGGGCAAGGCAGGAGCCTGAAGGACGACATGGCCAACCTTATCAGGGACCTTTGCCGCGACTTGCCGGCGCTGTATGAAAGCCAGCGGTTCCAGCAGGCCAGGAAAGGGGTTGTTTCACACTTTCAGGAGCGGCAGCGAAGCGTCTTGCTGGACTTTGAGAAGAAGGTGAAGGAGAAGGGATTCGAACTTGTGCAGGTGCAGGTAGGAAATCTGATGCGGCCGGATATTGTCCCGGTTGTTGGGGAGAAGGCGACCAACTTCGAAGAGGTCGATTCGATGGTGGCGAAAGGGGAGATCACGAGAGAGCAGTTCGAGGCGATGAGGGAAACGCAGGCCGGCCTCGAGAAGCAGATGGCGACAGTCTTCCGCGAACTTCGGAACATCGAGAAGAAAGTGCAACAGTCTCTCGCAGAGGTTGAGGATCGGCTCGTCATGCCGCTCGTCGATGAGGGAATCGAAGTTCTCAAGACGACGTACGACAACGATCATGTGCATCTATACCTCGAGGAGGTGAGGCGGCACATCAAGGAGAACCTCGACCGGTTCCACAAGCCTGCGCAGCCGCAGGCAGGCGAACAGGAGGAGGAGGAGAGCGAGGATGATTTTCTTGAGTATCAGGTCAATCTTCTCGTCGACAACTCCGAGATGGAGCACACACCTGTCATCATCGAAACAAACCCGAAGTACAAGAATCTCTTCGGTACAGTCGAGCGGGAGATGGAACGCGGCGGAGTCTGGAGAACCGATTTCATGCAGATCAAGCCCGGGGCATTGCACCAGGCCGATGGCGGGTACCTGGTCCTCAACGCGATTGACGCGTTGATGGAGCCGGGTGTCTGGCAGGATCTCAAGAGAACGCTGCGCACGGGAAAAGCCGAGATCCACGCCAACGAACCGATGTACGGATTCGCACCAACGGGCATGAAACCCGAAGCGATCAACCTCAACATCAAAGTCATCATGATCGGTGACGCGGAGATCTATCAGTTCCTCTACCAGAGGGACGACGATTTCAAGAAGATCTTCAAGATCCGCGCGGATTTCGATTATGAGATGGAACGGGATGCCAGCGCGGTGTCGCAATATCTTCGATTTGTCAAGATGGTTTGTGACGACGAGAAACTCAGGGTGTTCGATCGCGGAGCGCTTGCTGTGCTTGTGGAGTTCGGTGTCCGCCTGTCGGGCAGCCGCAAGAAACTCTCCACAAGGTTCAATATCCTCGCAGACGTCGCGCGCGAGGCCAACTACTGGGCCGGTGAACAGCTGGCGACGATCGTGCGGGCTGAGGATGTGCGCAAGGCGATCGAGGAACGCGTCTATAGGGTGAAGCTGATCGAGGAAAAGCTCCAGGAGATGATCGACGACGGCACCATCATGATCGATTCAGAGGGGGCGGTTGTCGGACAGGTGAATGGTCTCTCGGTGTACGACACGGGGGAACACGCGTTTGGCAAGCCTTCCCGCATCACTGTGAAGACTGCACTTGGACGCGCCGGCATCATCAATATCGAGCGCGAGTCGGAGATGAGCGGTCCCACGCACAACAAGGGAATCGCGATTCTGAGCGGATACCTCAGGGGACTGTTTGCCCAGGACAAGCCGCTCATCATGAGCGCAAGCGTGACGTTCGAACAATCGTACAGCGGCGTCGATGGCGACAGCGCATCATCGACGGAAATCTACGCAATTCTCTCGAGCCTCGCGAATGTGCCGCTGAGGCAGGACATCGCAGTGACCGGCTCGGTGAATCAGAAGGGAGAGATCCAGCCAATCGGGGGAGTAAACCTGAAGATCGAAGGGTTCTTCGACGTCTGCAACGCACGGGGCCTCACGGGGACGCAAGGCGTGATGATCCCCGAACGCAACATCAACGATCTCATGCTTCGTGAAGATGTTGTCGAGGCGGTGAGGAAGAAAAAGTTCTATATTTACACAGTCAAAACGATAGAAGAAGGAATTGAAATCCTGACCGGCATCAGGGCCGGCAAACGCGGCAGGAATGGATCCTTTTCAACGGGCACAGTGTTTGGAATGGTAGATGCAAAACTCCGCTGGTATGCCGATCAGTGGAAGAAGTTTGAAGCAGGAAAAGAATAGCAGGAGGAGAACCATGAAATCGATCGTGATCGGAATGCTCGTTCTCGGTATGTCCGCAGTGCTCCTTGCGCAGGAGAAGGGACCCGATACTCAGGTACCAACCGGCACAATCTCCCGGCGGGCCGACTTCCAGAACAGGAACACCGGTTCGTTGAGCACCATGATAGCATACGGAAGTTTTTCTGTCGGGGGCGAAGATCGGTTTGGACCGATGTTGATCCTTCAGTACAGTCCAACGCGCGCCTCAGTTCCGTCGCTCGATTTCTTCGGCGGCGTACTGATTCAAACCGGCTCGTCTTCGCAGGTCAATCCGAACGATTTTGTTCCTGCCGTCTCATACGTCGTTCCCTACTACTCACCCTACTCCAGCTACAGGAACGAAAACTACTACAGGATGCCGAACTTCAGTTTGGGAATGGGATTTCTCGGAGCGGATGTGACATTCTACATGCTTCAGGGGGATGTGCAGCCGTATCTCGGGTTCGGCGGGTCGCTCGCTCTCTGGAGCTACTCGAGTCGGTTGAGCGGAACCGTTGCCCCGGATGCAAAAGCCGGGATCAATCTCCGCGTGAGTAACGCGTTCTCGGGGTTTGCTGAGGTGCGCAGGATGTTCGGTGTCCCGAATCTTCTCAATCTCTCAGGACCGAAATTTGATGGGTTGACGTCCGCAGCGCTCGGCGTATCATTTACGCCGCGATTGCGTCCCTGACAATCCTGTTCACGATTGAACCAATGGGAAGCGCGCTTATCCGTTTGATGACTTGAGCGCCTTGTAATGCAGGTAGATGGGGAGAGTTTTCTTCCAGAATCCGACCCGGTCTGTCCAGGGGAATACTTGCGTTCTCCGGATTTCAAGAAAGTCCTCGAAGAGCGTCAGAGGACCGGAGTCAGCTGCCGCAGCAAATCTATATCCCGCCTCTCTCACACTCTCCTTCACCGGATCAGATATCTCGCCGTAGGGATACGCGAAGGAAATTACCGCTTGTCCGAGAATTTGCTCCAGAGTCTCTTTCGAAAGTCGGACCTCATGTTCGACAGACTCAACGGACTCGCGGGGCAGGTGTGCGTGTGATGCTGTGTGCGATCCGATCTCGAATCCGGCTCGCTGAAGCTCCTGCATCTGTGCATCGGTCATGAGGCGCGCCGGCGGTTCCCCGGCATCCCAGAAGTTTGTCCTTCTGCTCCGATCGGTGACCGCATAAATCACGGCGCTGAACCCGTGTTCCTGTAGAAGCGGAAACGCCACCCGGTAATTGTCTTCGTATCCGTCGTCAAATGTCAGGATGATCGGTTTTGAAGGCAGTGTCAACTCCCCGCGCACAAACCTCTCGTATTGACGAAATGTGATTGTCTGAAAGCCCCTCCGTTTCAAGGATGCCAACTGACTCCGGAATTGCGATGCTGATACCCAGATTCCATGCCCCGGTGTCGTGTCACCCTGTTCAAGGACGCGATGGTACATCAGAACCGGGATCGATTGGGGCGATCTCAGGCGGGCTTCCGCACGTTCATAAACCCCCTGAATTCTGGCCTCTACGTTTCTGACATCGAATTTCCGGCGGGCGAGCGAGCAGAGGGTCTCCAGTTCAGCGGCGTCTGGTGGATGGTCGAGTGTAGCAAGAATGTCTCGTCGTATCAGATCCGGGGCGGGAGAAACAGGTTTGCCCGTGTCGCCAAAGTTCGAAATCACGGCCGATCGGAAGGTGGATGAAAGTATCGGCCCTTCGTAGGCAGACTCTCCAAAAGCGATGACCGGTTTGTGAAGCACGATCGCCTCGGGCACGACCCGGCCTGAACCGATTATCAGATCTGCGGCAAGCATGTCCGAAGCGACATCCGTTTTGAACCCACCAAGTTCTGCCACGTCCCGGCCCATCCTGGTGTTGAGCTGTTTGACAAGTTGTGGAATATCTTCCGGCACGATCATGCCGCCGACGGTTTTGAATTGCACCCTCCGGTGAGCGAGGATGTCCGGGAGCACGCGATCGAGAAGAAGCCGCACCACATCCCCCTTCGGTCCCGTCAATCGCCCTACGAACAGAATCGTTCGACAATCTCCTTCATGAGCAACGCTGGCTGGTGTGGCGCTCTGGCGTTTCGATTCCCAGTAGTCGAAGAGGATGCAGTTGGGAATAACGACGATGTCGCTTGGACGAAAATGCAGATCATTGACGAGATGTTCTTTCAGGGCAGGAGAGACTGCAATCACGTCACGGCCGTACACGCTGAACGCTTTGCTGGAAGTGTGAACGTGTTGTCTCCCATGGACGGTGGAGACGAGCGGCCTGTTTGTCAGCCGCGTGGCGAACAACGAGACCCAGCTTGCCGCGCGTGAGTGGGCATGCACAATGTCGATCGATTTCGATCGGATGATCTTTGTAAGTGTAGCGATGTTCCTGATGCGGCGCGAATACGAGCGGATTCCGATGGGTACAGCAATGTACGTCGCCCTGGTCGGAATAGTGAACGTGTCGGAGACCACCACGACCTCATGACCGTCAGCAATTTGCGCGTCGATAAGAGCCGCGGCGTAAGCTTCCGCTCCGGTGACTTCAAACTGTGAGAGGACATGTAAGATGTTCATGGGGGAATGATACAAGGTAGGAACAAGCGAAGCGATTCTCAACCATGGCGTATGAGGGGGGCTCGCCGGAGCTCGTCAGTGAAAACTCATGAGGCGGGGAGAGTGACTCCCCGCCTCGTTTAAGACCACCCCATTCACCGAGCCCGTCTCTTCATTACATTCCGAGAGCTGCCATCCCGAAGACCGAAATCAGGATCCAAACGACGAGCAATCCAAGCCCGACGCCGATCCCGACGCCTGTCGACTTCTTTCCGTATTTCGCCAGCCCGATTCCAACGACGATCATCTGCCAGATCGTGAAAATGTTGAGGGCAGAGAGGAGTCGGTGGGTTGTATTTTTCGGGTTGTAATTGCCGAGGACGGCGAGTGCGCCGCTGGGTGATGCGAACATTGATCCGTACGAAACTGCGAGCAGGATCGTAATGATAAATCCAAGGACCCCGATCCACTGTGCAGCCCCGTACAACTCAAGATATTTGCCGTACCCTCCTTCGGCTTTGAGCCCCAACTTTCCGACAAGCCAGAACACGAGCGCAGAGAGGAAGAACATGATCGCAATCATCAGGATGCCGCCGACAATCCCGAAAGCGATCATCATGCCCCCCGATTTCTCCATCTGATCCATGGCACGGTCGGCCTGCTCCTGGCTCATCTTGCCGGCCTGAACCTGCTCCTCCATGCGTGTTCGCTGCGAGTCCATGAACTGGGTTTTGATTGCATCGTTCGTGAACATGATCCAGGTGAAGCAGCATGACAAGATCATGATGATGATCAGGGGAATGACCCATACGCTTGCCCGGGTCGGGGAGGTTCGAATTCCTTCGTATGCATCGCCGGGGGATGCGAAGACATTCATGATAATGTCGCTGAGGGAAATAGTTGGCGCTGCTGGTGCTTGTTCTTCCATGATTTCCTCCGATTTGTGGGAATGTGCTCCAGTGCACTCCAAGGTAATCCACAAAAGTGTATTTTCCAATTGCAAAGTGGGTGTGATCCCGGTTCGTTGACATTCCATAATCAAACAGATATATTGCGCCGTCCGCGCCCGTCATCCTGCAACCAATGGCTCCGCAAGTACTTGTAAACGTTTGCGATCGTGACAGGAGCAGAAGGCCCAACGTTTCTTTTTCCGAAAACAATCGACATGACCGATCTCGAGGAACAACGCAAGAAGGTTGAGGAACTGAAACGCAAAATTCTTGAGCAAAAGAGAGCAGCGTCAAGTCAGAAGGCTGCCGAGGAGACGGCGCGCCTTGAGGCCGAAGTCGTCGCACGCAAGCAGGTGGAAGAAGACGCCCGCAAGGCCGAAGATGAAGCCAAGCGGCTCGCGCAGGATCAGGCGCGGCAGCAGGAGGAAAGCGAAAAGCGCAGGGCCCTTGAAGAGGCAAACCGGCGCCATGAAGAGGAGGAGCGTCGAAAGGCTCAGGAAGCAGCCATGCGCCGTGCTGAAGAAGAGGCCCGGCTGAAAGCAGAGGAAGCCGCTCGTCTCCGGGAAGAAAACGAGCGCAAGAAAGCGCTTCTCGAAGCCCAGCGCCAGGCGGAATTGCTCGCGAAGAAAAAGGCGGATGAGGAAGCGCGCCGGCAGCTTGAAGAGATCGAGCGTATGCGCCGCGAAGAAGAAGAGCGGCGCAAACAAGAGGAGGCGCGGCGGAGGGCCGAAGAACTGAAGAAAAAAGCCGAGGACGAGAGGAAGCGTGCAGAGGAAGAACGCATAAAGGCCGAGGCGGAACAAAGAAAGCTGGCGGAGGATGAGCGTAGGGCACAAGAAGCGTTGAGCAAAGAGGCCGCGGCCGGAACGAACGAGTTCAGGCAGACGTACATCCAGGTGCTCCATCTTGCGTGGCGCGATGCCGAACTCAGCGAGGATGAGGCGGCGATCCTGGCGCTCTTACGCGAGCGCTTTGGCCTCTCGGAAAAGGACCACGAACTGATGCAGCAGGAAGTGCAGATCGAGATCTACTTGCAGGCCATCGCCGATGTCTGGCGTGACGGGGTAATCACACCGCAAGACTCGGAGCGGCTTGAGCAGCTTCGCGAGCGGTTCAGTATTTCTGCGGAAGAGCACCTGCGACTTGAAAGGCAGGTCCGCAAAGAGATCCTCAAACAGAAAGCTTAGATGTGTTGTACTGATACGCCATTGCGTCCAGAGCGAGAATCCGTTTCTCGATGGGCGGGTGGGTTCCGAACAACTCCGCAGCAAATCCTTCCTTCGAGTTGAACGATCTCCCGACTGGGTCCACAATACACAGATGCGCTGCTCCGCGCTTGATCGATTCGGTCGGTGCGACGGCTGCATCGAGCTTCTTCAGGGCGCTCGCGAGACCGAGAGGATTTCTCGTCAGCTCCGCTCCCGACGCATCAGCAAGATACTCGCGTCTACGCGAGACGAGCATGGCCATGAGCTGTGCGAGGATGGGTGCGAGGATGATGCTTAGGATCCAAAGGATGAAGAAAATGCCCCCGAGTGAGCCGCTGCCGCGCGATCGTCCGCCGCGTCCTGAGAGGCCTCCAAATCTGACGCCCCGGCGGGTCGAATCCGACAGCAACACAATTGCACCGACGAACGCTGCAACAACTGTCATGAGTCGGATATCGTAATTCCGCACGTGGCTCATTTCGTGTGCAACCACTCCCTGCAGTTCCTCCCTGTTCAGTGTATCCAGGAGTCCCTGTGTCACAGCGATGTAGCTGTGCTGCGGATCCTTGCCTGTCGCAAAGGCATTCGGATCGTCATCGGGAACGATGAACACCTGAGGTTTCGGCAGACCGGAAGCGATCGACATCTCTTCGACAATGTTGAGGAGCTGGAGATGCGCAGGAATGGATGGATCGGCAGGGACGGCTCCCGTGGAATCAAGCACGGACTTCGCTCCGGACTGCAGGCTGCTCGCCGCCATCATGATGCCGATGACGATTGCGATCGTTGTGCCGACAGGGAGGATCGTGTCCTCATTGAGATACATCCCGAGAAAGAAGTAGTCGAATCCAAATCCGATGAAGGCAAGCAGGAGGACAAAACCGGCCATGACAAACCACGTCATGCGGATGTTCACTGCCTGCTGCTCGTAGATGTTGCGCGCTGCTTGCACGATGGTGCGTCCTACTTTTTCAGCGACAGATCGACGTTCGGTACATCGCGTTCAGCGGCGACCTGGATTTCAAACAGCTCGGATGGTTTGAAGTTGAACATTGAAGCGATGAGATTCGCGGGGAACACCTGTTGTGCGGTGTTGAACCTCGTCGCGATATCATTGTAGAATTGTCGTGCGAACGAAATCTTGTTTTCCGTGCTCGTCAGTTCTTCCTGGAGTTGTTTGACGTTCTCGTTGGATTTCAACTGCGGATAGTTTTCAACGAGCGCGAACAGTTTGGTCAGTGCGGAGCTGAGCACATCTTCCTTGGCGGCCGAATCGGCAACGCCCTTGGCGGAGATTGCCGAGTTGCGGGCCTGGATGACTTTTTCGAGCGTTTCCTGTTCGAACTGCATTTGTCCGCGCACCGAGTTCACAAGATTCGGGATAAGATCGTGCCGACGTTTGAGTTGCACGTCGATTTGTTTCCATCCGTTGGTAACCTGATTGCGGAGGGTGATGAGAGAATTGTATTTTGCTACGACCCAGAGTATGAGCAGGACAACTGCTGCGACAAAGAAATAGAATATGATCATGATGGCCCTCTCTTTTTTCTAGCTGACGAATTGAAGGTAGACCAATTCGTTCTGAAATTCAATTTTAGATCGTGCCCGGGCATGCGCTTGGTCCATAGTCTCGGAAAATCGCTCAAATCTCTCAGTATTACCGATCTCAAGGGATATACGAAGGGGGGGAGGGAATGTAACGCCCTGCGAAAAAAAAGTGAAACAAAATGAAAAAAAGTATTGACTTTCTATCAAGGACATGGTATATTGTAAACCCCGCAAATGATGGGGAGGCGCTAAAAACGCCTGGTTTCTTTGATTGTGATGTCTCTCAATGCCCATGCAAGATGGGCATTTTTGTCGTCTGGCCACATCGTGGCAGATGAGAGAAAATGTTCTTTGAAAAGTGTGTGTAGCCTCGAGTCAATTGCACAGGGTTTTGTAACCTGGCAGTTGTATCGAAGATGTACAGTGATACAAGAACGCCACGGTTCAAACTTGAAGTTGGAAAAACTACAACGGAGAGTTTGATCCTGGCTCAGGACGAACGCTGGCGGCGTGCCTAACACATGCAAGTCTTGGGAGAAAGAGGTAGCAATATCTTGAGTAAACCGGCGCAAGGGTGAGTAACACGTAGGCAACCTGCCTTTAGGACGAGGATAACTCCGAGAAATCGGGGCTAATACTCGATGATGCAGCGGCACCGCATGGTGACAGTTGTTAAAAGCCCCAAAAGGGCGCCTAAAGATGGGCCTGCGTCCCATTAGGTAGTTGGTGAGGTAACGGCCCACCAAGCCGACGATGGGTAGCTGGTCTGAGAGGATGATCAGCCACACTGGAACTGAGACACGGTCCAGACTCCTACGGGAGGCAGCAGTGAGGAATATTGCGC